>CAYZLT010000006.1:6218-34598 GCA_964479175.1 uncultured Solibacteraceae bacterium | reverse complement strand
TGGCGCGGGCCATGTCGAGCAGGCGCGCGAGCCGGGTAGCCTCGTCTTCGGCGGCGGCGCGGCCGGCCTTGGTCAGTGCGTAGTAGCGCCGCCGCGAGTCAGTGGTTGGCGCGTCCGCCGGCGCTGCGGTCTCGGCGATCAGTCCCTGGTCCGACAGTCGCGCGAGCGCGTCGTAGAGTGTGCTGGGGGTCAGGTCCATCTGCCCCCCGGTGCGGTCGCGGACGTCGGTGATGATCGCGTAGCCGTGCCTGGGCGCCTCGGCGAGGGACAAGAGGATCTGGAAAACCTGCGGTGTCATCGTTGTCGTCGCCATTGCCGGTAGACGTTATACCGTTGGACGGAGTAAATACAATGGCGGCCTTCAAGTTCAGGCCGCCCTACTTTCGTTCAGGCCGCCCTACTGACGCTCGGTCTGGGCAAACCGTTGTGTGACAATCTCCGTCATATGCACTGTCAATCAATGTATTGATTGTCTATGTATTTACGGAGACGCGAACCGATGCCGCCAAAATCGACAAATCCCCTTTCGTTTCTTCCACTTACGCCCTTTGCATTCCAGGTGCTCCTGGCCCTCGCTGACTGCGATAGGCATGGCTACGCCATCATCAAAGAGGTCGAAGAGCGCTCCGGCGGACAGGTGACCCTCCGCACCGGGACGCTGTACACACTCGTCCAGCGGCTGCTGGACGAGCAGTTGATCAGCGAGGTCGAGGCTCCCTCGGCAGCCGCGGACAAGCCCGAAGACAGCCGCCGCCGGTACTACAGCCTCTCCCCGCTGGGTGACGCAGTCCTGCGATCGGAGGCCCAACGACTCGAAGCCCTGATCGGGGTGGCGCGTCGCAAACACGTCCTCAGCGATACGTCAGGCGTGTAGTCATGCGACGCTTTCTTGGCCGCGCTTGGCACCCGGATGCCGCCGCCACATTTCGCGACGTCTGCGCCGACGCTCGCCATCGTCACGGCCGCCTCGGCTTCGTGTGGATCGTGCTGGCCGAGTTGACCGATCTGACCGCGACCGCCGTCCGAGCCCGTCTTGGCCACACGACACCAATCACGGGCGGTCAACCTCCTCGCCCTCCACACAAGGCCGGTTTCCCCATGCAGCAGCTTGTTGACGATGTTCTTGGAGGATGGCGCCGACTGGCGCGCCAGCCCCGCGCAGCGGTCGGCGCCATTGCACTCCTCACACTTGCGATTGGTGTCACGTCCGCGATGTTCACCATCGTGGATGCCTTCATCGTGCGCCCGGCTCCGTATCGGGACGCTGGCGCCCTGTCCAGCATCTGGCTTCAGGGTGCTCGAGCCCGCCCGGATTTTGCCCTGGTGCGCGCCTGGCGCGATAGTGGCGCCTTCGAATCCGTCTTGCCGGTTGTCATCAATGCGGTCGGAGAGTTCAAGAGTCCCAACGGTCTGGTCACCCGCCGAGGATCACGCGTCACGCCGGGGACGTTCGCCGATTTGGGTGTGAGCCCGTTGCTGGGCCGAGAATTCGTCAAGGGCGAAGGGGCCGACGGCAACGACGACTACGTGTTGCTGTCTGAAGAGGCGTGGCGGGAAACCTTCTTCGCCGACCCGCTCATCGTCGGCAAAGTCGTCGAGGTATCGGGCAGGCCTACAGTTGTTGTGGGCGTGATGCCCAGCGGCCTCCGGTTCCCGATCCAGGGCAAAGGGATCTGGCGACCTCTGGACATCGACCGTCCGCCGGCCGGGTCGGCCTCCAATCAACTGCTCGTGTTTGTGCGACGCCCCGCGGGCATGCCGCCCTCGGAAGCCGAACGAGTCGCGACCGACATTGCGGTGCAGCACCAGGGCAGCGCGGCGAAGGCCATGACGAAGCCAGTCGGCAGCAGCATTGACGACTACTCGCGTGAATCGATTGTCTCGCTCGCCATCGGCGTGGGGCTCGTGTTTGTGTTGTTGTGCGCCAACGTCACCAACCTGATCCTCGCGCGCACGTCAGCCCGCCGCAGCGAGTTCGGCGTCTGCACCGCACTGGGCGCATCCAGGCTGAGGCTCCTGCGACAAGTGCTCCTTGAAAACGTCGCCATCGGTATTGTGGCGACCCTGCTCGGGCTCGGCCTCGCGTACGGCCTGATTGCACTCGCGAGAGAAACCCTGCCTGCCGATCTGATCTGGCGCACGCTGAATCACCTCGACATCGACCTGCGCGCCGTCGCGGCCACGTCCGCGATTGGGTTCCTGGCCGTGTTGCTGGCGGGCCTGCCGGCTGCGTGGTTGGGCACACGCACCGATGTCAACCAGGCGATCGCTGGGTCCCGTGGCGGCACGGACTCAGTGAGTTCGCGTCGCCTCACAAAGGGGCTCCTCGTCGTCGAAGTCGCGATGGCCGTCGCGGTGCTTGCCTCGGCGGGGTTGCACGTCCGATCATTTGTCAACCTGACCAATGCCGATCGAGGGCTCGAGGCGGACCGCGTGCTGGTGGCCACCCTCACGGCGCCTGCCGCTGCCGGCCAGTCCGGCGTGTCGACGTCCGTACTCGCGCGCGACATCGAAGCGCGCCTCGCGGCCCTGCCCGGCATCGAGCGCGTGAACCGCACCTCAAATGTCCCGCCGGAAAACGGCTCCATGCATTTCGGCTTCGAAATACGGACCGACGTGCCGGACAGCGCGCCCGTGCCAGTCGAGTTGATGCGCAGCTACTCCGTGGGCACAGGCTTTTTTGAAACGTTCGGCATCCAGATCGTCGACGGCCGCAGTTTTGAGCCCACCGACACCGAGCACACGGTCGTGCTCAGCGAGAAACTTGCCCGTCAGTTGTATGGAGATGTTTCGCCGGTTGGTCGCACGCTCACACTCTGGAAGACGACCCAGCACATCGTCGGCGTGGCCACCGAGATCCGAAACTCGATGACCGAACCGCGGGAGGACCATCCGGAGTTCTATCAATTCTGGTCGCCTACAGCGACGGCGACGACAATCCGTCTGGGCATCCGCTGTGCACCCGCGTGTGCGTCCCACGAGAGCATTCGCGAGGCGATCACCTCGGTCAGCGCCGGAATCGGCATCACCTCGATTCGGCCACTCTCGGACGACTTCAGCGAACAACTCGCCCGGCCTCGAACCGCGGCCGTCGTAGCGACCGCCTTCTCCGGCCTCGCCCTTCTCGCAACTGCAGCGGGACTCTATGGCGTCCTGGCCTACGCAGTCAGCCGACGGCGGCGTGAGTTTGGAATCCGCGCGGCTCTTGGCGCACACCCCTCGGATCTTCGCCGCCTGGTGCTACGTGACGGTCTTTTCGTAACGCTGGCCGGTTTGGGTGTTGGTCTCGGCGCGGGATGGGGACTCGCGCGCTGGATCGCGTCCACGCAGTACGGCGTGACATTCCTCGATCCGGTCACCTGGTCACTGGTGATATTCACCGTCGTCGTGGTGGCGACGGTGGCCTCATGGATGCCCGCACGGTCGGCGATGCGTGTGGACCCGGCGGAGATACTCAGGGAGTCGTAGGCATGGGCATATAGCTATTGCCGATTTTAGCTATATTGGGCAACACTACTGCCGATTTTAGCCATATTTCGGCAATAATACCTCGTGTACTCGAGATGGCTACCCATCGGCGACCTCGTTCGCCATCGTTCCCTGTTCCTCCTGGGACCGCGCCAGACGGGCAAAAGCACGCTGCTTCGGCAGACTTTTCCGCACGCTCGCTACATTGACCTGCTCGAAGCCGACACATTCCGTGAACTGAGCACCCGTCCGGAGACGTTGCGACAGACGCTCGATCCCCGCGACACGCTTATCGTCATCGACGAAATTCAGAAGCTGCCGGGGCTCCTCGATGAAGTGCAGGCGCTCATCGATCGGAATCGCGACTTGCGATTTGTGCTCACTGGCAGCAGCGCGCGAAAACTCAAACGCGGATCAGCCAACCTGCTGGCGGGCCGCGCGTGGTTCACACGTCTACATCCGCTTGTGTCCGCCGAACTTCCCGCTGACACGCTGATGCGCCGGCTGAACGTGGGCAGCCTGCCGGCAGTGTTTGACTCCCCAGTCCCAGGCGAGGACCTGCACGCCTACGTCAGTGTGTATTTGCAGGAAGAGATCCGCGCAGAAGGGTTGGTGCGATCACTGGAACGCTTCTCCAGGTTCCTCGAGGTCGCGGCACTGACCAATGGACACATCCTCAACTTCGCCAACGTGTCCAACGACACAGGCGTCCCGGTCCGGACGGTTCGTGAGCACTATCAGATGCTCGAAGACACTTTGATTGGATTCCAGTTGCCCGCATTCAGGCAGCAGCGAAAACGGAAGCCAGTCGCCACTGCCAAATTCTATTTCTTCGACGTTGGCGTCGCCAACACCCTCATGAAACGCGGCAATATTGCACCAGGTTCGGAACTGTTCGGTGCCGCGCTCGAACATCTCGTGCTGCTCGAGGTGAAGGCCTACCTTGACTACCGCCGCATCGATCTGCCGCTGACGTTCTGGCGCACACACGCCGGTCACGAGGTCGATCTGGTCGTGGGCGACAGTGTCGCTATTGAGGTGAAGGGCTCGTCGCGCGTGACGCCGTCTGACGCAAAAGGCCTGGCCGCGCTCTCGGAAGAAACGACACTGACGACTCGGATCATTGTCTCGATGGAGCGGTTGCCGCGCATGACCGACGATGGCGTCCGTGTGCTGCCTGTCGAGACGTTTTTCTCGGAGTTGTGGGCGGGCCAGCTATTCTGACCGCCCCGCCTGGCTCGCCGCGATTTCGCGGCTGATGCTCGCGATCAACACGTCCGCGACTTTCGGATCCTGAATACCGCGCGTGAGCACCACAAGCACGTACGGACGATTGGTGTAGACGATGCCGACGTCGTGCCTGATGCGGGTGATCGAGCCGGTCTTGTGCGCAACGGGTGTCCCAGGGGGAAGGCCGGCCGGGATCCCCTCCACAAACTTCTGCCGCTTCAGGATGTCCACCATTCTCGCAGAGGACGAGGGACTGACGGCCTGTCCCTTGCCGATCGCTTCAAACAACGTCAGGAGACCGCGCGCGGTGGTCGTATTGTTCTTACCCGCGTCAAACGCTTTCTGATCCTCCACACCGCGCAGCACCTGCATGCCGGACGCGTTCATCTTGTCCACGGTGGCCTGCACATTCTTTGCGCCGAGGTGCTCGATGAGAATGTTCGTCGCGAGGTTGCTGCTCACCGTGATGGCTGCCTCGACCAGCACGCGATACGACAGCGGCGTCCCCATCGCCTTGTAGATCTCTCCGTCGGAGTCCTCGGTGGCGGAGAGCGTGTAGGGCGTACCGTCGTGAATACTCGTGAACTGATTGGTGACAACGACGGTATCGTCGAGCTTTCGCTCGCCTGCCTCAATCTGCCGGAACAGTTCGATCATCACCGGCACCTTCATCGTGGACGCCGCATGGAAGCGCTCGTCCACATTGATCAGGATCTCTTCGCCCGGCTTTGCGTCCAGCGGCCGCCATGCGACGGCGACCTCCGCGCCCGACTGTTTAATCAACTGCTCAATGGCCGCGCGAGTGTCGGCCGGCGCCTGCGTGGTGAGAATCCCGGCCAGTGTGAGAAGCGCGCCGTAATAGATCATGAGATTGTACAATCTACCTCGACGTGACCGACTTGTTCACTCAAATTCACCCGGTGGACCGGGTGGCCACCGAGATCTGGTTCGCGTGGTGTGATCGCTGGAATCCGGCGGTCAGCGTGGACACCTCACACCGATTTCTCTACGGTCATCGCTACTGGCCCCGCGTCAAAGCGGCGATCGTTGCCGCCACCCTGACCGGACATCTGCTCGACGATGTGCTGACGGTGGCTGAGGCTGCCACACGAACGGTGCGGGTGGATGTGGATCAGTTGCTGGGCATTGCCGCGGTAGGACTGAAAATTCGCGAGTCCGTCGGTCCCGAGGAGTTTACGGGCGCCCCGGGCCGGGTGCTGTTGGACGATCGGGTGCGCGTGGAGACCCCGTCACAGGTCCTGCAGCGCCGTGCGACGAATGTGCCCGAGGGCCTCTTTGGCCGATTCCGCGGAGACCGTCGGCAGTGGCGCGTGACAGTCGAGCCGGATGCCGCCGAGACGCGCGTGGTCACACATGGCGACCCGCTGGCTCCGTGCCGAGGCGGCAATCATGACGAGTGTGTGGTGGGAATTCTGGCGGGCGCTGATCGGCTGACACCACTGGCGGGCGACGAGCCGTACTCTCTCATCCGGCGCGCGTGTGACGCTCGGGTGTTCGGGAGGGTGTCGATAATCTATTTGCCGCCCTTGAGGGCGGCCAGTTCACGATCGATCTGATCCTGGATCTGTTTCTTTCGTAGCGACGTCTTCGCTTCGGACAGTTCTTTGTAGAGGCGTTTGATCGTCCAGACCGCCGCGTAGTTGACCAGGCCCCACTCAAGACTTTCAATCGCCCGAATGCCGCCTGAACTGTTGAGGTACTTCGGCGTGACCTGGTTCAGAAATTCCTGATGCGTCATGCCCGCCCCGGGCACGGGTCCATGGAACAAATTGAAGCCAAACGTCAGCGCCTCAAAACTGACGGCTTTTTCCTCGGTCTGGGCAAAAAACCGCAGTCGGCCGTCGGCAAACTTCAGGGCCGTCACGGGTTGCTGCAGGCCATCGCGGATGCGGCTCAAGTCGACCGGAAGTTCACCGGCGGCAGAGGCTGTCGCTGCGGAAGGAGGTGGAGTGGGAGGGGGAGTGGTCTGCGCCCAAGCCTGCGACACCAGTCCCGCGTCTCCAGCCAGGAGGAGGAGGAGTGCTGGACACACAAGGACTCGGAACGTCACAACTATAGGACGCAAACCGCCCTCCCACAGCCTGGGAAATGCAAGTCGGGTACCACGAGGCTCGACTCGCAGGTCAGGCAATTCAGTCGATCTGGCCATCCAGAGCGCCCCAAGTGTCCCCATCCAGGACCAGCAGGGTGTTCAAATACAACTGGACGGCATCTGCCGGGAACGCGGCCTTGATGGCTGCCACACCCGCCGCAACCTTTTCGGGGGCGGGCGTCGGCACTTCCTCAGCGGTGATCAGGCCGTTGTCGTGTTCGAGACCCACGGCATCCAGAAACGCCGCCATCAGGGGGCGCTCCGACGACAGGTGATAGCCGATCAGCGCTCGGGTGGCGACCGCCTCCGACACATCACTCATATTGGCGAGGAGTTTGGTCCGGCGCTCGGCCGGGAGCTGCTGCAGACTCTTCGGCCTGTAGTTGAGCTTCCGCGCGAGTGTCACGATGACCTCGACCTGCTGGTCCTGGCCATTTTCATCCTCCCAAAACGCCGCGGCTGCAGCCTGGCGCTTTTCGAGGGGCATCTGTTTCCACATCACGGACGGGCGAACGGGCATCCGACAATGTTACCGCTTGACCGGCGGCTGTCGGCATGCCACCGTTGCGCACCACAAAATTTCCCGCGAGGCCCACATGTCCAAGGTCACACGTCGAGAGTTCGCCAAAAAGGCCGCCATCACCGGCGCGGGGTTTGTCATCGTGCCGCGATCGGTGCTGGGTGGCCGAGGGTACCAGGCCCCCAGCGATGTGCTCAACATCGCCACCGTTGGCGTCGGCGGCATGGGCGGCAGCAACACCCAGGCCGTCATGAGCCAGAACATCGTCGCCTTGTGCGACGTGGACGACGTGTTGATGGAGCGGCGGCTGACCGGCTGGCGCGACCGCATTTATCCCATCCCGACGGCTGCGGCTGCGGCCGGTGGCGGGGGTGGACGACAGGGTGGCGCAGGCGCAGCCGGAGCCGCGCAAGGACCTGCAAAGCCGACGTGGCAGAACTTCGGCAAATCGAAGATGCAGACGGCGGCCGACGGGAAGTGGACGCAGGAACCGGGCGACGTCCACCTCGAGAAGTTCGTCGACCAGCAGATGAAGAAGGTCGTACGGTACCGCGACTATCGCGAGATGCTCGAGCAGCAGAAGGACATCGACGCGATCATCGTGGCGACACCCGACCACATGCACGCGGTCATTGCGTCCAACGCGATGGACCTGGGCAAACACGTCTACGTGCAAAAGCCGCTGTGCTGGTCGGTGCACGAGGCGCGTCACCTGTCGCAGAAAGCGGCGGCGATGCCGAAGATCGTCACGCAGATGGGCAATCAGGGCCACTCACAAGATGATGCGCGTCGCGGCCAGGAATATCTGCAGGCCGGCGTCATCGGCGACGTGACTGAAGTGCACGTCTGGACCAATCGGCCGCTCGTGTTCTGGCCGCAGGGCATCCCGCGTCCGTCCGCGATGACGGGCACTCCGCCCACCAACTGGAACAACAGCGCCATCACGCGGCGGCTCGCGGCAACGATGGCGTCGGAAGGCACGACCAAGCCGTCAACCTTGCAGTGGGATCTGTTCCTCGGTGTCGCGCCGGACGTGGAATATCACCCAGTCTTCCACCCGTTCAACTGGCGCGGATGGGTGGACTGGGGGCAGGGCGCTCTTGGCGACATGGGCGCACACCTGATCGATCACCCCTTCTGGGGACTCAACCTCGGCATGCCCACGGTGATTGAAACGTTGTCGACGACATTTGAACGACGACCGCAGATGGGGATCGCGAGTTACCCGTTGGCGACGACCACGCACTACACGTTCCCTGCGCGCGGCAACCGTCCGGCCGTCAAGATGGTGTGGTACGACGGTGGCCTCACGCCGCCCAAACCCGACGAAATTGGTGATGAGGCGCTGGAAGGTGAGGGTGGCATTCTCTACATCGGCACCAAGGGCAAGATGTTGCAGAACACCTACGGTGCGCGTCCGCGCCTGCTGCCGATGGAGATGCACAACAGCTACGGTCCACCCCCGGAGAAGATGGTCCGTATCCCGCACCAGTCACACGAAATGAACTGGGTGAATGCGATCAAGGGCACGGACACAATCTCGTCGCCGTTTTCGTTTGCCGCGCAGCTCACCGAAGTGATGCTGCTCGGTATTGTGTCGTTGCGCGCGAATACGAAGATCCATTATGACGCCGCCAACATGCGCGTGACCAACAATGAAGCCGCGAACCAGTTCCTCACGCGGCAGTACCGGGCTGGTTATTCGCTGTGAGCCACGGGACTTCGGGACCCCCGGACGTCAGGACACGTGTGGCCGTCGCGATCCTCGCCGTCTTGTCACTGTTGAGCAGCGGCGTGTCGGCCACTCAACCCCAATGGGTTTCGTTGTTTGACGGCCAGACGATTGCCCACTGGCGCGGGTACAAGATGGCGACCGTGCCCGACAGTTGGCGCGTCGAGGAAAGCGCGATCACGTGGACCAAAGGAGTCGCCGTTGATCTGGTGAGCCGGGACCAGTACACGAACTTCGAGTTTGAGTTCGACTGGAAGGTGCCGCCCGGCGGCAACAGCGGTGTCATGTTTCGCGTGACCGAAGATCTCGATCGCACGTACCACAGCGGACCAGAATTTCAGATTCTGCACAACGCAGGTCATTCCGACGGCAAGAACCCGATGACGTCAGCCGGGTCCAACCACTCGCTCCACGCGCCGACGAGGGACATGACCAAGCCGGTCGGTGAATGGAATCAGGGCAGGCTCGTCGTCAACGGCACCCACGTGGAGCACTGGCTCAACGGCGAGAAGGTTGTGGACTACGACCTGCAGAGCCCCGACTGGACCAGGCGTCTGACGGCCAGCAAGTTCAAGGACGTGCCCCGCTACGGCCGTGAACCCAGGGGACACCTTGTTCTCCAGGAACACGGGTCGCGCGTGCAGTACAAAAATCTCCGCGTCAAAGTGTTGCCGTAAAAAAAGGTATTGCCGTAAAACATGACGATCCGCCAGCGACTCTTCGTGATGATGGTGCTCGAATTTTTCATTTGGGGCGCCTGGCTTCCGCTCATCTTCGGGTATCTGCCGAGCCTGGGCTTCAGCCCACTTGAACAGTCGCTCATCCTGAGCGCGTTTCCGGTGGCCTCGATCATCGGGATGTTCTTCAGCAATCAATGGGCTGATCGGTCGGCGTCACCTGAACGGGTGCTGGCGCTCTCGCATCTGATTGGCGGTCTGGCGATTCTGGCGTGTGGGTTCACGCGGTCGTTCCTGCCGTTCTTCGCCTTCATGTTCGTGCACTGTCTGCTGTACGTGCCGACGATCTCGATCACCAACTCGATTGCGTTCGCCAACATGAAGAACCCGGACAAGGAGTTCGGCCTTGTGCGCATGGGCGGCACGATTGGCTGGATCCTGGCCGCCTGGCCGTTCACGTTCATCTTTGTGAACTGGGCGGCGGTGGACGCGGCCGCGCCCGTGGGCTTTGTGAACTGGATCGGCACCGCGCTCGCCAATCCCCTGGTGGGCGATGCGGCCAAAGCCGCCACCCGATGGACCTTCATTGTCGCCGGCCTCGCGTCGTTGGCGCTTGCCGCGTTCAGTCTTGTTTTGCCCACGTCAGCCCCCCAGGCGCGACCGGCCACTGCGAGCGGCCAGACGGCCTGGGCGGAAGCGTTCGGTCTGCTCAAGCATCCGTTCATCCTGGTGTTGTGGCTCGTCACCCTCGTTGATTCGTTTGTGCACAACGCGTACTTCAACTGGACCGGCGTCTTCCTCGGGACGCCCGTGGAGGCGGGAGGCGTTGGCATCGCGTCCAACTGGATCACGCCCGTCATGAGCATTGGTCAGGTCGCGGAAATTCTCACGATGCTCGTGCTGGGTGCGACGCTGGTGAAGCTCGGCTGGCGCACCACGATGGTGATTGGCATTCTTGGGCATGCGGCCCGGTTTGCGGTCTACGCGCTGTTCCCCGCAAGCGCCGGCATGATCATCGCGGTGCAGGTGCTGCACGGCGTCTGCTACGCGTTCTTTTTTGCCACCGTCTACATCTTTGTGGACGCGCACAGTCCGAAGAACATCCGCGCCAGCGCGCAGGGGCTGTTTAATCTCCAGATTCTCGGCATCGGCGCACTGCTGGCCAACTTCATCTGTCCGTGGCTGCTGCAGAGTGTGTATACGACAAACGGCGTGACGGACTTCAGGGGGCTCTTCATGGTGCCACTCGCCGCTGCGTCCATCGCGGCGATCGCGCTGGCGTTGTTCTTCCGCCCACCCGAGTCGGGGCCTCGAGCGCTCGCCCAGCCAGGCACGGGTGCACACTGAGACTGTCTCCCTGGAAGGCCTGGACTACGAGAGCACGAAGTGCTCGAAGGCCACGCCGGCTTCGTCACCCTGGCCGGCCTTCTTCACGACTAGCCGGGTGTTGAGCTGGGACTCCCCTGTGTAAAACGGCGTGTTGGGCTCGCCGCCGGGGATCGGCGACGTCGTGAGGTAGATGTCCTGCACCACACCCGCATCAATCAACTGTGTCGTCAGGGTCCGGCCACCTATGCTGGACACCCGTGTCACGCCGTGGTCGGCGCGCAACGTTCTGAGGGCACCAACAAGATCAGATGAGGCACCACCGCTCAGCACCTGAATCCACGGCCGTGTGGACGTGTGCGGCCGCACCGCCTCTGCTCCGTCGTCGTTGGTGATGATGAATACACGGAGGTACGGTACGTTGTAGAGCAGTGAGGACTCGATGTCGAGATCGCCGGTGCGCGTCGCCACGACCTGCGCCGGATACCGGGGAAGTCCCAGCGCGATCCGCAGCGAGATCAACTTCGGATGCCAGATCGCCATCACCGTGTCACCACCGGCGATCGTCGTTGAGCCGCTGATGATCGCGTCGGCGTGCACACTCGACAGTCCTTCGTAGATCAGATGTTTGTCCGTCAGGCCGCCGCCCAGTTCCATCGGAGTGTCCGACCCTGTATTGCCATCCGCGGACTGTACAAACACGGTGTTGACCGCCGGCAAGGCCGGATCGGTCGGCCACGATTCGTAAAATCGGCCGTCGAAGCGTTCGGTCGTCCAGCTGTTGCCGATGGCGCTGAGGGTGCGCCCTTCGGTGTCAGATTCCACGGTGATGTAGCCTGGAATGTCCGCTGCGGCAGCTGCCGCGATCTTCTTTCCGACAAATGACTCAAATCGATCGGCCCACTCCATCTCCCAGTTGTACGCCATCGACACCTGGTCTCTTTGTGCAATCGTGCACGGCGTGCGGATTCTCGTAGATGTCACTCGATTCGTGCTGGTGATCGCCCGGGGGGCCGCCAACGTGATCGTTGGTATGATTGCCCGGTGATGAAGTTATCGAAGGCACTGGTCGCCGTGGCGTTGGGTGTGGCCGTCGCGTGTGGAGCGAAATCTCCCGAGACCGTCGTGATTGGGACCGGGCCGACCGGGGGGGTGTATTACCCCTACGGGGAGGCGCTGGCGCGCATCATGACCGACGAGATTCCAGGCACCCGGTTTTCCGCGATCGCCACCGGCGCGTCTGTCGAGAACCTGAAGCTGATGCATGAGGGAAAATTGGACCTGGCGCTGACGCTCGCCGACACGCTGGCCGAGGCCTATGCCGGCACCGGGCCCTTCGCCGCCACGGGCAAGATTGACGTGCACAGCGTCGCCATCCTGTACACGAACTACACCCACGTCATCGTGCGGAAGGACAGCGGGATCACCACGGTGGCGGAGCTGGCAGGTCGTCGGGTCTCGACCGGCGCCGTCGGCAGCGGTACTGAACTCGTCGCGGATCGTCTCCTGCTGACAGCGGGCATCAATCCAGAGACCGGGATTGTTCGCCACCCTCTCGGTCTGGCGCCCAGTGTGGCGGCCTTGAAGGACGGTACCATCGACGCCATCTTTCTGAGCGGTGGTGTGCCGACGCCGGCGATCCAGGAACTGGCTGCGGCTGTCGAGATCGTCATGTTGCCGACGGGCATGCTGCAGTCGGCGCTGCAGGGGCGTTTTGGACCGCACCTGTACCGGGTACACGACATGCTGGCGGGTACCTATCAGGGCATGACGTCTGATGTGGCCGTGGTGGGTGTGCCGAATCTGCTCGTCGCTTCTGGTCGGTTGAGCCAGGAATTTGTCCAGAGGCTGACGCTCACGTTATACGACGCCAACGAAACACTGGCGTTGTTGTTGCCCGAAGTGCGCGCACTCGCCTGGCCGGCCAACCCGACCGTTGCACCGACGCCGTTTCACCCAGGCGCCCAGGCCTACTATGAAGCCAACGTCTGGCGCTGACTACGTCCAGTAGGCGGTGCCGCGCGGCTTGTTGATCACGATCGGCTTCAAAAACTCGACCGCCTTCTCCAGGCCTTCTTCCGGCGCCATCAGGCTGTCCTCGTGTTCAATGCTGATGACGTGGTCGTACCCGACCATGCGCAGGGCGGAGACGATGTCCTTCCAGACGATGGCATCGTTGCCGTATCCGACCGTGCGGAAGATCCACGACCGTTCGGCCTCACGCGTGTAACTCTTTGCGTCGAGCACGCCATTCACGCGCGTGTTGGCCGCATCAATGCGGCAATCCTTGGCGTGCACATGAAAAATGCGGTCGCCCAGCGCACGAATCGCCGCCACGGGATCTGCCTGCTGCCAAAAAAGGTGGCTGGGATCAAAGTTGCAGCCAATGGTCTTTGGCGCCACCGCAGAGAGTCGCAGCATCGACTCCGGGTTGTACGCCACAAAGTTCGGGTGCATCTCTATGGCGACCTTGACCCCAGCGGACTTGCAGATGCGCGCCGTTTCGGTCCAGTAGGGCACCACACGTTCGGTCCACTGCCACTCCAGCGCGGCCGCAAACTCCGGAGGCCACGGAGACACGATCCAGTTCGGCTGTGTCGCGTTGGCGTCTCCGCCTGGACATCCACTGAACGTGATCACCGTCCGTACATCCAATTGTTCGGCCAGCGCCACTGTCTTGACGAACGCCTCGTGGTGGGATCGCGCGATCTTCTTGTCTGGATGCAGCGGGTTTCCGTGACAACTCAGCGCGCTGATGGTCAGATTGCGACTGGCGATGGCCTCTCGAAACTCGCGCAGTCGCTTGCTGCTCGAGAGCAATTGTGTGGGCTTGCAAATGGCATCACCCGGATAGGCACCGCAGCCAATCTCGATGGCTTCAAGTCCCAAAGACGCGACGTAGTCGAGCGTCTCTTCAAATGGTTTGTCGCCGAACAGGACCGCAAAAACACCAAGCTTCATCCGCGCACTCCCAAAACGACCTCAGAGGTCGTTTTCTAAACCGTCACCCATCGTCGGGACTTGCTCGCACGTTCGATGGCGTGCAGCACACGCTGATTCTCGACGCCATCCGAGAAGTTCGGCGTTGGCACTTTGCCGCCCGCGATCGCTTCCACGAGGTCGTACACCGTGTGTGTAAACGTGTGTTCGTAGCCGATGATGTGGCCGGGTGGCCACCATTTGCCGACATACGGATGGACGGGCTCGGTGACCATCACCGTGCGGAAACCCCGAAGGTGTGGCGGATCGTTCTCGAAGTACACCTCGAGTTCGTTCAACCGCTCCAGATTGAAGGCGATGCTGCCGAGGCGCCCATTGATCTCGAACCGGTTGTAGTTCTTGCGGCCCGGAGCCATGCGTGTAGCCTCGATGGTCCCTACGGCACCACTGGTAAATCGCACTAGCGCCATGGCGGCATCGTCTACCGTGACATCCCGTTTTGACCTGGGTGTTCCGGCCTCGGCGCGCACGGGGACGAAGGTCTTCAGGTCGGCCGTGACTTCGCTGATCTCGCCGACGAGAAAACGCGCGAGGTCGATTGAATGCGACGCGATGTCCCCGAGCGCACCCGATCCGGCCTTGGTGCGATCGAGCCGCCAGTTGAAGGGTGCGGCCGGGTCTGACATCCAGTCCTGCAGGTACGTGCCGCGATAGTGCCGAATCTCGCCGAGTTGGCCCTTCGCGATGATCTGTTTGGCGAGTTGCACGGCGGGTGCGCGGCGGTAGTTGTGGCAGATCATGTGCGAGACGCCGGCCTTCTCGACGGCCGCGAGCATGCGCTCAGCGTCTTTGAGCGAGTTGGCGAGTGGCTTTTCGCAGAACACGTGTTTGCCAGCCTTCGCCGCCGCGATGACGATTTCGGCGTGGCTGTCGCCTGGCGTGCAGACGTCCACCAACTCGATGTCTGACCGGCGTACGACGTCTTTCCAGTCCGTGGCCGCCTCTTCCCAGCCAAGCGCCTCGCGCGCTGTTTCGACGTCGCGCGCCGATCGCCCGCAGATCACCTTCATCCGGGGAGGACGCTTCGGCGAGAAGAAGGGGCCAACCTGTCGGTACGCGTTTGAATGGGCTCGCCCCATGAACGCGTACCCGATGAGCGCGACGTTGATAGGCGTCATTTTTCAGGCTTGAGCGTCGGATCAAACGCGCGGATGTGTTTGGCGAGTGCGAGCACCTGTTCGGGCTTGAGTTTCCCTTTGAACGGCATCATCGGCGTGCCCTTGACGCCTTCGGCGATGACCTTGGCCATTTGTGCCGATGATGTGCCGTGTTTCCACTTGCGCTCAAACAACGCCATTTCAGGAATCGGCGCTTTGCCATTGGCACCGTGGCACATCTGGCAATGCAGGCGGTACAGCCTGGCGGACTCGGTGGCCGTCGGGGCCGGCTTGGCCTGCCGCTCTGGAGCCAGGCTTGAGTTGGCGGCTCGAATGCCAATGGTCGTCGTTAGAGCCACTGCTGCGGCGATGGCCCATGTGGTGCGCGGGGATTTCATACGTTCATTGTGCCATCAGGGGGCGATCCGCACCACAACGGTGCGGTGTGACAGCCGGTTCATCGGCCCATTGGCTCACTGCCCCATTGCCTCATTGGCCAATAGCGCCACGACGTCGAGCCGCCAAAGCGCCAATGTAACAAGCGGCAACGACCAGGAGCAGGACGTTGTACCCCGTGATGAGGGCGATGTATTCAGCGACGCCGCCGGCCATGGCACCAAGCAAATTAGTCCCGTAGTCGCGCGGGAGAGACGACGAACGTTTGATCGCCGAACCGAAGAGCAGGCCAGCGCAGAAGATCGGACTGAAGCCCAGCAGCGCGTGCGCCAGCGACTCCATCGCGAGACTGTCAAACGCGAGGCTGCCGACCGGAAGCGCGTAGTTGGCGGCGAGGAGCGCCAACAACGCCGCTCCTACCAGCCAGGGACGACGGATCTCGATGCGCGAGACGACGATCGTCGCCGCGAGGGCCATGATGAGCACACCGGTGATGGCCATCGACGCCACCACCCAGGTCGAACCCCACAAGAGCGCGAACTGTGTGATCGACTTCGTCTCAAACAACATGAAGCCGGCGCCGAGCAGGAACATCTCCCACGACCAGCCCCCGCCCGCACGGCGCACCACCGGCAATACCAACGCGAGGGAGACACCGAAGATCAGCAGCAACGACCAGATGTAGTGCGCAGGAATATGGCGATCGCGGAGATATAAAAACGGCCAGTCGTCGGACGCGGGTTCAATGTTGGCGTCGCGCTGGTGCCTCACCGCCGGACTCGGCGCATGTGACTGTCCAAACGCCGTCACCCGTTCCGGAATCACCGGATTGGCAGGCATCTCTGCCAACCGCGGCCCGGCCAACATGACGCCGAGATACGCCCGTGCCGCATGCACATGCAGCCACGGCTCCTGATTAAACGCCTTGGCCGCCGTGTTTGCGAGCCGGTCCACGAGCCAGTCCTCGCGGAAGTAGTTGTACATGACCATCAGGCCATTGGGTTTGAGCCGATCGCGCACGGAGGCAAACGCCTCCTCCGTAAACATGTAACTCTCGAGCCGCACACCGGAGAACCCCGACTGCAGCGTGAGTGAGTCGATCAACGCATACACGATCAGGTCGTACTTCTTGTCGGTCGTCCTCAAAAAGTGCCGGCCGTCATCGTTCACGATCGTCAGCCGAGGGTCGTCGAACGGACGGTCGGGATTAAGGCTTTTGCCAAGTTGGAGGATGACTGGGTCAATCTCGACCGCGGTCACCGTCGTTGCGCCGTGGCGCAGCGCCGCCGTGACGTCGGTACCCGAGCCGGCGCCGAGAATCAGGACGTCTTCAAACGTGTCGCCAAAAACGGCGTACGGCCATTGGTAGAAATATTCCTTGTGCTCGAGCGGCGCCATCGACTGGTGGAAGATGTTGTTGACCTCCACCACCGTGTCGGCGCCGTCCTGGCGGACCAACACTTTGTAGTACGGCGACCAGATGGTGCCGGCCGCCATGACACCGGTCATCACTACGGCGGCCACCAGCGCGCCTGCGCCGGACCAGCGCAGCACGGCTGACCGTGCGACGCCACCGGGATCGGGCGTGAGGATGAACGGGAGTGCCACCAGTCCGGAGATCCCGAACCAGACCTGCGGGGGCCACTGCGACCACGACAACATGCCAAGCGCGATGACCCCGAGCAAACTCCCGAGGACATTCCAGAGGTAACCCTGAATCGGCGGCAGGGTGGCCATCTCGCGGCCCATCCGTTCCGCCAGCGCGGCGAAGAGTCCCACCACCACCAGGAAAATTGCCGGCAGCAGGAAGATGCTCTCGATCGCCACCACGTCGTCGGTTGTGCCACTGGTGAAGTAGATGGCACCCGACGCCTGGACCGCGACCTCGATCCGGAACGCCCAGACGCCGGCCATAATCGCAGCCAGTACGGCGGGGAACCAGACGAACAGGCGACTCCGCGTCGGAGCGAGCAGGCACCCGAGACCAATCCCGAGGAAACTCGCGAGCAGGATGAAGTTTGAAAAGAATGACAGCAGCCGGATTTGAGACGGCAGCCACCGGATCAGCGCAATTTCAATAAACAGTACGAGGAACGACGCCGCAACAATACGAAGTGCTTGCATGGACACAGACGGTGAAGGCGTTATTCGGCCGTCAGGCCGAGTTTCGTGAGCACTTCCGGTGGGCATCCCGTCCACTTTGGCACAAACGTGTTCCCGATGTACTGAATGTCGTTGATGCCCATCTCACTGGTCCAGAATCCGCTGGCGGTCAGGTCGCGGAAACTGTTGAAGAAGGTGACGCCTGGCGCCATGCCGGGTTTGATCCGCTGCGGCCATGAGATGTCGTCGAGGACTTGGCGACGCTCGGCGTCCGAACAGGTGATGAAACGTTTGTCAAAGCGGCGATGGCATTCAAGATCGAGCCAGGCGAGTCCGCCGCGCATCGAGTTCTGGCGATTGGCGCTGGGCTGGTCCAGCATCATGAAGTCCATGAACTGCGGCACCCCGGCGTCGGTGGCGCTACCGGAGCGGTCGTCCTTCGGAATGACGTAGTCGACCAGCACGCCAACGGTGGCGTACTCGTGCGCCGTAAAGAACGCAGGTGTGAACTGGGCACCCTGCGCCCCCTGGAGCTTGACCAGTGCACTCGCGTGCACGGCTTCTTCGTGTGACCACGTAAACGCGGCGGCCATGGGCGCCACGGCCATCAGGCGCAGTAGCGATCGTCGATTAATGGATGCCATCAGAGCGTTCCCTTCTTGCGTTCAGAGACGATGAAGTCGCTGGTGCGCCACGAGAGGGCCAGGATGGTCCACGTGGGGTTTTTGTCGGGCTGGGAGACGAACGGGCCGCCGTCGGTGACAAACAGGTTCTTCACGTCGTGGGCCTGGCAGTTGCTATTGAGCACCGAGGTCTTCGGGTCGTTGCCCATGCGGGTGACGCCCAGTTCATGGATGATCGATCCACCGGTCGAGATGCCGTAGCCCCGTTCCTTTGACGGCATCGTGCTCATGGCCGTACCGCCCATTTCATCAATGATGGCGCGGAACGTGTCCTGCATGTGTTTGGCCTGGTTGTATTCGTGATCGGTCCAGCGCCAGTGGAATCGCAGCACCGGAATGCCGAACTTGTCGACCGTGTTCGGGTCGATCTCGCAATAGCTGCCCTCGTTCGGGATCATCTCGCCGCGGCCGGCGAAGTTGACGGTCGCGCCGTAGAAGCGGCGGTAGTCATCCTTTAGCGTCGCACCGTACCCGCCGATTTCCCGTCCTGTGTCGTAGCCGGTGAACCGCTGGATGTTGCCGCCAAAGCCCGCGTTGGGCATGTTGAGGCCGCCGCCGATCTCCGTGTGATACCCGCGCGGGAAGTCGAGCTTGCGGTTGTCGAGCACCCACGGCATGTACAGATGCGCGCCACCGACGCCGTCTTCGTTGTGCGGGATCTGGTCCATCAACTTCGGGATGAACGCTGTCACGCCGCCGCCAGTGGAGTCGGTGAGGTATTTGCCGACCACGCCAGTGGAGTTGCCCACACCCTGCGGGAACTGCGTGTTTTTCGAATTGAGCATAATGCGCGCGGATTCACACGCGCTGGCGGCCAGCACGACGATGCGCGCCGAGACGTGATTCTCGCGTCCGGTCGTCTTGTCGATATAGGCGATGCCGGTGGCGAGTCCCTGCGAATTGACCGTGACCTCGCGCGCCATCGCTTGCGTGATGATCGTGAGGTTGCCCGACGCGATCGCGGGTCGGAGCAGCACGGAAGGTGACGAGAAGTTCGAATGTGTCGCACATCCACGCGAGCACTGGCCGCAATAGTGGCAGGCCGCGCGACCGTTGAGCGGCTGCGTCAGAATCGACAGGCGCGACGGGATGCACTTGATGTTGAGTGTGTCCGACGCGTTCTTGATCAGCCTCTCCCAACAACGCGGCTGCGGCGGCGGCTGAAAGATGCCGTCGGGTTCGTTCGGCAGTCCTTCAACTGTTCCGAACCGGCCGACAAACCGATCAACGCGGTCGTAGTATGGCTTGATGTCATCGAAGGTGATGGGCCAGTCGTCTCCCAGGCCATCGAGGCTTTTGCGGCGGAAGTCGTCCGGGCCAAACGCCAGGGAAATTCGGCCCCAATGATTGGTGCGGCCACCGAGCATGCGTGTGCGGAACCACTGAAAGCTGCTGCCGGGGCCGGTCGTGTACGCGCAATCTGCGACTTCGGCTTCGCCGTCGTCGGTGTACTCGATCGGCTCCCACGCGTCATCGGCGATGGCTGCGATGGCGTCGTTGATGCCTTTGCTGGAACATTTCACGGCCATCGTGTAACGCTCACCGTCGATCGCAAAGCCGCCGATCCAGGCCCCAAACTCTCCCCAGGGTTTTTCGGGTGTCCCGCCGCCGCGTCGAGGGGAGTCGTAGGGCCACGCGAACATTTTTGGATCCGTTTCCGGATCCCAGTTCACGCCGGCCTCCAGCATCACGACTTTGGCACCGGACTCGGTCAGGACCTTGGCGGCCATGCCGCCGCCTGCGCCCGATCCCACGATGCAGACATCAAACGTTTCGCGGCTTCGGATGATTTGCACGGCGCGATTGTAGCCCTGAACGGTTTTACAGGGAGGCACTGCGACACGGAGTTCCGTGCTTCCGCGTCTCCCTGTGAAACAAAGACACCCTCCTTCTCTCGGGTTACGATTACGCTCATGCGCAACCTCCTCTCTGTCACCCTGTTGGCCGTCGCACTCGTGACGCCCACCGTCTCCGCACAGCCCCATCCGTTTCTCGGCTCGTGGAACATGACCGGGACGGGCCAGGATTCGACCTTCGTGTACTGGCTCAAGGTGGAGCAGGGGCCGGATGGACTCACGGGCCGGTTTCTCAATCGCACCGGCAGCCCGTTGAATCTGGGCATCGTCAAGGTCGAGGCGGGGGAGCTGGTCTTTCAGACTGGTCGTCCCGACGCGCCGACCGGACCGGAATATCGCGCACGCATCGAAGGTGACCGCCTGGTTGGCCGCCACACCGTTCGCTCCGGCGGACGCGGCACGACGCTGGCGACCGAACGCACGGTCAACTGGGTGGGCGTGCGCACACCCACCTGGCCGGCAGCCGACGCCAACGCGACGCACAAATACGGCACGCCCGTCATGTTGTTTGATGCCGCGACACCGTCCATGGACGCCTGGGGCGTGCAACACGCCGATCGCCCGATGAACTGGTCCATCGTCGACGGCCTCATGGTGAATGAACCGCCGGCCAACAACCTCGTCTCGAAGGAGAAGTTCACCGACTTCAAACTCGAGGCGGAGTACCGGTTGCTCGCGACCAGCAACAGTGGCATCTATCTGCGTGGCCGCTACGAGATGCAGGTGTTTGACGACGCCGGGCAGCCGCCGGCGATCACGGGCCACATGTCGATCTACGGCCGCAAGGCGCCCGACACCAACGCCAGTCTTCCGCCAGGCGAGTGGCAGCGCGTCCAAATCATCCTCGTCGGCAACCGCGTGACCATCATTCTCAACGGTACGCGGGTGCAGGACAACGCTGCCATTGAAGGCATCACCGGAGGCGCGCTCGACACCAATGAACTGACGCCCGGTCCGATCATGATCCAGGGCGACCACAAACTCGTGGCGTTCCGGAAGCTCACCGTCACGCCGATTGTGAAATAGCCGAGTTCGACGAGTCGGTTGACAGTTTGCTGTCAGCGTGGTCTCATCGGGCACCCCCAGCGATCGTAGGCTACGTGTCGTTAACCACACCCAACGTCTCCGGGTGTGCAGAGATGGGGAAAAACCGTGCATATCAAATTCATCAGGCTTCCATTGGTAATCGCCATGGTCCTGGCGTTCACCGCGTTGTCGTTTGCTCGCGTCGTCGATCAGGGCAAGGGCAAGAGTGACCAGTCAAACGCACAGCAACAAAACGTGAAGAACGTGAAAAAGGTGGGTCCCGCAGGACCTGCTGGTCCCGAGGGACCGATGGGACCGGCCGGGCCCGAAGGGCCGGCAGGACCGCACGGCGCGCCAGGTGTGGATGCACCCGCCGCTGAATACGGCACCGCGGCCGTGCTGGTGCAGCGCGGCGCCGGTCTGGCCACGCCGTGGGCGGTCTATTCCACCCGACTTGGATCGCCGGTGGGTGACACCACGAGTGGGGCGTTCCGGTTCACGTGCTCCGTGGCCAACGCCCCGTGCCGGCTCTCGGTGGCAGCTGCCGTGCTCTCAAATGGTCCGACCAGTCAGGCCTACGTCTGGCCCCGCGTGATTTTGCAGAAGCAGCCCATCAATGGCGGCCCGCAGAGCTACTGCGAGTACGGCGACGGTGTGAATTCCCCAGACCCGTTTGGTCTTGTTGAATCCCAGCCAAGCTCGAGTCTGCCGACGTTCACACCGCTCACGCTGCATATTGGCGGGTCGGCGGACTGCGGTGGACCGGTGCCCGATGCCGGCGCCGTGTCGGTCATTACGGTTCCGGCCGGCTACTACGACGTGTTCTCCACCTTCGTCTTCAAGAAATAGACACCCGACACCCAAGCAGGGGAGCCAATGCTTCCCTCCCTGGGTGACTCAATCGCGGTACTCTGATCGGGCAAGTGATGGCTCCGCTTTTTACCGCGCGCTTTTTCGTGATGTGCGCCTATACCTTCACGGTGTTCGTGTCATTGTTCCAATTGCTCCCCGCTGCGCCGTATCACGTGCTCGCGCTGGGGGGCACCACGTTTGCGGGTGGCTTGTTCCTCGGGTTTCTGACGTACGCCTCGGCGCTCTCAGCGCCGTTCACCGGCCAGGTCGCCGATCGTCTTGGACACCGACGGGTGCTGATGTTTGTCAGCGTCGTGTTGGCCGGGTTCACGGCGACGTACGCCGTGCTCGACAACTACAAGCTTCTGCTCGGTCTGGTGTTTGTGCACGGTCTGTTCTGGTCGGCACTGCTCTCCGCCTCTGGCGCGTACATCACGTCCATCATTCCCGAGAGCCGGCGGGCCGAGGGCATCGGATACTGGGGCTTGTCCTCGGTCATCGCGCTCGCGGCGGCACCACCACTGGGATTCTGGGTCTATTCGTACGGATGGACCGCGCTGTGTCTCGAAATCAGCGCACTGAATCTCCTGATGGCGTTCATCGCGTGGCGACTGCCCGACGACCGCCTGCGAATATCGGTCCGGCCCGGCTTCAACCCGGCGAGGCAGTCTTCGGAGCCCGGCTGCTCCGAAGACGCGCCGACCACGGGTCCGTCTTTGCGCGCGCGCGCCCTCGGCCGCGTCGAATGGCCCGTGATGGTGCTGTCGGTGACCATGGCGCTGGTCGCGTTTGGCTACGGGGGATTGACCACGTTCTCCGCCTTGTTTGCCGATGAACTGGGGGTCTCACCCCGCAGTGTCTTCCTGACGTCCATGGCGGTGACGATGCTGGTTGGACGACTGACGATTGGCCGGCGGCTCGACTCGATGGGACATCGGAGCGTGTTGTTCCCATGTTTGCTGATCACCGCCTCTGGCATGGCGTTGGTCGCGGTCGCTCAAGGGCGGCTGACGTTGATCATTGCGGGGCTGGCATTTGGCGCGGGGTTTGGCCTGCTGTATCCCGCGTACACGGCGTACATCATGAGTCGCATCCCGGCGTGGCGGCGCGGCGCGGCGTTTGGTGCGATGCTCGCGGCCTTTGACGTCGGTGTGGGCAGCGGTTCCACGGGCCTCGGCTGGCTCATTCACCAGTTCGGGTACAGGCCGGCCTTTGGCCTTGCGGCCGGCCTCGCGTTTCTGGCCGTCCCGTACTTCCTCTTGGTAGAAAAGCGCCTTGGGTTCGAACCCAGAACCTAGAACCTAGAACCTTGAACCCAGATTGCGTATCCTTGCACGTACGTATGACTTCCACCTTCCGCTCCAAGACCCTCATTGCCACCGGCCTGCTTGTGGCTGTGGCGACCGTCGCGCAGGTCACCACGCAATCACAGAAGGCCCAGCCGTCTCCGGCCACCCTCGTGCTTCGCAACGGCAGCATTGTCACCGCGGATGATGCGCGGCCAACCGCGCAAGCCATGGCGGTCAATGGCGACACCATCGTGGCGCTTGGCACCAACGCCGAGATCGGCCGGTATGTCGGTCCGAAGACGCAGGTCATAGATCTGAACGGCCAGATGGCGATGCCGGGTTTTGTGGAAAGCCACGCACACTTCAACGGGATCGGCCAGGCGAAACTCGGCCTGGAGCTGATGAGCACCACGAGCTGGGAACAGATCGTCGGGATGGTGCGGGACGCGGCCGCAAAGGCGCGACCGGGTCAGTGGATTGTGGGTCGTGGCTGGCATCAGGAGAAGTGGACCTCGGTGCCGCAGCCAAACGTGGCGGGTTTCCCTCTGCACGACGCGTTGTCAGCCGCGTCGCCGAACAACCCGGTGGTGCTCACTCATGCCAGTGGCCACGCGTCGTTTGCCAACGCCAAGGCGATGGCACTGTCGAACGTGACGGCGACCACTGCGGCGCCCCCAGGCGGCGAGATTCTGAAGGACAAGGCCGGTAACCCCACCGGGTTGCTCAACGAGACGGCGATGGGCCTGATTCGCCGCGGTGCGGGCGAGCCGCCTCCCACGGCTGAGGAACGTGAAGCCGAGGCGATGAAGGTGATCGAACTGGCCGACCAGGAAATTCTCTCGAAGGGCGTGACCAGTTTCCAGGATGCGGGATCCAGCTTCCAGGATGTGGAGCGTTTCAAGCGCGCGATTGATACCGGTCGCTTGAAGTCGCGCCTGTGGGTGATGATTCGCGGCGGCGGCAGCCCCGAGCAACTCGCGAAGGGACGACTGATCGACTATGGCAACAAACACCTGACGGTGCGCGCGATCAAAATTTCGGTCGATGGTGCCCTGGGCTCACGTGGTGCATGGATGCTCGCGCCGTACTCCGATCTGGTCACCAGTTCAGGACTTGGGCGCGATCTGAATCCGGCTCGCGCGACTGCGCAACTGGCGATTGATCACGGGTACCAGCTGTGTCTGCACGCGATTGGCGACCGGGCCAACCGCGAAGTGCTCAACGTGTTTGAAGAGGCGTTCCGCAACAACAACAGGAACGGCAAGGATCTTCGGTGGCGCGTCGAACACGCGCAGCACATCCACCGCGACGACATTCCGCGTTTCGGACAACTGGGCGTGATTGCGGCGATGCAGGGCATTCACGCGACGTCGGATGCGCCGTATGTGGCCACGCGCCTGGGGGCCGAACGCGCCGAGGAAGGCGCCTACGTCTGGCAGAAACTCATGCAGAGTGGTGCGGTCGTCGCCAATGGCACTGACGCACCGGTGGAAGATGTCGATCCCGTCGCGAGTTATTACGCGACGGTCACGCGCAAGACAGCTGACGGCAAGGAATTTTTTCCCGGCCAGAAGATGTCGCGTATTGACGGGCTGAAGTCCTACACCCTGTGGGCCGCGTACGCCGGCTTCGAGGAAGACAGCAAGGGTTCACTGACGCCGGGCAAACTTGCCGACATCACGATTCTCACCAAGGACATCACGCGTGTGCCCGACAACGAAATCCGGGACGCCAAGGTGGCGTACACGATCGTGGGCGGCAAGGTGGTCTACAAAGCGCAGTGAAAGGCACTCGCGCTTAGAGGCTAACGGTCAAAGGCTGAAGGCTAGAGGTAAAAGGCCACAGGTACGGACAGTCCGTACCTGTGGCCTTTAGCCTCTGACCTTTGGCCTTCTTCTAGACCGTCGACAGTTCCCGGTCTTCGCGCCGTCCCCCGGACCCTGGACCTTGGACCCTGTCGGACCCTGGACCACGAGCGTTCCTGTTCGAACCTTGATTGGGGGGTCGACCCCCGGGGCGGCCTCCTCCGAAACCGCCGCCGGGGCCCCCCATAGGCGCGCTCACGTGGAGCTTCACCTGATCCATGACGCGCTTGCACGCTGCCCGGAAGCGTGTTTCAAGCGCGGTGGCTTCATCGCTGGGCACGGGAGCGAGGCGATGCCATGCGGCCTTCGCGTCATCCACTGCCGTCGCGGCATTGCGCCACTTCGAGTCGTCGGCCTTTTTGCCCATCGCGTTGCTGGCCAGCGCCGAGCGCAGGCGCTCGGCGAGCAATTCCGTGGCGGACTTGCCGGTGCTGGTCGCCGGCTTTGCGTCGTCTTCCACGAGCCCTTCGATCCTGGTCACCAGTTTCTGCATGCGCCCGATGATGGCGGCGGGATCGAGGTCCGTGCCAGCGAAGGCCGCTTGGAACTTCTGCGTGAGCGTGGCCAGCGAGCTCTTCCAGCGCTCCTGCAGCGCTTTGAGGGCGTCGCTGGGTGCCGGAGGATTCTGCTGCATCGTTGTGCGCAGCGTCTGCACCTGCTCGGCAAGATCGGCCGGAGCCTCCTCGATCGCGGCGAGGCCTTCAAGCGCGACCACCAGGGCTTCGTACTCGGCGATCTTGCCCGCGAGCGCGATCTTGTGACGGTTGTGGTACCGCTCGAAAAACAGATCCGCTGCCGCGCGGAACCGGTTCCACACACTTTCCGATTTATTGCGACGCACCGGACCAATCGTCTTCCAGTCCGCCTGCATCCGTTTCAGTTCGTTTGAGGCGGCATCCCAGTCGGTGGACTCGGTGAGGATCTCGGCACGCGCGCAGAGGGCTTCCTTCTTCTCGAGGTTGTCGGTCCATTCCTTTTTCTTGGACGACAGGTCGTCACGGCGTCGCGTAAAGAAGGTGTTGCAGGAGGTGCGGAACCGCTGGGCCAGATCACGGGCCGCGTCACGAGGCACGGGGCCCATGGTCTGCCACTCGGTCTGAAGTTCCTGGAACCGTGCGGCCGCCTTCGCCCAGTCGGTGGATTCCGCGAGTTTCTCGGACTCCTCCACGATCGCCTGCTTGCGTTCGAGGTTGGTGCCGCGTTCTTCACGCAGTTTCGAGAAGTACACCTCGCAGCGGCTACGAATGAAGTCGGTCGCCGTCCTGAAGCGATCCCACAGACGTTGTGCCGAATGGCGCGGGGCATCCGCGACCTCCTGCCAGCGCAAGTGGAATTCGCGCAGCGCCTTCGCTGTGGCGGCCAGTTCTGACGTTTTGCCAGCCTCGTCGTCGGCCTTCAGGGAGGCAACGATCGCCTCGGCCATGGCGATGAGTTGTTCCTGTTGCTGGGCGTTGGCGAATCGACGCCATTCGTCCATGTCGCGGAGTTCCTTGACCTTGGGCGCGACGGCTTCCTGCTGCGCGCGCATGGCCGCGATGGCTTCGGTCAATTCTTTCGGTCCATCGCCGCCGCCCGCTTCGTCAAGCGCCGTCGTCAGGTCGCGCATCAGGCGTTCGCCTTCGCGCAGCGTGACCGCTTCGGCCTCGACCACCCGCTTGGCGCGTTCGGTCAACCGCTGCAGCTTGGTGACCAGGTCGAGCCGCGCTTTGGTGGCGGTTTCCAGAGCTGCCGTCTCACGCGCCTCAAAGGCACGTGAGACGACGCTCAGGCGATCCGCCAGGTCGGGAGCGGGGCGTGAGGCACCGGCGAGGGTTCCCCCCAAAGCGCTGGCTTCGCGCGCAAGGGACTTCCACCGGGCCTGGGCCGCCGCCGCATCCTCCCGGGCGGGCAGGGCTTCAGCTTCCTGGACAAGAGTGTCGAGCGTCGCGCGATGTTCCACCAGCATCGCGCCAAGAGCATGACGCTTCCGGCTGGAGGCGACCGCCGCGGCGAACCGTTCGTTGAGCCGCGCTGCTTCGGGGCCATTGCCCACCAGGGGGGACAAGGTCGCCCACTCCTCTTCAATAGGGGCCAACTGTTCGAGAATGTCGTCGCCTTCGATGGTCTCCACTCGCTGGCACAACGCTTCGCGCGAGGCGAGGGCTTCGCCGCGCTGGCGCGCCATTTCGGCTTCGGCCTCTGCTTCGCGACGTTTGTCGGCGATCCGCTGCCGAATGGCGGCGGCACCTGCAGCAAATCTCGCGCTCGCGGCCTGATCGGGGGATCCGATCGCTTGCCAAGCCGATTCCAACCGCGCCAAATCCGCATCCGAGCGATCCGGGTCCACGACCGTACTGGCTCCTTCGACGGCATCACACAGCAACGTCTCCTGCCGGCGACGTTCCTCTTCGGCGGCGCGCCGGGCGTTCTCGGCGTCTGCAATCGCCTGCAGCATCGTGCGGGCCCGCTTGGAGGCGGCCTTCTGCTGCGCACGCGCTTCAATCGTCTTGAGCTGCGCGACGTCCGGTGCGTTGGCGTCAATCACGCGGTCAAACGCAGCGAGCGCGACGTCCTTGTGGTCGCTGTTGAGGACGGTGTCCAGCAGTTCGTCGGCAGTCGTCACGCGCGCGACGGCGACCAGGGCCACGGCTTCCACCTTGGCGTGACGGGCGACGGCGCCCAGAGCGCGTTCGTCGGTCAGCGTCGCCAGTGCGGCCGACCGCACCGCGTCGGTGCCTTCCGTCTGCGCAGATTTTGCGATCTGGGCCAGACGACGGGCATCGGTCAGCCGACTGACGGCACTGGCGGCGCGCGCGGCGTCGGAACCGTCCATCGCGAGGGCAAAGAGCTGATCGGCCGCTTCGTCCTTGACGGTCTGATCGCTGTCGGTCGCACACCGGCCGAGCACTGCAGGATCGGCGACCCGGGCGACGGCGGCGCGACGAACCTTCGCGTCGGGGTCGGACTCGGCGAGTCCGGCCAGTTCAATGTCATCGTCGAGTTCACGCACCGCCTCGAGGCGAACGGCGGGGTCAGCGTGTTTCCAACGGGGCTGCGGCTTGAGTTTGTCGAGAATTCCCATGTGTGTAAGTGGGGGCCTTTGTTCTTACTGTTAAGAAAACCTTGTGCCGTACGTTCGGGGGGCCAGCGCAACGTCCGCATTCGCAC
>CAYZLT010000006.1:0-6208 GCA_964479175.1 uncultured Solibacteraceae bacterium | reverse complement strand
ATTCCCATGTGTGTAAGCGTTCGCCTTTGTCTTCTTGTTAAGAAAACCCTGTGCCGTACTTCAAGGGTCGGCGTCGCCGGCGACATTTGCAGCGTTTGTCGTTTGGATTCAAGTAGTTACGGCGCGCGTCACCACCTTGTAACGTGGCGGCGGCGTCCCCCGAATCCGGGAGCCTGAATCAACAATCCAAGCGGGTGGAATATCCAGCGTATGCAGAATGTGGCGGTTACAAAGATTCGAGCCTTGTCACCAGGATATCGAGCTGGTTCACCACGGCCTGAACGGTGTCTGGTGTCGACAGGTCCACACCGGCTTTGGCCAGTTGTTTCATCGGGTGGTCGTTGCCACCTGACGCCAGCAGACTCAGATATCGCGTGCGTGCGGCTTCGCGGGTGTCGGCTGGTCCTTCCACGATCTCCGCCGCAATTTTTGCGGCCGACGCAAAACAGGTCGCGTACTGATACACGTAAAACGGCGAGTTGAAGAAGTGCGGGATGCGCGCCCAGGTCGCCGGCGTCAGCGGCTCCACATCCACGGAATCGCCGTAATACGCCACGAACAGTTCCGAGTAGATCCTATTGAGCACGTCGGCCGTGACGGGTTCGTCACGTTCCACGCGGCGATGCACCTGGAGTTCGAAGTCGGCAAACATCACCTGCGTATAAAATGTGCTGGTGATCGAGTCGATGGCATGTTGCAGGAGCACGATCTGTTCGTCGCGGTTCTTGGCGTTGGCGAGCATGTACTCAAGCAACAATGCTTCGTTGAGTGTGGACGCCACCTCGGCGACAAAAATCGTGTAGTCCGAGTACACGTACGGCTGCGTCTCGTGCGAGAGCATGGTGTGGATGGAGTGCCCCATCTCATGCGTCATCGTGAACACGTCGTCGAGCGTATCGGTCCAGTTCATGAGCATGTAGGGGTGAACGCCGTAGACGCCTGCGGAGTAGGCGCCGCTGCGTTTGCCATCGTTTTCGTACACGTCGATCCACCGTTCGGCGAATCCCCGCCTCATGCGGGCCTGATAGTCGGGGCCCAGCGGCGCGACCGCGCTCACAATGGCCGGCAACATTGTCGTGTAGTCGTAACGCGCATCCCACTGGATGATGGGAATCGTGAAGTCGTACGGGCAGTAGCGGTCCAGCTTCAGCAGACGCCGGCGAAGGTGGTGGTACCGCTGAAGGGGCGCTGTGCCGCGACGAGTGGTTTCGATCAGGTTTTCCACCACCGAGGTGGGGATCGCGTTGCCGTGCAGCGCACCTTCGAGCGAACTCGTGTAGCCGCGCGCACGAGCCTGGAACCAGTCGCGCTGGCACACCGAGTGGTAGAGCGAGGCATAGGTGTTCAGGTTCGCGGCGAACGTGCCGTAGTGCGCGAGAAACGCCAGGCGTCGATCGTCCTGGTTGTAGTTGGTCGCCAGCACCGCCCGGTACTGACCATACGACATTGTCTGTTTTTCTCCAGTCGAGAGCGTGATCTCCGGGAACTTGGCGTCGGCGGTTGAGAGTGCCGAGTACGCTTCGTTCGGCGCATTGGTCACGCGTGCGGCCAGCGAGAGCAGGCGTTCGCCGGGTTCATCGAGCACGTGTTCCTGTTGACGGAACACCTCTTCGATCACAAACCTGTACAGCGCCAACGCCTCGTCTTCATCCATCCAGCGACGGACGATGTCGAGCGGGATGGTCAGCAGTTCCGGGCTCAGCCACGAGGAGGCCTGTTGCCAGCGTGCAAACAGGGCTTCGACCTGCTGTTTTCGCGCGTTGATCGTGTTATCGCGCTGGTCCTCGTCGTAGCGGAGCGACGGATAGAAGTAGACCATGTGGGCCAGGCGGCCCATGGCGTCATTGAGCTGAAACGCTGCGCGGAGTTGGCCCGCACCCTGGGCCAGTGTGCCCTTCAATGCATCGTATTCGGCGATTCGCTGCTCAAAGATCTCTCGGTCGGCCTCCCAGGCGTCCCAGCCTGCGTAAATGTCCTCGAGGTTCCAAGTGTATTCCCTGGGGATTTCGGTGCGGACGCGGGATCGAGGCGTTACGGGCGGAGTCATGGTTCCCGATCATACCCGTCGCGCTATAATTCCCGCGCCCAGACATCTCGTTTGCCCGTGGAGGTTGAATGATCAGGTCCTTACGTATTCTTGTGTTGTCCGCGCTCGTCTTTGGCGTGGCGTTTGCCGGTTCGATCGTGCGAGGCCAGGCGCCGGCCGCGACCCAGTCAGCAGACCCGCTGGACACACTGCACTTCCGGTCAATTGGTCCGGCGACGATGTCCGGTCGTGTGTCGGACGTCGCGGTCTATGAAAAGAATCCGGCGATCTACTACGTCGCCACCGGCCACGGTGGTGTGTGGAAGACGATGAACAACGGCACGACGTTCGATGCCCTGTTCCAGAACCAGGGGAACATGTCGATCGGCGACGTGACCGTCTCGCAGACCAATCCCAATCTGGTGTGGGTCGGCACGGGTGAAGCGGCCAACCGCCAGAGTGTTTCGTGGGGCAACGGCGTGTGGAAATCCACCGACGGTGGCCAGACGTGGGCCAACATGGGGCTGGGCACGAGTTACCACATCAACCGCATCCTGATTCATCCCGACAACAACGACGTGGTGTTTGTGTCGGCTGTCGGCTCGACCTTTGGTGCCGGCGGTGACCGCGGGGTATTCAAGACCACGGATGGCGGAAAATCGTGGCGCAAAGTGCTCACGGGCGACGCCGACACCGGCGCCGACGACCTCGCGATGGCCGCGTCCAATTCGAACCTCCTGTGGGCGACCTTGTATCAGCGTCGCCGGTCGCAGTGCTGCTTCAACGGCGGCGGCCCCGGCTCCGGTCTCCACAAGTCCACCGACGGTGGTGAGACGTGGACCAAGGTCGAAAACGGCTTACCGACGGGTGACCTCGGCCGTATGGCGGTGGACATTTATCGCCGCAGCGCCAACATCATGTACGTGCTCGTTGAGGCGCCGTCGGCCGCGCGTGGTGGCGGTCCCGGTGGTGGGGGCCGTGGCGGCGCAGCGCCCGAACCCGCCGCTCCGGCCGGCACCTTCCCGTCGCAGACCGGTCTCTACCGCTCTGACGACGGGGGCAATTCGTTCCGCCAGGTCAGCATGACCAACCCGCGTCCGATGTACTTCAGCCAGCTCAACATCGATCCGGACAATCCCGATCGCGTGTACTACGGTGGTGTCGGGCTCCAGATGACGATCGACGGCGGTCGTTCGGTCGCCACCGACGCGGCGCAGGCGACACACGACGACGTGCACGCGATTTGGATCAATCCAGCCAATCCGGATCACATTTTGATCGGTCATGACGGCGGCATGTCCGTGTCGTACGACATGAGCCGGACGTGGCAGCAGATGAACAACCTGCCGCTGGCGCTGTTCTACCACGTGAGTGTGGACGACTCGCTGCCGTTCCGTGTGTGCGGCGGTCTCCAGGACAACTACAACTGGTGTGGCCCGAGCAAGACGCGCTTCTCGCGCGGCATCCTGAACAGCGACTGGTATCAGGTGCAGGGTGGCGACGGGTTCGTCGTGCTCATCGACAAGAACGATCCTCGCTACGTCTACAGCGAATCGCAGAACGGCAACATCCAGCGCAAAAACGCATTGACCGGTGAAGCCACCAACATCCGCCCGAGTTTTGAGACCGTGCGACCGGGCCCGGGGGAAGGTGCGTTGCCGTACCGCTGGAACTGGGACACGCCGATGATCTTCTCGCCGCATGACCCGACCGCGTTGATCGTCGGCGCGAACCGCGTGTTTCGCTCAAACGATCGCGGCGATTCCTGGGCCGTGATCAGCCCGGACCTGACGACCAACGCGGACCGCAGCGAGATCGAGATCATGGGCAAACGCGGCAACGAAGTCCGCATTGCCGCCAACGACGGCATCACGTCATGGCCGACGATTGTGTCGCTGGCCGAATCCCCCAACACGCCCGGCGTCTACTACACCGGTACCGATGACGGCGTGGTGCAGATGTCGCGTGACGCGGGCAAGACGTGGACGAACATCACGAAGAATCTTCCCGGATTCCCTGCGGGTGCGTGGGTGTCGGAAGTGGTGCCGTCGAAGTTTGATGCCGGCACGGTGTACGTCGCGGTGGACGCGCATCGCCTCAACGACTACAAGGCCTATCTCTGGGTGAGCGACGATTACGGCACGACCTTCCGCGCGGCGACCACCGGCCTGGACGGCGAGGTGGTGCGCACGGTGCTCGAAGACACCAGGAACGGTGATGTGTTGTACGCCGGCACGGAGACGGGGCTGTTTGTCTCGTTCGACCGCTCGAAGAACTGGCGTCGTCTGAACGCGAACCTGCCGACCGTGCGCATCGACGAGTTGGTGATCCACCCGCGCGACAACGCGTTGGTGGTGGGCACCCACGGTCGTGCCGTGTGGATTCTCGACAATCTGGCGCCCGTGCAGGAATACGCGGCGGCGCAGGCGTCGGCGGCGGCGGCCACGTTGTTCTCGGTGAGTCCGACGTTGCAGTGGCGCATGATGGACAACCAGAACGACGAGTTCTGGGGCCACAACAACTTCATCGGCGAGAACCCTGCGGCCGATACCGTCATCCAGTTCGACCTGAAAAAACCCGTGGGCAGCCTGGCGTTGCGCATCACGGATGCGGCCGGTGCCACGGTGAGGACAATTGATGTACCGGCGAACCGGAATGCCGTCGGGATTCAGGCGGTGTGCTGGGATATGCGCGTGGAGCCGGTGCCCGCAGTGGCCGGGGCGCCTGCGCCCCCAGCCGGTCGCGGTGGTGGCGGCGGACGCGGTGGTGGCGGCCAGAGCGCGGTGCCCGGTGTGCCGCAGGCCGTTCCTGAACCTGGGACCGGCGCGTGGAATCCGTGCGGGGGTGGTGGCGGCGGCTTTGGTGGCGGTGGTGCCAACCAGGGACCGTGGGTCCTCCCCGGCTCGTACAACGTGTCGCTGATCGTCGATGGGCAGAGCGTCGGGACCAAGCCCGTCAGCCTGCTGCTCGACCCGGCGAATCCGCTCACCGATGCCCAGCGTCGTCGCTACTTCGACATCGCGATGGATCTGCATCGGTTGCAGACGCGCGGTGTGGCGGTGGCCAGCGCACTGACTCCGCTCTTTACACAGATGACCGACTTGGCGACCACACTTCCCGGCATGACCAACGTGCCCGAGGCGGTCAAGACACAGTTTGCCGCCGTGCAGAAGGAGCTCGACACGGTGCGGGCGAAGTTCGGTGTGCCGCCGGCCGCCGGCGGTTTTGGCGGTGGTGGCGGCTTCGGTGGTGGCGGTGCTGCGGGTGCGCCGTCTCCGAACCTGCTCGCACGCGCGGGCACGGTGAAGGGCCGCATCATGTCCTTCTACGACATGCCCAGTGACGCGTTGATGGCGGACTACACTGACGTTCGCGTTTCGCTGCCGCGCGCGGTGACCGAGGCAAACGCGTTCCTCGCGCGTGCGATGGCACTCAGTCAGGCGCTCGCCAAACACGGCGTCACGCTCACGGTGCCGCCCGTGGTTCGCTGAACGCCGGGCTGAGGTTTCTTGGGTTCTGGGGTTCTTGGTGCGAAACCCCGGAACCCAGAATCTCAGAAACAGCACCCTGCACCCAGAACCATCAACCCGGAACCACATGGAGACACTCAATCCCCCGGCGACGGTTCATGGTCGCGTCCTCGTCGAGCGAGCAGCCGAGCCCCTCGGTTTGCTGGTCGGCTTCCACGGCTACGCGCAGACAGCCGAGGACATGCTGGCGGAGTTGCAACAGATTCCCGGTGCAGACCGCTGGACGTGTGTGTCCATCCAAGCGCTGCACCCGTTCTACATCCGCGGGGATTCCAAGGTCGTCGCCAACTGGATGACCCGACAGGATCGCGACCTCGCGATCGCCGACAACATCGCGTATGTGCAGTCGGTCCTGTCCGAGGTGCTCTCAAGCACCTCGCTGAGCACCCGCCCGATCACCCCTCCGAGCACCCCGGTTGCCCACCCAGTCCTTGTCTTCGTCGGCTTCTCCCAGGGCGCCGCGATGGCCTACCGCGCGGCGCTCCGCAACCCTCATCGCGTCGCAGGCATCGTTGCTCTCGGTGGCGACATTCCTCCCGAGCTCAAAGAAGAGACATCACTCGCCTGGCCGCCAGTGTTGATCGGTGTGGGCGGTCGGGAAGAGTGGTACGTGGGCGACACACTCGAGGCGGACCTCACGTTCCTGACGTCG
>CAYZLT010000005.1:7457-40198 GCA_964479175.1 uncultured Solibacteraceae bacterium | reverse complement strand
GATGCCCTTCATGACGAGGTAGCACAACGAAACCGTGAGGCCCATGAGCAGCGCGAATCCCACGGCCATGAAGACAAACCACGCGGTGGGCGTGTTCTTCGTGAACACGATTCCGACGAGTTTGTCGGTCAAGGTCCGATAGCTGTAACCCGGTGCGATCACCGGGATAGCGCCGAGCGGGTCTTGCGAGTTGGGCGTGACGTCCACCAAAATTCTCCGTTCGTCCGGCCTCAGTGACCGTAAGTCTTCGGCAGCTCTGTCGGCAGCGCCGGGTTTGGGTTGCGCACCACGGCCAGGTAGGTCGTCCGCGGGCGCGTGCCCAGATCCTCGAGCAGCCCGTAGTTGCGCTCCTGCGCGACCATCTGCGACACCTTGCTCTCGGGGTTGTTCAGGTCGCCGAACACAATCGCGTCCGCCGGGCACGCCTGCTGACACGCCGTGACCACGTCGCCATCCTGCAGTGGCCGGTCGGCGGTTTTGGCATCCACACGTGCGTGATTGATGCGCTGCACGCAGTACGTGCACTTCTCCATCACGCCGCGGCTGCGAATCGTGACATCGGGATTACGCTGCGCCTTGAGTTCCGGCGTCGTAAAGTCGGCATACAACATGAAGTTGAAGCGACGGACCTTGTAGGGACAGTTGTTCGAGCAGTAGCGCGTCCCCACGCAGCGGTTGTAGACCATGTCGTTCAGGCCTTCATCGCTGTGGACCGTGGCGGCTACCGGGCACACCACTTCGCACGGGGCGTTTTCGCACTGCTGGCACGGCAGCGGCTGGTGATACGTGCCCGATGGCGACGCGGGGTCGCCTTCGAAGTACGTGTCCACGCGAATCCAGTGCATTTCGCGGCTGCGCTTGACCTGCTCTTTGCCAACAACCGGGATGTTGTTTTCGGCGACACAGGCGGCGACACACACGCCGCAGCCGTTGCACGCGTTGAGGTCGATCGCCATGCCCCACTTGTTCCCCTTGTATTCAAAGGGCGGGTAGAGGGTCAGGCTGTCGGGCACTTCCATGTGCGCCATGTGCGCCACGATGGAGGGGTCGGCCTGATAGGCAGCCGCATCCACGACACGAACCGGATTGCGGCCTTCCATCGCAAAGTGGGTCTGGGTGGAGGCAAGAACGTGCGTTTCGCCCGTCCGGACAATCGTGGCGCCCGCACCAAACCACGGTGCTTGCGCCGTGCGAATCGTGAACGGGTTGTGACCGATGTTGGATCCGACGCGACCCGCCTTGCGGCGACCGTAACCGAAGTGCACCGCGACCACGCCGTCGGCCGTGCCGGGCATCACCCACACGGGCATCTTCGCCGTGCGACCGTTGTACGTGATCTCGATCACGTCCTCGTTCTTGAGCTGATATTCCTGCGCGGTCGTGTAGCTGAGGTAGGCCACGTTGTCCCAGGTCAACTTCGAGAGCGGCTTGGGCACTTCCTGCAGCCAGCCGTTGTTGGCGTGACGACCGTCGAGCACATGTGGATCGGGACGGAACACGATTTCGAGTCCGCCGCCGACCGATGCCGGAGCCGTCATCGCATCGTTGGCCGCCGGCGTGAGCACCGCGCCCGCGCGCAGGTTCGACGTGGCGGCGATAAAACCTTCATGCAGCGTCGCGCGCCAGAAGGCGTCGGCCGTCGCATACGGCTGACCGGCCGCATCGGTGAAGCCGCCGGTGACAAACGACCCGGCCCAGAATTCTTTCACCAGCTCCGCAGGCGAACGCCCAGGCGCGCCGTTGAGCGTCGACAACAGTTCAAGCGCCTGGCGGCCGTCATACAGCGGCGCGATGAGCGGTTGCTGGATCGTGACGGTGCCGTCAAACGATCGCAGGTCCCCCCACGACTCAAGGAAGTGCGCTTCGGGCACGTGCCAGTCGCACAGTTCCGCGGTTTCGTCGAAGTAGAGGCTGAGGTGGATGCGCGTGGACACCTTCGAGAGTGCCCCGGCGAAATCGAGGTCGGCGGGTGCGGTGAACACCGGGTTGCCACCCAGAATCACGAGCACGTCCACCTTGCCGGCGTTCATTTCACCGACCAACATCGAGAGCGACGCCGAGCCGTCTGCGGGCGATGCGGTGACCGGCGCCGCATAGGTGACCGTCGTGCCGACGTTGCCCAGCGCTTCGTTCATCGCGCGCGCGAGCGCATGGACGGCGGCCGGCTGCTGCGGACCCGCAACCACCACTGATCGGCCGCGATGCGCGTTCAGATCGGCGGCCATCACGGGTAATGCCGCCTGCCACTTGTCATTAATCGACGCGCCACCAGAGGCAGCCACGCCGACGGCCGCGGCCAGAGCGGCGGCCGCGACGTGCACTTCCGCAGCCTTCATCGACACGCGATGATCGGCCTTCGCGCCAGTGATCGTCGGCACAGGCTCGACAACATAGAGACGATTCTGCCGATCAGCCGGGGTGCCGATCTTGCGGCGCGACGCGAAGTCCTTCGCGTACCGCACGGCCGACGGACCAAAGCCGAGGAAGTCCGCATCAAGCGAGACCACAATGTCGGCGTTCTTGAAGTTGTAGAGCCCGGTCGCAGACGGCGCGCCGCCCTGGACGGTCCCGTATACGGCGTCCCACTGATGCCACCGCGCCTCAGGCAGCGACGTGAGCATCGTCTGCATCTGCGCAACAAGTGAGGGCGACGAGATCGGTTCGGTCAGGATGCGCAGACCGGCGCCCGCGAGGGCGTTCTGCGTGGTGAGCGCGCCCTGCAGCGCCGTGACAAATCCGGTCCAGGTCTTGGTGTCGCCGCGATACCGCAGCGTACGCGACCGATCCGGATCGTAGAGCGACAACACGGCGGCCTGCCCGAAGATGTCGGTGGCGCCCAGGCTGGCGGGGTGTTCGGGATTGCCTTCGAGTTTTGTCGGACGGCCGAGATGGTTTTCGGCGAGCAGCGCCATGCCGATGCCACCTTCCGACATCGACGTGGCGTAAAAGAGCGGACGCCCCGGAATGACCTCTTCAGGCTGGCGGACGTACGGGATGATCTTTTCGTCAGGCTGGCGCGTGCAGGCACTCACGCCGGCAAGGGCGAGCGAGGCGCCCATCAGTTTCAGGAACTGGCGACGACCGGCCGGGTCGTTGAACTCGGAGGCCTGCGAGGGAAACTCGCGCGCGACGTAGTCCTGAAACTCTGGGGTGTTGGCAAGCTCGTCAAGGCTGCGCCAGTAGGCACGGCCGTCGGGCGTGGTCGGGCTCGCGAGACGGGATCGGATATCAGCGAAAGTCATGGGCAGTGTTCACCAACGAGCCGGGTCAACGGTGGCACACCGAGCAACTGGTCATGTGCGCGATGCTCGCCACCTTGTATTCCTTCTTGAGCGCCAGGCCCAATTCCAGCTGATTGGCTGGAGCTTCGTAGGCCATGTTGAAAACCTCGTTGCGCGGCCGCAGGTATTTTTCCGGGGCGCGGTGGCAGTCGAGGCACCATTCCATCTGCATTGATGTCGCCTGGTAGACCAGAGGCATCTTGTCGACGGGTCCGTGACAGGTGGCGCAACCGACGCCCTGTTTCACGTGAATCTGGTGGTTGAAATAGACGAAGTCTGGCAGGTCGTTCACCCGAATCCAGGTCAAAGGCGTGTTATTTCGAAAGCTGGCACGGACCGGCTCGAGAATGGGCGCGTTCGCCCACACCTGCGAGTGACAGTTCATGCATGTCTTGGTTGGTGGAATTCCGGCGAACGCCGCCTTCTCCACCGACGTATGGCAATAGCGACAGTCCAGCCCAATCCCGCCCACATGGTGGGCATGGCTGAACTGAATCGGCTGTTGCACGGACTCATTCTGCTTGGTCACCCAGGACGATCGCATCAACGTGAAGATCACCCATCCAAGGAACAGGACGAGCGTCAGGACGCCGAATAAACTCGACCGGGCGGCAGCGTTGGCGCTTTTCGGAAAAATCTGGCTCATAGCGGGCTAAAAAGCGCCCCTAGCCTACCTTGATCGCGTGGCATTTGCACAGACACACCGACCCGACCCTTTTTTGGGCCAGAATGCCGGTGACGTGAGACGCAAAATCAACGATCGAATGTCCCGAGTGGGCGGCGTACCCGGGGCAACGTGCTTATGATGTGAAAGGTTTCACAAAGTGTCAATCCCAACCAAAGAGGTCCGAGTTTGACCGCAGTTACCCAAATGTCCAGTTCCGTAGCCATTGCCGTCAGCGGCATCTCCAAGCGATTCGGCGACCATCAGGCCGTCAACAACGTGTCGATTGAGGTCCCGGCCGGCTCGATCTACGGTTTCATCGGCCCCAACGGGTCGGGAAAAACCACGACGATCCGCATGATCATGAACATCCTGGTGCCCGATTCCGGGTACATCCACGTGCTTGGCAAAGCCAGCGCGGCCGACGTGCGAGACGACGTGGGGTATCTCCCGGAGGAGCGCGGCCTCTATAAAAAAATGACGGTGCGCCGCGTGTTGCGGTACTACGGGCAGCTCAAGGGCAAGTCCGCCCACGAGATCGACACCGCCATGAAAGATTGGCTGGGTCGCCTGCAGCTCACAGACTGGATGGACAAACGGGTCGACCAGCTCTCCAAGGGCATGGCGCAGAAGGTGCAGTTCATCGCATCGGTGGTCTCGCAGCCCAAGCTGTTGATTCTCGACGAGCCGTTCTCGGGCCTCGACCCGGTCAATGCCGAGGCGCTCAAGGACGCCGTGCTCGAGATGCGCCGCCGCGGCACGACGATCGTCTTCTCCACACACGACATGAGCGCGGCCGAACGGATGTGTGAGCGCATCTTCATGATCTTCCGTGGCAAAAAGGTTCTCGACGGCACGCTCGAGGAGATTCAGTCTGAATACGGGCACGACACCGCGCGTGTGAGGACCTCAGGAGGCGCGGGCATTCTCGCCGGCATGGCCAGTGTGGACGGCGTGAACGATCACGGCAACTATCAGGACGTAAAACTCAACGGGGACGCCCAGGCGTTCCTGCAGCAACTTGTGCAGAAAACCACCGTGCAGCAATTTGAAATCCGGCGACCGTCGCTCCACGACATCTTCGTGCGGATCGCGCGGCCCACCGAAGATGAATTGCGCAATGAAACAGGAGGTGTGCGATGAGCCGGATTCTGACGATTGCCCAGTCCGAGTTCACCACACTCGTCAAGACCAAGGCGTTCCTCTTCGGCATCATCCTGATGCCCGTGCTCATGGTCGGCTTCTTCTTTTTCATGAGCTTCGCGCAACGCCACGTGGATGTGGAGACCCGGCCGTTTGCCGTGATCGATCACACCGGCGTGTTGTACGACGCCGTGCGCACGTCGGCTGAGACGCGCAATGCGGACAGTATCGACAACGGCACTCGCACGGGCCCGGAGTTTGTCCCCTCGGCGGTGACTGTTGCCGGGCGGTCAGCCGATGAAGTGAAGGTTGAACTCTCCACGCGGATTCGCGACAAGGACTTGTTTGCGTTCGTGGAAATTCCCGCGGAGGTCCTCACGGCCACGGGCAGCGACGTGCCGCCGATTCGCTACTACTCCGAGAGCACGTCGTATGAGCCGCTGCCCAATTGGCTGCGCACCACGCTCAATGAAGAGATCACCAAGCGTCGCTTCGACGCGGCCGGCATTGATCAGGCGATGATCACCCGACTCAATACGCGGACGCCGCTGTCGACATTCGGTCTCGTGGAACGCGCCACCGACGGGTCGGTCAAGGAGGCCCAGGAAGTGGACGAGATCGCGCGAATGATCGTGCCGTTCTTTTTCCTGTTTCTCATGTTCATGACGGTCATGACCGCCGCCCAGCAGTTGCTCAACGCCATCATCGAAGAAAAGATGAGCAAGATCAGCGAGGTCCTGCTCGGCTCGGTCACGCCGTTCCAACTGCTGATGGGCAAACTGCTCGGCGTGGTGGGCGTGGCGTTGCTGTTGACGCTCGTCTATTTCTCCGGCGGAGTGTACGCGCTCATGTCGAGCGGCCGATGGGATCTCTTCAATCCCGCACTCGTCGGGTGGTTCGTCGTGTTTGTCGTCTGCGCCGCGTTGCTCTACGGGTCGCTGTTTCTGGCGCTCGGATCCGCGTGTTCGGATCTGAAGGATGCCCAGAGCATGATGCAGCCGGCCATGATCCTGATCATGCTGCCGTACCTTGGCTCGTTCATCGTGATTCAGAATCCCGAGTCGAGCCTGGCCGTCGGCATGTCGTTTTTCCCGACGATGACGCCGTTTACGATGATGTTGCGTATTGCGATGCCGCCGGGCCCGCCGATGTGGCAGGTGCTGGTGTCGGTTCTTGGTCTGGTCGCCTGCACGGCGCTGTTTGTCTGGGCGGCGTCACGGATCTTCCGCGTCGGGATCCTGATGCAGGGCAAAGCGCCGACACTGCCGGAACTCGTCAAGTGGATTGGGAAGTAGTCCAGGGGTCGGGATGGAGAGAATTGATATGAAGCGACTGTTGCTGATCACATCGCTGCTGGTGCTTGGCGTCGTGTCGACTGGCGCACAGCAGACTCGACCCGCCGCGCCCGCTGCGGCACCGGCCCCTGCGCGTGCCGCCGCGCCGATCACCTACCGCGTGACGTTCCCTGAGCCCGAGCATCACTGGATGCAGGTGGAGGTGACGTTCAGCGGCCTGGGTACACGGCCGCTGCAGGCGCGCATGAGCCGATCGTCACCCGGGCGATACGCGGTGCACGAGTTCGCCAAGAACATTTTCTCCGTGGAGGCGTTCAACTCGAAGGGGGCAAGACTTTCCACGACTCGTCCCACGCCGTATCAGTGGAGCGTTGCGGGCCACGACGGTTCGGTCCGGCTGGTCTACAAGATCTTCGGTGATCGCGGGGACGGCACCTACTTCGCGGTGGACAACACCCACGCACGCCTGAACATCCCCGCGTCGTTCATGTGGGCGGTTGGCCTGGAGACACGATCCGTTCGCATCACGTTTGTCCCACCGGCCGGTTCCAACTGGAAGGTGGGCACGCAACTCTTCCCCACGAGTGACCCCTTCACGTACACCGCGCCCAACCTGCAGTACTTCATGGACAGCCCGACCGAGCTATCGGACTTCGGCCTGCGCACGTTCACCGTCAAGAACCCTGACGGGAAGACGTACGAGATTCGCGTCGCTGCGCATCATGACGGATCCGATGCCAACCTCGACGCGCTGGCCAAAGACGTGGAGCGCGTCGTGCTCGAACAGGGCGCAGTGTTCGGCGAGTTCCCGGCGTTCGACACGGGCAACTACGTGTTCCTGCTCGACTACACCCCGCACAGCGACGGCGACGGCATGGAGCACCGCAACTCGACCTTCACCAGCAGTCGTTTGACCATCTCGAACGAACAGCAGCGCAAGCAGGCCCTGGGCACCATCTCGCATGAGTTCTTCCACGCCTGGAACGTCGAACGCATCCGCCCCGCTGACCTCGAACCGTTCAACTTCACCGATGCCAACGTCTCCTGCTGCCTCTGGATGGCGGAAGGATTCACGCAGTACTACGGCAATCTCCTGCTGATTCGCGCGGGCTTCACGCCACAGGCGCAGGGCGGCATCGGATTCGGCGGCTCGATCAACGCGGTCGTGACCGGGTCAGGCCGCCAAGTGCGATCGGCAGTCGAGATGAGCCAGCACGCACCCTACACCGACGCCGCCGCGTCGATCGACAAGACGGACTTTGGCCGGTCGTTTATCTCCTACTACACGTACGGCGCCGCGATTGCGCTGGCACTTGACCTCTCCCTGCGCGAGATGTCTGACGGCGCGATCACGCTCGACGACTACATGCGGCTGTTGTGGACAACCTACGGCAAGCCCGCGTCGGCCACTCCTGGATTTGTCGCTCGGCCCTACACGCTGCGTGATCTTCGGAATCGCCTCGCAGACCTCACCAAGAACAAGGTCTTCGCCGATGAGTTCTTCGACCAATACGTCGAGGGTCGAGACGCGGCCAACTACGAGCGGCTGATGTTGCAGGCCGGTTTTGTCGTGCGTCCGCGCGCACCAGAGGCCGGCTGGATAGGCAATGTCCAGGTCTCGCCCACTGAAGGCGGCCTCATCATCAACCAGCCGCAGGGGAACAGCATCAACCCGATCGCGTTCGGTACGCCTGCGTACGAAGCGGGCCTTGAATACGGCGACATCATCACAACGATTGATGGGCAGCCCGCCACCGTTGAGGCGTTCGGCGCCATGAGCCGGAAGAAGCCCGGCGAGACGGCGACGCTTGTGCTTCGCCGACGCAGCGGACACACCACCACCACCACCATCACACTGAAACCAAATCCCGCGTTGACCGTCATAGACGTCGAAACCGCCGGCGCCACGATGACCGCAGGCCAGAAGGCGTTCCGGGAAGCGTGGATGGGAAGCAAGGTAAAGTAACTGCGAAGGCTAAAGGGCAAAGGGCATCGCTACGAACGGACACGGCCTGCGGAGTCCGTACCTCTGGCCTTCCGCCTTCGACCTTTAGCCTCAGGAGAGGCTTCTATGAAACAAGTTGCACGATTCGTCCTGATGTTCGCAGCCGCCGTCACGGTCGTCTCTGCCTCAGCGCCAGAGCCCCGTGCAGGTATTGATTGGCCGTCGTTCCGCGGCATCAATGGCGCGGGCGTTGCCGATGGTGCGCCGACAGCCACGACGTGGGACGTGCCGAAGGGGTCAGGCGTTGCGTGGACGACGGCGCTGGATGGACTGGGACATTCGAGCCCTGTGATCTGGGGCAATCAACTGTGTGTGACGACGGCCAAAAGCGACACGGGCAATGCGAGCATGCGCCTCGGCCTGTATGGCGACATTGCGTCAGTCACCGACAACACCGAGCACACCTGGCGTCTGGTCTGCCTCGACAAGCGTGACGGCAAGCCGATGTTCGACACGATCATCCACAAGGGTGTCCCGATCATCAAGCGCCACACCAAAGCCACCCACGCCAACTCCACCCTCGCCACCGACGGCACCCATATCGTCGCCATGCTCGGATCCGAGGGACTGTTTGCGTTCGACATGAAAGGGACCCTGAAGTGGAAGAAGGACTTCGGCGTGCTCGACTCCGGATTTTTCATGGCGCCCACCGCACAGTGGGGCTTTGCCAGCTCGCCGGTGATTCATAAAGGGCGAGTCATCATCCAGGCCGATGTGCAGAAACATTCGTTCGTCGGTGCGTTTGACCTCACGACCGGCAAGGAGTTGTGGCGTACCGCTCGGCAGGACGTTCCGACGTGGAGCACGCCGGCAATTCACCGGGTCGCCGGGAAGACGCAGGTGGTCGTCAACGGATGGCGCCACATGGGCGCGTATGATTTCGAGACGGGTGCCGAGATCTGGAAACTCAAGAGTGTCGGTGGCGACATTCCCGTGCCGGTTCCCGTTGTTGGCAATGGCCTGGTGTATCTGACGACCGCGCACGGGCCAGGCGCGCCGGTCTTTGCCATCAAGGACACCGCCACCGGAGACATCACCCTGCCGGCTGCCGAAACGACCAGTGCACACATCGCCTGGAGCCAACCCCGCGACGGCGCCTACATGATCTCGCCCGTGTTGTATCAGGGACTGCTGTACGTGTCGAAGAACAACGGCGTGTTCAACGTGTTTGACGCGACCACCGGCGAACGGATTTGCCAGCAGCGCCTGGGTGACGGCACCACCGGCTTTACCGCGTCACTGGTGGCCGCTGACGGCAAGATCTACTTCAGCAGCGAAGATGGCGACGTCTACGTCGTGAAAGCCGGTCGCACGTACGAGCTGCTCGCGACGAACCCACTCGGCGACTACGCGATGGCCACGCCCGCAATCTCCGAAGGCCGGCTCTACTTCCGCACGGGCAAGTCGATCGTCGCCATTCGGTGAAGAGCTGGTTCACAGGGAGACACGGAGCTGTCTCCCTCTGAAGCGTGCTTAGAAGGTAAAGCCGCCCCCGAAGTTGAAGCGTGTATCGCCACCGCCTCGCGGGCGCGCAACTGAAAAGCTCAGCTTGAAGATCGTCGCGTTGAACCAGAGGCTGGCGCCGATGCCCGTGCGTTTCGGCTGGTCGCTGAACTTCAGACCATAGTCATACGCGACACCGCTGTCGATGAAGGCGCTGACGCCGAGTTTACCCACGCTCATCGGGGAACTGATGGGCACGAGCAATTCCGCCGACCCGGTCGCGACGATATCGCCGTGAAACTGACCGGCCTCGAATCCCCGAAGCGACGACCAGCCACCAAGCAAAGGCTGCAAGTACCGCGGTTGTGCGGCGTTTGCACCCTCACGCGTGGCGCGCACGGCGAGCACGGTCTGACCAATCAGCCCCAGATACCCACGCCCGTCGAGCCGGGTGCGGTGCAGCGTGTGGCCGGCGTCAAACGCCAGGCGATCCCACGACGCCGACAGCCACACAGCGTTGCGCGGGTACGCGGGATCAATCCGTGTATCGAGCGCGGCGTCCGCGCCGACCGACCAGAAGTCTTCCTTGATGGCACCAAACGTCACCCGATCCCAAGAGGCCGTCGACCCGAGGCGCACGCGACTGACGGATTTTTCCATCCGCGCCCACACCTTCTTGCGGTCGTCAGTGATCTCAAACGCGGGGTTCTCCCGGCGCTGGACGCCTGCGCCCACCTCCACCCGCGTCATCGGCCCACCCTCGAAGTTTTTTTCAAGTTCAACTGCCGCCCGACGAGTGCCTCCCCACGACAGTGGCACGGAGATACGGCTGCGTTCCCCAAACACGTTGGCCAGCGACGTCGTCAACCCATACGTCAGTCCGTAGCCATCCTCGCCGTCGAGGATGGGCAGGTACATCAGGTTCCTGAAGCCACTCCGCCGGACGACGCGGGCCACCTCATCGCCGTCCGGCGCCGTGTCGTATTCAATACGGACGGCACCCTCATTCACGATCAGCACCAGCGCGATCTGCGAGGGGTCGGCGATCGAGGCGAATCGCTTGAGGACCTCCACAGTGTCGAATTTTCCACTGTCACGCAGCCGACGCTCGACCTCCCGCAACGTGGTGGCCGTGAACGGAGCACCGACCGCAACGCCGGCGATCTTCAGCACGTCCTCATTGGACGTCACATGGTTGCCGTGCACCCGCACGTCGGCAATCACATCGGCGATCTGCGCCGCCGCTGAGACGGGCAGGCCACCCAGCAGCATCAGCCACAGCACGACGCGTTGAACGAGCTGCATCTACTTGATCCTCGCGGTGGTGGTGGCGAGTTTGTAGTTCTCGTAGGTGATGCGATAGCGCGCATCAAACTCGCCCACGGCCAGCATCATTGAGAAATGGAAGTCGATGCCTTTCGGCAACCACACATCCGGAAACGGCGTGTGCATCGTCATCGACGCCTTCACGTCGTTGAGGCGCACGAGCCATGCGCCGGGAAGGAAGTCGAGGTTCACGTTGTTGAAGTCGTATTTCACGATCTGATGGGCGGTGGGCTCGATCCACAACGTCACGAGGGACACTTTGTTGAGCATCTTCTCGACAGCGGCCTCGGTGTTGTCCTCTTTGTTCAGTTGGCCAAGATCACGCCGGTGTTGCCGGGAGTTCTGCTCCTTCGAGAAGAGCATGGCCGGGTAGTACTCGACCTTGAGGACCTCTCGGCCGTCGAGCGTTTCCCGTCCGACAAACGCGTATTTGCCTTCCTCGAACTTGAACTTCAGGAAGTAGGCCGACGAGATGAACTGCGGTTCCCGTGTTTGACGAATCAGGCCCTGCGCGTCCGTCGGGGCATCGCCTTCAACGGCGGCGCCGCGATCGACGGGTGGTGGCGTGCTGCCTTCAACCACCACGGGGCCGACCTGGGTGCGTCGACGTTCGCGGGCCTGTTCACGGCGCAGGAACGTCTCCTCGTACTTGCGACGCTCGTCCTCACCCAGCGTGACACCGTTGGCCCGCACCGGGCTACGAACGAAGAACCCGTCCTTCATGTACCACGTGTAGTCCCGGCGCTCACCCCAGATGGGCAATTTGCCTGGGCCGCGCAGTTCCGCCTGCTCACGTTCATCGAGCACGTACTGCTGGAACTTTTTCCAATTGTCGTCGCGTTTGGCGACGACCTTCTGCATGAAGGCATCGAGGTCACTGTGTGCGCCGGCCGGCTGCGGTGCGGCGTCCGTCGACACGGCCAGGCCAGCCGCCAGCACGAGAAGGCACAGAGAAATTTTTCGTAGGGACATGGTCTGCATCCAACACTATCAGACGGCCATGGCCACGCCTGAGTTGCGCCATAATCGTAGGGCCCAATGCATTTTCCTCTGCTCACGAATATCGCGATCGCCCTGGGATTGGCGCTGGCCGCGGGCCTGATCGCGAGACGCCTGGGCATCCCCACGATTGTCGGCTACATGTTGGCCGGTCTTGCCATCAGCCCGAACTCGCCGTTCTGGCATGGCGACATCGAAGCCATCCATCAGTTCGCCGAGTTCGGCGTGGTGTTGCTCATGTTCGGCGTGGGCTTGCATTTCTCGTTCAGGGACCTCTGGCTCGTGCGTCATGCCGCGGTGCCTGGCTCCCTGATTCACATGGCGTTGGGGGGCGGCGCGGGCTTCCTGCTCGCGCGCGTCTGGGGATGGTCCACCCCCGCCGCCGTCGTCCTGGGCCTGGCGCTGTCGGTCGCCAGCACGGTGGTGCTCCTCAAGAACCTGATGGACCGGGCGGAACTTGATACGCCGGCCGGGCGCACGGCAGTCGGATGGCTGGTCGTTGAGGACATCGCGACGATCATCATCCTCGTGCTGCTGCCGGTGCTGGCCACTGGATCAGAAGATGCCGGTTGGGGCACCGCCGGATGGGCGTTGCTGAAGGCCGGCTTCTTTGTCGTGTCGATGTTGCTGGTGGGCAACCGTCTCGTGCCGATGATCCTTGTCCGCGTTGCGCACACGCGGTCGCGGGAATTGTTTGTGCTGGCGGCGATCACCATTGCTCTGGGCACGGCATTGGCCTCCGCAGAGTTCTTCGGCGTGTCGATGGCGCTCGGCGCGTTTGTCGCCGGTGTGGTGGTCAGTGAATCTCCTCTCAGCCACCAGGTCGGCGCGGAGTTGTTGCCGTTCCGGGAGGCGTTCGCCGTCCTGTTTTTTGTCTCGGTCGGCATGTTGGTGGACCCGGTCGAGATTGCGGCCTATTGGCCACAGATTCTTGCCCTGTCACTGCTGGTGATCGTCGGCAAATACGTGATCGGCGCCCTGGTCAGCTTCGGATTTCCGTACCCCGCACGAACAGGATTGGTGGTCGCCGCCGGCCTGAGTCAGGTGGGAGAATTTTCCTTTGTGGTTGGCCAGAGCGGGGTATTACTGGGACTGATTGACGGGACGCAGTACTCGCTGATTCTCGCAACCGCCATCGTCTCGATCTCCGTCAATCCTCTGATGTTCCGCACGATTGCGCCGGTGGAACGGTGGCTGCAACGTTTCCCGCGCTTCTACAAGGCGGCCAACCGTGACGGCGTCGTTGTGCCCCCGCTCGCAGAAGGCCTGCGCGATCACGTCGTGATCGTGGGTTGCGGACGCGTCGGGCGGCACGTGGCAGACGTCCTTGGCCAGATGGGCACACCGCGCCTGGTGGTTGAGTCGGATCCGAGTCGACTGGAGAAACTGCGCGACCTCGGTGTGCCGGTGTTGTACGGCGATGCCGCCAGCTCGGAGATTCTGCAGCATGCGGAACTCAAACACGCGCGTGCGGTGGTCATCACGGTCGCCCAGGACACGGTGGCGCAGTTGGTGGTGGAGGCCGTCCATCGCCACACGCCTGGTATCCACATCATCGCACGCGCATCCACGTGGTTCGCGGGCCATCAGCTCCGCCAACTCGGCGTGGAAGACGTGGTGCGCCCGGAACTGGAAGGTGGTGTCGAGATGGTGCGTCAGACGTTGCTGGAGCTCAAGGTCGACGATGCCGACATTCAGCATTACACGGACCAGGTCCGCGCCTCCGAGACGTCACAACAATAACGCTTCAATGCGGTGCGCGTGCACGATGTTGTCGCACGGTGACCACAGGAACACGGTGAACTTGCCGTCTTGTGACGCGACCAGCGCGAGCGTGTCCGGTTGATCCTGCACAAACTGCGCGGCTGACAAGTGGCGGGTGCCTCCCAGTTGTGACGGCGTCACGACCTGCGGCTGATGGCCCTCGATGGGTTCCGTCAGTAGCACTTTTTCCACCTGAGGATGGGATTTGCGACGCGCAATTTTTGCACCGAACGCCAGCAGATCGTAGTGTCGACTGACGATCGTGGCGCCATCCACCGCCGTGAGGCCGGCGGTGGCGTCGACTGCCCGCCGCAGGTCGTCCTGCCATTCGTGGGTGCGCCGCTCGGCAGACTCCCGCCGCATCAGGTCGGCCAGCTCCGAAAAGTCCGGTTCGACGTCGTAGAGGATGGGTTCGACAATGGACTCGCGCCACGTCGACGGCACACCGGATCCATTCGGCACCACCAGCAACGCGCCGCCACGTTTGTGTGCGCGCATCGATGCGGCCAGATGCACGAGCAGGTTGACGGATTCGCCCCCGTCGGCGGGGATGACCTGGCCCAGCAGCGACTTGAGCATCCCCGGGCAGTCGGGGATCGAGGATGACCGTTCGTCGACGATTTTGACCTGGTCCCCTTCCAGCACCGCGATGTTCACAAACTTGCCGAACGGCTCACTGCGATGTTTGATGACCAGCAGGCCCGATCCGATCACTTCAAGCACAAAGCAGAAGGCTGGGATGCTGCGAGTGGTGCCCCACACGGTCAGTTCGCCGGCCTCCCGCCACACACCGAGGTGAATGCCGGGCCGTTCCACCGCCGGGGCGAGTTTGGCGAGTGCCGCAGGTCGCAATGGCAGCCGGGTGGCAAATGTCAGGGCCTGACCCGCCGCTGACGGAGGGAGAAGGGCCAGGGAAATGGTGGGGGTCACCCCCTCTTCCCGGCGCAAACTGGCCCAGAACGCCGCGTCGATGATGGCCTCAATGTCGGCGGACTCGGGCTCCGGCCCAAGGTCAATCCGCCCCTGAAGGCGGGCGGCCGTCAAATGCCGCGCAAAATGAGCGCGAACAACCTCGGCGACGGTGCGGGCGGCGGGATAGGCGGGGTCGGCCACGCCTGCAAGGTTACAGGGTTCAGGGTTCAGGGGTGCCGAAGGGCACTGGCGAACCGGGCGCGTTCGTGTTCGTATATGAACTAGCCATGAAAAAATTGAGCCTCGCTCTCGCCTTTTCCGTCCTCCTCCTCCCGACCTTGACCACGTTTGCAGCCCCGCAGACGGCGGATGAGATCGTCGAAAAACACCTCGCGGCCATCGGTGGGCGCGCGGCACTCGCCAAGATCACGTCGCGCAAAGCGGTCGGCACGGTCACGTTGACCACCGAAGCCGGCGACCTGACGGGTCCCGCCGAGCTCTACACCAAGACCCCCAACAAGTCGCGCGCGTTGCTCACCATCGACCTCACGCCGGTGGGCATGAGCGAAACGATGACGATCGATCAGCGGTTCAACGGCACGGAAGGTTGGGCCAAGAACTCGATGCAGGATGATACGCAAATCACCGGCAACCAACTCGACAACATGAAGAACAGCATGTTCCCGTCATCCCTGCTGACCTACAAGGAGCAGGGCACCAAGATCGACGTCCTGCCGAAGGAGACCATCGGAGGCAAGGAGCTGATCGTGCTCCAGGTCACGCCGAAGGCCGGTTCGACCTCGAAGATGTATCTCGACCCGCAGACCTACCTGCTCGTGCGGTCGGTGGCGCGCATCAGCTCCCCAGAAGTCGGCGAGCTTGAACAGACCAGCGAGCAGTCGGACTATCGCGCAGTGGACGGAATCCAGGTCGCGTTCTCGGTCGTCAACTCCAGCCCGGTCCAGAAGATCACGATCACGCTCAAGACAGTCGAACACAACGTCGCGATGGACGACGCGATGTTCAACAAATAAGGTTCCCAGTCACAGGGAGACACGGAGAAACGGAGTCTTTTTGTTTTCAGGAAAAACCTCCGTGCCTCCGTGACTCCCTGTGAAAACTCTCAGGCCCGTCCTGCGAACTCGAGCGTCTCGGTGTGGACCTTCACCTTTTCGCCCTCTTTGATGAAGAGCGGCACGCGCAATTCCATCCCCGTCTCGAGCACGGCGAGTTTGGTGACGCTGCCGCTGCTGGTATCGCCCCGGACGGCGCCTTCGCAGGAGGCCACAGCCAGCTCCACATGAGCCGGGAACTGGATGGCAATCGGGTTGCCGTTGTATTTCTGGACCTGCACCTCGAGGTTGTCGACCAGCAGCAGCCGCTCATCGCCGAGCATGTCTCCGGTCAACGTCAATGTCTCGAAGTTCGCCTGATCCATGAAGTGATACCCGTCGGCGTCGCCATAAAGAAACGTCGCCGGCACCTTGACCAAATCCGGCTCTGGAAATTTCTCCCCCGCCTTGAAGGTGCGATCAAACACGGCGCGCGTCAGCAGGTTGCGCATCTTCACCCGCACCAGTGTCTGGCCACCGCGGGCCGTCGGCTTGGACACTTCAACGTCCAAGCAGTTGTACGGGGCGTTTTCGTACTCAAAGTACGCCTTACGCTTGATCTCGATCGCTTCAATCAGGGCAGCCATGGCAGGTATTCTACCCGGGCATGTCCTCGCTCCCGAAGGTTGTCGTGGTGGGTGCCGGCGCCTTTGGTGGCTGGACCGCCCTGTCCCTCAAGCAGCGGGGGGCCGACGTCACCCTCGTGGACGCCTGGGGACCGGGGCACGCCAGGGCCTCGTCCGGAGGGGAAACCCGGATCATCCGGGCCACTTATGGCTCCCGGCGCATTTACACGCGGATGGCCGCCCGGGCGCTGCGCCTCTGGAAAGACCATGACCGTGACTGGGGGCACGGGTGCCTGCGCCCCACCGGCGCAATATGGATGAGCGGCACGGACAGCCGCTTTGGACAGGAGTCGTTGGCCGCCCTGCAGGCGGAACGCATCCCGGTGGAAATGTTGGCGGCAGTCGACGCCGCGCGCCGATGGCCACAAATCAACTTCTCGGGCATCGAGTCGGTCCTGTTCGAACCGGAGGCCGGATATCTGCACGCCCGACGCGCCTGCGCTGCGGTGGTCGACCACTTTGTCTCGCTGGGCGGACACTATCAGGTCGCCACCGTCCTGCCACCCGACGACCCACGCGTGGTCACGGTGGGCGACGGCACCATCCTGCCCGCCGACGTCGTCGTCTACGCCTGTGGTCCATGGCTGGGGCAGCTCTTCCCGTCAGTCCTCGGATCACGAATCACGCCCACGCGGCAGGTCGTCCACTACTTCGGTGTACCGACCGGAGACCACGCATTCGCCTCGCCACACCTGCCGGTGTGGCTGGAGCTGGGAGATGCCGTCATGTACGGATTTCCGGCAGACGATGAGCGGGGATTCAAGATTGCCGACGACACCTCCGGACCGCCGATGGATCCGACGACCGATCCCCGACTGATCGGAGAGGACGACATCACGCGCGTACGGGACTATTTGACACGACGATTTCCGCGTATGGCTGATGCGCCGTGGATCTTCGGGGAGGTGTGTCAGTACGAAGCGACGAGCGACTCACACTTCATCATCGATACCCACCCCGACACCACGCGGGTGTGGCTCGTCGGCGGCGGGTCGGGCCACGGCTTCAAGATGGGGCCGGCCATCGGCGAGATCATGACCGACGCGGTGCTTGGAGAAGCTGCGCCCGATCCGGCCTTCAGCCTCCATCGATTCGCGGGCGCGCACACCCACGACCAAAAGTGGTGAGGCGATAACGCGGCGAGCCAGCTCACAATGGCGGCGAGCCAGTTCAGGACCGCCACACCAGTCATGACTCTGGCACTCACTCATCGTCGCGGGACGGCATCACCTGGATCAGTCGCGCGCTTCGGAAAAAGGTTCACGGATAGCGCTTCAGGACGCGGTACGGGATCTCCTGATAGGGAGGCAAGTGGGCCAGTCGGATAATCTCGTCCAATCCCGCGCGATCGTGAAACTCTTTGCCGTCACGGTCAATGACAACCGAATTCGGATAGGACGGCGCGAGGCGCCGGAATTCGGCGTCGATCAGCCGGAACCTCCCCACCATCTGTTCCGCCTCTTCATGGGGGCGGCTTCTCAGCCGAATGTGTTTTTCGATGGTGTCGGTGCTCGACGTCAACACGATCGTGCGATCGGGATTCCAGTGGTCGCCGATTGCGAGCACCTCGCGCAGGGCCGCGTGGTATTCCGCCGGGTATTCCGCGATGTGCGCTTCAAGGGTGAGGCGGGCGCCTTCAAAAAAAATGACGCGATCGGCGTGGTCGTTCGCCGAGGCGTCTCGATAGTTGGCGTCGTACAGCTGGGCGAAGTAGGCGGTTACGCCAACGGGGTTGCGGCCGGCTTCGATATCCGCGAGCACTCTGGGATCCCAGACACCCTTTTCTCCTTCGCCATAAGCCCCATGGTGATAGAGGTCGGCGAGCTGACGGACCAGAGTGCTTTTGCCGACGCCGGGACCACCGACGATTGCCACGCGCATGTGAGGCGATCGTATATCAGCCCCGGCAATCGTCACCAGACGATCGCCGGGGCCTGAAGTCGTACTTGTCGGACTGGTCTTACTTGATGATCGCGGTGGGCTTCTTGCCTTCGTACATCAGCGTGATTTCATTCGCCGTGCACAGGTTGAGCTTGGTCCACTCGACGTCGTCTTTGTCTTCGTCGACGATCTTCAGATCCCAGTTGCACTCGGTCTCGGAGCTTGAGAAGGTGATCTCCACCTTTTCGCCGTTGTTCAGAACGTCCCTACCCATGACGTCCTCGCCCCACTCGTCGTCATTGGTCGGGCTGAGGTAGACCTCATCGATCGTCAGACCGGTCTTGTTGACCAGCGTGAAATCGAGGTTGCGACGCTGCTGTGTGGCCTGCAGGGTGATGGACGCAAGGGCGACGACCGCAAGGCACGAGGCCACGATGGCGGGTTTCAGGTACTGCTTCATGATAGTGAACTCCAAGAGAAAGAATAGGACACGAACGTAGGAATACGAACACTCCACGGTGCGCTATCCGCGACAGGACGTCAATAGGAATCTAGCCCTTCGACGGGCTCAGGACGAGGCAGGGGGAGTATGCGCCGGCCGAACGTTTGGCAACCACAAGGCGATCAGGCCCAGCACCGGGAGCCAGGCGCACCATCGAAACACGGTGACGATGCCGACACTGTCGGCCGCCCACCCCAACACCGCAGCCCCAAGTCCCGCCACGCCAAAGGCAAACCCGAAGAACAGACCTGAGACCAGGCCGACACGAGTCGGCACCAACTCCTGCGCGTACACGAGGATCGCGGAGAACGCCGACGACAGAATGAGTCCGATCAGCACACTCAGCACGGTCGTCCAGAAGAGCGAGAGATATGGCAGTGCGATCGCAAACGGGAGAATGCCGACGATCGATCCGAGGATCACACGCTTGCGGCCGAATCGATCCCCCACCGGCCCGCCGATGAACGTGCCCGCCGCCACGGCGCCCAGGAACGCAAACAGATGGAACTGCGCCTGTTGCAGCGAGAGACCGAACCGTTCGATCAGGAAAAACATGAAGTAGCTGACGAAGCTCGAGATGTAGACGTACTTCGAGAAGACCAGGCCAAGCAGAATCAGCAGCAGTCGGCGGACACGTGCAGCCGGGAGCGCACCATGGACGGATGTCGGCGTCGCGGTCCGTTGCCGCAGGCGACCGGTCGTCCAGTACCACCGGCCGATGCGCCAGAGGATCACGATGCCGACAAGCGCCACGATCGTGAACCACCCGACGGCGCCCTGGCCTCGCGGCAACACGATGAACGCAGCCATGAGTGGCCCGAGCGATGTGCCAAAGTTGCCACCGGTCTGAAACAGCGACTGCGCGAGTCCGTGTCGACCGCCCGACGCCAGGCGCGCGATACGTGAGGACTCGGGATGGAAGATGGACGAGCCGACCCCCACGAGTGCGGCGGCCACCAGCAAACCTGTGTAACCAGAAGCCGTCGCCAACAGGATGAGACCAATCAGCGTGAACCCCATGCCGAGCGGCAAGGAATACGGATGAGGCCGGCTGTCGGTATACCACCCGACAAAGGGCTGCAAGAGTGAGGAGGTGACCTGATTGGTCATCGTGATCATCCCAATCTGCCAGAAGTCGAGTGCAAACGTGCCCTTCATCATCGGATACAACGCCGGCAACAGCGATTGCAGCAGGTCGTTGATGAGATGACAGAGGCTGAGCGCAACAAGAACGGGAAACGCTGTCCCTGGTGATCGCGACCCAGTGCTCACGCGCGCCGAATCTTGCGGCCCAGTTTCGCCACAATGTCGTATTCGACCTTGGTGACCGGCTGCACCGACAGGCGGCTGCCCTTCTGGATCACCTTCATCGCTTCGAGACCCTTGGTGGTCTTGAGCGTGTCGAGCGGCACGGTCCCGCCGAAGTTTTCGTCAAACGCAATATCGACCATGAACCAGAGCGGCTTGTCCTTGCTGCTCGCGGCGTCGAAATATTTGTGGCCCTTTTTCCACGACAGATGATCCGGGTAGCCCGCCCGGCAGATGCGGGCAAGGCCGGTGACCCCAGACGGGTCGGCGTTGGACGCGTAGAACAACACGCCGTCCCCCTCCTGCATCTGGTCGCGCATGAAGTTGCGCGCCTGATAGTTCCGGACACCCTCCCAACTGGTCTGACCGTCACGCTCAAGGTCGTCAATCGTGTACGCGTCGGGTTCACATTTCATCAACCAGTAGCGGATCGCCATAGATCTGGAAGGATAACTCAACGATGGTAGCCTTGCGATCGGAGTGACACTCGCAGCCACACGCATCGGCGCTGACCACACGACCCGAACGCTGGTCATGCTCCACGGCATTTATGGCCGTGGACGCAACTGGCAGGCGATTGCCAAAGCCGTCGTCGCCGCACGACCGGACTACGCGTGCTGGTTGATTGATCTCCCGCACCACGGGGAGTCGGGCCCGGGCGCGCACGGCGACTCTGTCCGTGGTTTCGCGTGGGACCTTGCCGATTGGTGTGAGGCCGAGGGGCTCTCCCCCGATGCCATCCTTGGCCACTCCTTCGGCGGCAAGGCGGCGCTCGCCTTTGCGGAGCGGCATCGCGAACAACCGTTGCAGATCTGGGTGATCGACTCCACGCCGGAGACCAAATCCCCCGGCGGCAGTGCCTGGGACATGCTCGAACTGGTCCGCGGTTTACCTCAGACCTTTGCCACACGGGAGGAAGCTGCCGATCTGATCGTGGCGGGTGGCTACAGTCGCGGCGTCGCCGTGTGGATGAGCACCAACCTCGTTCGGCACGGCGAGCAGTTCAAATGGCGACTCGACTTCTCGGTGATGGAGCCGCTGCTCTCTGATTTCTTTACGACCGATCTGTGGCCCGTCGTGGAAGACCATGCGCCTGGCCATGTGCTGCACTTCCTCAAGGCGTCCACCTCGAGTGCCATGTCCGACGCTGCAGCGGAGAAGGTCGAGTCCATGAACGACCCACAGGTCTCGCTCCATCGGCGTGACGGCACCCATTGGATGCATGCGGAATCACCGGAGATCGTGATCGATCTGCTCCTGGCACATCTCCCCTGACGTGTACAGTTCGCGCTTCAGGCCGATTACCTCTGTGGAGGCAGGCCATGGAGACTCACGGCGAACCGGTGATGATGGCGCGCCAGCCGCTGTTTGACGCCCAGCGACAGGTGCTCGGGTACGAAATTCGGAGCGAAGGACCCGTCAGCGGGGTCAGCGTGGACACTCTGACCAGCGGCCGAATGGCGTTTGTCCGCATCTCGCCAGAAGATTTGGTCGCCGGTCGCGTTGACGGGCTCCAGGCGGAGCAGGTCGTCCTGCAGGTCCCCGGCGACATTGACCCCACCCCCGAAGTCCGGGAGGCGTGTGCCGAGCTCAGGCGACGTGGCTTCCGCATTGCCCTTGACCGATTCGTTCCCGCTGACGAGCTCTCACCACTCATGCGGTACGTCGACTTCCTGACCACCGAAGTGGCAGGTGCGGCCGCCGTGATGGATCGACCGGTGGCGTCCCTGCGTCCGACGCACCTGCCATCGATCGTGGCCGTGGGCGTGGACTCCATGGAGGACTTCGACGCCACACGCGCACTGGGATGTGCCTCGTTTCAAGGCGAGTTCATCGCGCGCCCCAAATTGACGGCGACCAGTAACATCCCGGCCAGTCGCCTGACCTATATCCGCCTGCTCAAGGCCGTTCAGAACCCTGACTTATCGGTGATTGAACTTGAAGAATTGATCAAGCCCGACGCGGCGTTTTGTCTGCGCGTGCTCCGCGCGGTGAATGGCGCAGCCTATGCGCAGCAAACGCGCATCACGTCCCTGCGTCAGGCCCTGCTGTTGGTGGGCGTCGGGACGGTGCGGGAGTGGGCCACGGCCTGGGCCGTCTCGCAAGTCGGTCACGGCGTACCCAGTGAGCTGATTGTGATGGCGTCAGTGCGCGGGCGATTCTGCGAACTCATGTCGCGTGGATCGATCGCCAGCACGGGTGGCGACGGGTTCCTGCTGGGCATGTGTTCCCTGCTTGATGCGATCCTCCAGAGTCCGATGCCCGCGATCCTGACACACCTCGCGTTGTGTGAATCAAACGAGGCCGCCCTTCGCGGCGAACACAACGGTCAGCGTGCATTGCTCGACTGCGCGATCGCATATGAACGCGGCCAGTGGGAACACAGTCGACGCCTCGCTGCCGGTGCCGGGCTCGACGCGACATTGTTGCCGGCCGCCTACAACGGCGCCATCTCCTGGATGGCCCGATTCCAGGAACTGACCGTGGCCGCCTGACTATCGACCACCGCGCATGGCGGCTGGGGGTTCGACCTTCCACCACCACTGCGGGCCGAGCGGCTTCTGGCGCGGGTACGTTTCGTTCAACGTCGCCGCGTCATACAGCCGACCGTTTTTCATCACCTGCGAAATCTTCGCCGTGTTCTTCAGGTCATCGAGCGGATTGGCGTCGAGCACAAGCAGGTCGGCCATCTTGCCGACTTCGAGCGACCCGATGTCCTTGCCCAGACCGATCGAATCCGCACTGTCGATCGTGGCTGAACGCAACGCGAGCATCGGGCTCATCCCGCCCGAGGCCATCATCCACAACTCCCAGTGGGTCCCGAGGCCCTGGACTTCGCCGTGTGATCCGAGCCCGGCTTTGCCGCCGCCCTCAACCCACTTCTTCAACTGCTCGGCTTGTGCCGGAAACACGTACTGATCGGTCCGCTGGAACTCCGTGCGCTTCCACTTGTCGAGCTCGTCGTGCGGTGTGAACAGTCGGAGCCGTGCGTCCTGATCCACATCGGTGCGTGTCAGGTAATACTGCCGTCCCGCTGGGCCGCCGTAACTGACAATGAGCGTTGGAGTGTAGGTCAACCCACTCGCAGCCCCCAGCTTCACCACGTCGCCATAAAACGGACTGATCGGCAATGAGTGTTCCAGTCCGGCGTAGCCGTCCTGCATCAGCGTCAGGTTCATCGTGAAGTTGGATCCGCCTTCGGTCGTCGGCGTCAGTCCGAGCTCCTTCGCCGCCATGATCACCCACTGACGCACCTTCCGGTCACCGACCAGATACTGTTTGATCGTCTTGGTGTTGTAGTGATCAGAATACCGGCGCAACACGTCACGCGCATCCTCAAGACTGCGGATGTTGTCGGCGCCAAACACACCAGGCCCGGTCGAATACAGCCGCGGGCCAATCAGCGCACCGGTCTCCATCAGGTCCTGATACGTCAGCGCATCTTCCGAGGACGTCTGTGGATCACGCTGCGTGGTCACGCCGTAGGCGAGCTGCGCCAAAAATTGCGACACCTGCGCACGATGCACGCCCCACGCAACCCACGCATGCGCATGCACGTCGACAAGTCCGGGCATGATCGTCTTGCCACGCACATCGCGCACCTCCGCGCCGGCGGGAATGGTCACGCGCCCAGCCGGGCCAATCGCCGTGATGCGGTTATCGGTGATCACGATGTCGCCCCGCGCGATGACTTCGTCTCCTTTCATCGTGATGAGTCGCGCATTCCTCAGCGCAATCACACCCGTCGGCTTGTCTTTGTCCACGATGATCTCGACGTCGACACGATGAGGTTCGTATTCCCAGGTGGGGACCTTGGGCGGTGCTGGCGGTTTCTGGGTGGCGTCTGCGCCGCCGGCAGCGGCAGGGGTCGCCGCAGGTGCGGCTGGGGGAACGGCTGGTTCGGCGTCCGCAGTAGCACGATTGGCCGCGTCCACCTCGGCGGCAAGCGCCAGGTCATGCACGAAGAAGCTGCGACCCATCGAATAAAACGCCGCCGCACTGTCATCGGTCCATCCAACAAAATCACCGCCGACGCGGGTCAACCTCCAGGTGGGGACCGACGATGGCGTGCCGGCGGAGATGGTGGGAACAGCGCCGCCAATGGGCGGGACCGTGACCATATACACGTTGCGATTGGCGCGCACGAGCGCCCGTTTGCCATCGGGAGACAAGACCACCTCGTCGGGCGCACCGCCTCCACCGCCGGGCAGTGCCGGGGCCGCCACCTTCACGACCGGGGTGAAATCGGTGCCATCAAAACGGACCGACAACACGCCTTCCGAACCCGCCCAGATGTAGATGCGTTCAGGATCAGGGCCGATGTGCGGCGCGTTCCGACCCTGCTGCGTGGCACCACTGGCGACCCATGCGATCCGCGTCGGGGCACCGCCGGCGGCCGGCAGCCAGACGTACTCCAGCTCCGCCGACCCGCCGTGATTGCCGAAGTCCTCGAGCGTGCGGAGCCGATGCATTTTTGAACCACGCACGGCGATCAGTCTGGTCCCGTCACGTGAGTAGACGATCTTGTCGAAGAAGGCTGAGACCGGCGTCAACCGCTGCGGCTGGCCACTGCCATCTGCACGAAGCCGATAAATATCGCCGCCGGCGTCGTCATTCCACGTGACGTACGCGATGTATTGCCCATCGGGCGACCACACTGGCGCATGTTCGACGTCGGTACCTGTGGTGATGCGACGGGCATTCCCGATCATGGCGGGAGCAGGCGGCGGGGGCGCCGGCGTGGCGGCACCAGCCGCTGCGGCTCCGGCTGCCGGTGCGGCGGGTTTCTCCTTCCGCGCGCCCCGTCCCTGGGGCAGGTCCGCGATGTAGAGACGGTCGAGGGCGGTGAACACCACGCGGCGGCCATCGGGCGACGGGCGTGCACCGCGAATCTGCGACACGGTCAACTTTTCGTCATCGATCGGATAATCGAACTTCACCAGCGGTCCGAGTTGCTGGTCCACCTGGGCGGTGAACGGAATCTCGGTCGCCTCTCCCGACGGCACCGCGACACGCCAGATCTTGCCGCCGTAGCTCGTGATGACCGCCGACGAGTCCGGGGTGAACGCCGATGCGGGATAGACGTCACGATCGCGCGCGCCACCGCCCTCGCTGTCGTCACGCTGCACATCCATCTTGAGCCACCGGTCTTCGCCAGTGGACAGGTCCAGCAACTTCAGGGCCTGGCGCGCGTCATATCGCGTGGAATACATCAGCCATCGACCGTCCGGGCTCGCCAGCGGCCTGAAGGCGCCCTCATGTTCATGGGTACGCATGTGCAGTCGGCCAGTCTCCCGATCCAGCAATGCGATCTGATACGGCCCGACCACACGTGCCGAACTTCGGTTCTGCGTGTGGGGATCAAACTCCGGATCCGCCTCATCGATATGGCGCGTAGCAAAGCCTGTCGGCACGGTGCCCCGCACATTGACCCACAGGTAGCGGGGGTCATTGGCGAAGTCGGGGCCAAGCAGCGCCGGAGCGGCCGGCGCTGCAGGACCTCCGGGTGCCGCAGGGGCTGAGACGCCAGTCATCTGCACACCCGATCCGCCGCTTTCGTGATACATCCACAACTGTGCGCCCTTGGCGGCGATCACGTACTCGCCGTCGGGCGTCCAGATCGGCGACATGTAACTGTCGCGCTCGGTCGTCGTCACCGCCCGTGAACGGGTGCCATCAGCGTTGGCCACCCACAAGTTTTCTGACCCGTTGCGGTCGCTGATGAAAGCAATCCGTTTGCCGTCGGGCGAAAACACCGGCTGCATGTCGTAGGCCTGCCCACTGGTGATCCGTGTGGCGTCACCGCCTGTCGCGGGCAACGTGTAGAGATCACCCAGCAACTCGAAGATGATCGTTCGGCCGTCCGGAGACAGGTCAAGCGACATCCACGACCCCTCGGACGTCGTGAACGACATCGTCCTCGACGTGACGAGCGGGAGGCCTTTGAGCCGGGTGGCATCAGCCGCCGCCTTGTCGTTGTCCTGGCGGGACTGCGCGAAGGGACCCGGCACCGCCAGGGTGACCACCGCGGAGAGGATGAGCAGCGCTCGGAAGATTGTGGGCATAGGTCAGGAATCCTAACCCGGTTCTGCCCGACTCTGATCTACCCTGTTGCTCGTGATCAGACACACCCCGGCCGAGATTCGCAAGGTGATCGCCGCGTCGGCCGTCGGCACGATGATCGAGTGGTACGACTTCTACATCTTCGGGAGCCTGGCGACCATCATCGCCCCGCTGTTTTATCCCAGCGGGGATGACACCTGGGCCCTGATCGCCTACCTGTCGACCTTCGCGGTGGGATTTGTCGTCCGGCCGTTTGGTGCGTTGTTCTTCGGCCGCATCGGCGATCGGGTCGGTCGCAAGTATGCGTTTCTGGTCACACTCATCATCATGGGTGCCGCCACAGCCGTGGTCGGAATTCTGCCGACCTACGCGACGATCGGCATTGCCGCGCCAATTGCCCTGCTGGTGATCCGGATCCTGCAGGGCCTCGCGTTGGGTGGGGAATACGGCGGCGCCGCCGTCTACGTCGCAGAACATGTGCCCGACGACCGGCGTGGCTTCTATACCAGCTTCATTCAGATCACGGCGACCCTCGGCCTCTTCGTCTCGCTTGTCGTGATTCTGGTGGTCCAGAACGCACTCGGTGCTGAAGCGTTTCGCGAGTGGGGGTGGCGTATTCCGTTCCTGATCTCGATCGTGCTGGTCGGCATCTCGCTCTACATCCGGCTGAAGATGAAGGAGTCGCCGATCTTCACGCACATCAAGTCCACCGGGATGACGTCGGCCACGCCGCTCAAGGAAGCATTTACGGAGTGGACCAATCTCCGTCGCGTCCTCATCTCGCTGTTTGGCGCAACAGCCGGGCAAGGCGTGATCTGGTACACGGGTCAGTTCTACGCGCTGTTTTATCTCCAGACAATCCTGAAGGTGCATCCGACGTCCGCGAACTACATCATTGCCACGACCCTGCTCCTGGCAATGCCGTTATTCATCGTCATGGGCGCACTGTCGGATCGGTTTGGTCGCAAGCGGCTGATGATGGCCGGGTGTCTGTTGGCGACCGTGTCGTATATGCCGATCTATCACGCGATGCAGTCGGCCGCCGGCTCCGGCGTGGTCACCGCGATCTCGCAGCGCAATCCGGTGACTGGTGCCATCAGCCTGACGCCGATGGCCATGGTGGACGGCGCCCTTGTCCCCGCAAAGGAGGTGCTGACGTTCACCACGGTCGGCGCACTGGCGTCGTCTCCGTCGGCCTGGATGCTGGTCGGCCTTGTCTTTATTCAATTGGTGTTTGTGGCGATGGTGTACGGGCCCATCGCGGCGTATCTCGTTGAGGCGTTCCCAGCGAAGATTCGCTACACCGCGCTCTCGTTGCCGTACCACATCGGCAACGGCATCTTCGGCGGCCTGCTCCCGCTGATTGGCCTCTCGGTCATCGCCGCGACCGGCAACATCTACGCCGGCCTCTACTACCCGATCGTCGTCGCCGGTCTCACCTTCGTGATCGGATCATTGCTGCTGGTCGAGACGCACCGGTACCGGATTTGGGATGAGGTGGAGCCACGTTGAGCATGGACGAGGGATCGAGGAGGCGATCGAGGGTCGCCGCGTCAAGCAGGCCGCGATCGAGGACCACCTGTCGCAATGTTCGCCCGGTCGCAAAGGCTTCCTTCGCCACTGACGCGGCGGCGTCATACCCAATCACCGGATTGAGCGCCGTCACCAGCATCAATGAGTGCTCGACCAACTCCCGGCAGCGCTCCTCGTTGGCCTCAAGCCCATTCACACACCGCTCGGTGAACACACGCGCGGCCGAAGCCAGACACCGAATCGACTCATGCAGCGTGTGAGCAAGGAGCGGAATCGTGACGTTCAGTTCCAAGTGTCCGTCGCGCGCACACAACACTGCCGTCTGCGTCAGGCCCTGCACGTAGAGTCCCACCTGGACGAGCATTTCGCTCATCACCGGATTCACTTTGCCCGGCATGATCGACGACCCGGGCTGCGTTTCTGGAAGGCGGAGTTCACCAAGTCCCGCACGCGGACCTGAACCCATCAGACGGATATCGTTCGCAATCTTGGTCAGGCTGGCGGCCACGGTCGCGAGTACGCCGGCGACTTCCGCGGAGTCATCACGCCCACCTTGTGCTTCGAAGTGATTGGCCGCTTCGCGAAAAGTGATGCCCGTCTCTCGACTGAGGCGGGCACACACCAGGCCTGCAAACTCCGGGTGGCCGTTGATGCCCGTGCCGACCGCGGTTCCCCCAATCGCCAGTTCCCCCATGGCCGCAGTGGCGCGGTGGACGCGCTCAACCGCCTTGCGCACCTGCGCGGCGTAGCCGGAGAACTCCTGACCGAGCGTGAGCGGCGTCGCATCCATCAGATGCGTCCGGCCGATCTTGATGATGGCCGCAAACGCGGCAGCCTTCCCTTCAAGCGACATGGCAAGACCTTCCAGTGCCGGCACCATGTCCCGCTGCAGCGCCACCGCCACACTCACATGCAGCGCCGTGGGCATCACGTCGTTGGACGACTGCCCCAGATTCACATCGTCATTGGGATGCACCGGCCGTTTGGCGCCAAGCGGCTCGCCGGCCAGCTGGCTCACGCGATTGGCGATCACTTCGTTGGCGTTCATGTTGGTCGAGGTGGCCGATCCCGTCTGGAAGACATCCAGCGGGAAGTGGTCCGTGAGATGACCATCGCCTACCTCGCGGGCGGCCTGCTGAATCAGGCGGCTCTTCTCCGCCGGCAACAGCCCGAGCGCCTCATTGGCTTCGGCCGCCGCAAGTTTGATCAGACCGAGTGCTTCGATGAGTGTCGAGGGAAGACGATGGCCGCTGATGGGGAAGTTGAGGACGGCGCGTTGGGTGCTTGCGCCGTACAACGCGGCGTCAGGGACCTCAAGATCACCAAAAGAGTCGCGTTCTGTTCTCATCTCAGCCTCCTGCGCTATCGGACATCTAACGAATGACGATCCCGATCGAGACACGACCGCCCGTCACCGCGTCGCCCTCGGTTTGGTCGAGCAGACCAGCCAGCTGAACGCGCACCCAGGCGCGTGTATTGAGATTGATGTCGAGCCCCCCGGCCAGTTGGCTGGAGAGTCGGGCGTCCTTCTGTCGAATCACCGTGCCGGCCAGCAACTGAAGGAACACTCGTGTGCGAGTGGTCGTAACCAGGGCGAACCGTGGGCCCACACGCGCGTGCCAGTCATTGTGGCCATCCCGGCGGGTGATGGTGCCTTCACCGGCGAGGGCGACCCTCCGACCGTGCAATGCCAGACCAAATCCCCCGCCCGGCCACGTCTTCGACGAATCCTCACGTCGATGTGCGTGCGCCGAGAGTGAACCCTCAAGGCGACCAGCGTCTGCGGGTGCCTGCGCCTGCACTGTTCCAACACCTAACACGACCAGCGTGACGCCAACGATCCAGGTCCGCATCCAGCGAAGGTAACATGGGCCTCCTCCGGTTACTCGCGCGATCTCACGGGTTCAGCGATCAGTAGGCGGTTTTTTGGTGTGATCTCGGCGGGAATCATCTGTGTTCGCACGTGGTAACCCTGTGACTCCAGGCGTGTGACCCGCATCACGTCGATCGCGAGGGACGCGTCCATCCAGCCGGTCAGCGACCCGGCGTCACACGAGTCCACGTCGTGGCAGCACGGCAGGACGACCACGCGGGCCCGCACGGCGACGGCACGCGCCAGTACCACATCGGTAAGTGCTCCGCATGCGTGACAGGACACGACAAGGTCGCTCGAGGTCAGCTCTGGTGATTCGACTCCCTGTTCGATGCACGTCACCCGACCTGCGAGCCGCGGCCAGGCGCCCACCAGCGCAGCGTGCAGAACTGCCGCCGACGGAGGAACCACGCGATCGATCACCAGCGCAGAGGGCGAGGAGTCATCGAGCAACAGGAGCATGTGCGCGACCAGACCGTGGCCGCCACCGAGGTCCACGACGCGACCGCCACGAAAGTGACGACGGGTGCGGCGCGCCACCTCCCAGGCTTCGTAGAGTTCCTTGCGAGGAAGACACGACGCCTCACAGACCACACGCGCCATGCGGTCAAACAGCGTGTCGCCAGGAAACCGTCCGAGATCGTGCGGCGTCAGGCGGTTGCGCGATGCGGTCGAGAACGTGGGCACCGCCATTCTCACGAAGGTCAGTCCGTATCGCGACCGGCGCCTTTGAACTGATCGCCCTCTTCGGCAAACAGCACGTTGAAGCTGGTCAATGATCCGTAACACCCGGTGATGTACCCCTGCACCTTCATCTTCACATCGTCTGGCAACTCAGAGGCGTTGATCTGCTGTTCGAGTGTGCGGAGTCGGTTGCGCAGCATGACGATCTTGCTGAAGAACGTTTCGATGGGCCACGACTTCTCCTGAAGGCCAGGCGTGCCGGGCTTGAGCACAAGGGTTCCGCCGCGCCACTTGTCGGCAGGCACGGTGGGCGTGAGACCCGTTTCTTCCCGGATGATTCGGCGAAGGAGCAACTCGAGATCGTCAGTGGAACCTGCAGACATGGGGGACGAGATCCTTTCGCGGTCGCTGACGAGCGGGAACGTGTCACGAGACGCACGTGGCGGTGCCGATGCCTCCGGCCGAGTCGCCGATGCGCGATCGCCATCCGGATCAATTCTCGGACCGCCTCGATAGTTGTGTTCGCTGCGGCAGTACCCGCACATCACGCGAATGGGATGACCGGCGCCATCGGTCGCCATCACGTTGTGGATGCGATCGGTCTTGCAGGCCCGGCAGAAGTCTTCAAGGGATTGGCCTGCGCGGTAGGTGCGAACGTCTGTCATATCCAGCAGCTCCGCAGGTTACCACGCCGGTGTCAGCTGGCCTTCTCGCTGAGAAAGACCGAGACGCCTTCGAGACCCGGCACGTGGTCACACACGGCCTTGGTCACCATCAGGATGGGCACCGCCAACAGCATGCCCGCGATCCCCCACGCCCAGCTCCAGAACGCAATCGACACAAAAATGGACACGTGGTTCAGGGAGGCGGTGCGACTGATCAGCATGGGCGTCAGTACATAGCCCTCCAGCGTGGTCACGGCGAGCGTGGCGGCCGCAATCAGCAGCGACATCTGGGCGGAGCCAAACTGCGCAAACGCCACCACCAGCATGACGGAGGTGACAATGAGCGGACCAAAGTAGGGGACCACGTTCAACAGGCCGGCAAACGCGCCCCAGAACGCAGGCTCACGGACACCAAACGCCCACAGGATCAGCGTGGTGACCACGCCAACCACAACACTGGTGAACGCCTGCACCCACAGGAAGCCCTTGATCTGACTGGCGATATCGTGGAGGGTCTCGATCGTGAGACGACGGTCACCTCGCGAGGCCATACGATTGACCAATTTTTGTTTGAAGATATCGCTGTCGTTGAGCAGGAACACCGTCAGGAACAGGATGGTGACAAACTGCCCGAGCATCGCCATCAGTCCGAGGCCGCTGTCCCACAACATGTCGGACGCCCGCCAGGGTTCTCGGACCTCCACACTGATGACGCCGGGCGCGTTGACGGTCGGCTCGCTGGCTTTGGCCGCCGCTAAATCAATGGCCTTGGCGGCCGCCTCGACCTTCTCCAGCGCGGAGTCTTTCGGGCTCCCCTTTCGCGAATTGAGCGTGGCCCTCAACTTTTCCGCACTGGCCGGAATATCCTCGACGACCGCCTCCACCTGCGGCCACAACAGGGTCACACTTACGCCAATCACGGCGACCAGGGCCAGCACGGTCGTGACCGACGCGAGTGGACGCGGAACCCTCCACCGCTGCATCCAGTCCACGACCGGCGACAATGCATAAAACAGGAGAACGGACAGCACCAGCGGCAACAGGACCTGGGCACCAAGTTTCAGCGCCGCCAGCACGGCGAGAATGGCCAAAACGCGTACGGCGGTCGTCACGCATCCATTCTTGGGCGGTGATTGGTCAGAGTGACGTACCCGATTGCACAGGGGTGGTCAGGCTGGCCGGTACGGCAGGTACTCCGGCGTCCACATGCTCATGTCCACGCGGCGTTCAATCTCGTCGGCTGCCAGCGGCGATGCGGCACCGGTGGCGATGAGTGACTGCGCCACCGCAATCGCGACCCGTCGTGACACCTCGCGCAACGACGACAGTGGCGGGTAGATGGCGTCATCGATCCCCGTGGATTCGCTGGTGAATGCAACGAGGGCATCGGCGGCGGCGGTGAACGCCTCGTCGGGCAGCCACCGCGCATCCACTGCCGTGGCTCCCAAGCCCACGCCCGGAAAAATGAACACGTTGTTGCCCTGGCCGATACGGCGACGGGTGCCGTTGAAGTCGACCGGCGGGAATGGACTGCCGGTGCCCATGACCCCTGCGCCGTTGGTCCAGTGAATCACCTCTGCCGGCGTCACCTCGACGCGGCTTGTCGGGTTCGACAACGCCAACACGATCGGGCGCGAGGTGCCGACCAACATGTCCCGGATG
>CAYZLT010000005.1:0-7447 GCA_964479175.1 uncultured Solibacteraceae bacterium | reverse complement strand
GGATGATGCCCTCGGTGAATGCCCCCGGCTGGCCGGACGCGCCCACGAGCACATGGGGCGCGAACTGTCGCACGACATCCGGGAGCCGAATCGCCCCATCCGAGGATCTCGGCCAATGTTCGACGTGGCCCGGGTCGGCGGCGATTTCCCGCTTGGCGCCTTCAAGTCCCGATCGGTCCTTCACGATGAGGCCGTTGGAGTCGAGGCACAACACGCGGCGACAAAGCTCAGCCTCGGGCACGCCGGCCTCACGCATGGCCGCACGCAGGGCCAAGGCACACCCGGCGCCGGACGCACCCGCGCCATAAAACACCACGCGCGTGTCCGTCAGTGGCCGACCGACACGTCGCAAGGCCATACGAATGCCCGCAACCACCACGGCACCGGTGCCCTGGATGTCGTCGTTAAACGACAGGAGACGCTTGCGGTAGCGCTCAAGGACGCTGAAGGCATTGCGATTGGAGAAGTCCTCCCATTGCACCAGGGCTCTGGGAAACACCTGGGCGATCGCGTCCACCAGTTCGTCCAGGAGTTCAAAGTACGGCGCTCCGCGCAGGCGCCTGGTCCGATCGCCCAAGTAGAGGGGATCGGCCAGCAACGCGGCGTTGTTGGTGCCCACATCGAGGTCAATCGGCAGACACTGCCCTGGGTGAATCCCCGCACCGGCCGAATACAGCGCAAGTTTGCCGATCGCAATCGGCATCCCGCCGACGCCTTGATCGCCGATCCCGAGGATCGCCTCGTTGTCGGTGAGGACGATCACCCGAGGGTCGGGAATGGTGGAATGTCGCAACAGGTCCACCATGCGCCCACGGTCCGCCGCCGAAACATACAGGCCACGCGCTCGCCTGAAGTTGTGGCTGTACTGTTCGCACGCTTTTCCCACGGTCGGTGTGTAGATGATGGGCACCATTTCTTCCAGATGCGCCAACACCAGTTGGGAGAAGAGATGTTCGTTTCGGTCCTGCAGGTCGGCAAGGAACAGATATTGTCGAATGTCGTCGCCCGCCTTGACGTAGTTGGCGTACGCACGTTCGAGTTGCTCGGAGGAGCTTTGCACGGACGGCGGAAGCAGCCCGATCAAGTCGAGCTGCTCCCGTTCGTCACTGGTGAAACACGTGCCTTTGTTCAAGACCGGATCGTCTTGCAGGGCCGCGCCGCGGGCGTATACCGCCAGGTACCGCTGCCGTGTCAGGGGGTCGACCCGTGCCTCGAACCGCTTCACGTGTGTCACCTGACAGGACTACGCAAGGTCGATGCCGATGCGCGGGCCTGACAAACAGGCGCATCCGAGCCTGTCTGCTGGCGAACGCTCGACGAGTGATGGGGAATAGTCAGCGGCCGGCCAACGACTGGCGGACGAAGGCCTCGATCTGATCGGCCGGCATCGCGCCCGACTTCCGCCCAGCCACCAGACCCGCCTGATAGACCGCCATCGTGGGAATCGACTGAATCTGCAGGCGTGCGGCCAGATCCGCCACGGCCTCGGTATCCACTTTGACGACCAGCCACTCACCCGCATGTCTCGCCGCGACGGTGGCCATCTCGGGCGCCACCATCCGGCAGGGACCACACCACGCAGCCCAGAAGTCCACAAGAACCGGCAGGCTGGACCCACGAACCAGTGCATCGAAGTCCGCACTGCTCCCGGCATCCACCGGCAGACTCGGACTGCCGAGGTCGGTCTGACACTTTCCGCACCGCGTCGGCACACCCAGACGGTCATACGACAAGCGATTGGCCTGCCCACACGATGGACACGCGACAATGACGCCACGGGAGTCTGAACGGAGTGCTGCCATAGGTGTACCCATCTTACAATTCATGGCAGATGGCAGTGACCGTGAAACGGCCGGATCAGGATGGCGAAAAGCGACCGCTCAAGACCCTTGAGCGTGTGTTGTCGAAAGCCGGCCTTGGCTCACGCGTCGAAGCCCGCCGATGGGTGCACGCCCGCCGCGTCAAGGTAAACGGCACGGTCATCGAAAACCCCGATCACTGGGTTGACCTGGAACGTGATGACGTACGGTTTGACGATGCGCCGCTCGAGCAACGGGCGCGCGTGTATCTGCTGCTCTACAAACCGACGGGTTACCTCACGACGTACAAAGACCCGGAAGGGCGACCCACCGTCTACGATCTCATCGGTGACATCGACACGTTCGTCTCACCGGTGGGACGCCTGGACTTCGACACGTCGGGCCTCTTGTTGATGACCAACGATAGTCAGCTCAGTGAACGGGTCACCAATCCGGCATCACACGTGCCGAAAACGTATCTGGTGAAATCGTCACTCCGGCTCAGTGATGCTCAACTCGATCAACTCAGACACGGCATCACACTGGACGACGGCCCGACGCGACCGGCGACTGTCACCCGACTCCGGGATTCGGAAGAATACACCCACTTCGAAATCACGCTGACGGAAGGGCGCAACCGCCAGGTGCGCCGGATGGTGGAGGCGCTCGGCGCTCACGTGCTGAAGCTCGTCCGCGTCCGCATCGGCGACATCGCCATCGGCCCACTTCAGATCGGCAAGTGGCGCGATCTGACATCTGAGGAAATCGCCACCCTCTGATGGCCTTCAACGCTTTCAGGCGGGGCTGGCGTTCTCTGTTGTCGCGCGGCCTGACGTCGGCGCCCGTCGTGTCAGAAATCAACGTGCTCCGCCGTGCGTTCGCGCAGCAGTCTGACGCCCACCTCTCGGAGGCGGCAAAGACAATCACCACGCTGCCTGAGGTGATTGCCTGCACCGCCGTCATTGCGGCACGGGTGCTCGGGATCGAGATGCACGACGAGCAACTGCAGGCCGCGCTGGGTCTGGCTGACGGCAAGATCGTCGAGATGCAGACCGGCGAAGGCAAGACACTCGCGGCGGTGCCTGCCATCGCCTGGTTCGCGCGTGGGCATCAGGGTGTCCACGTGCTCACGGCCAACCAATACCTGGCGCACCGCGACGCCGAGTGGATGCGCGGAATCTATGAACGACTGGGACTGACTGTCGCGTCGATTCGCCAGGGGATGTCCTCCGAAGAACGGCGCGAGGCCTATCGTGCGGACGTCACGTACGCGACGGCGAACGAAGTCGGGTTCGACTATCTCCGCGACGGACTCGCGTACAACATCGACGAGCTCGTCCATCGACCACTGTCGGACGTCACGGCCGTGATCGACGAGGCGGACTCGATCCTCATCGACGAAGCGCGCATCCCGCTCGTGATTGCCGGCGGGTCGGGCGACCAGTCCACACTCCCGGTCGCCGCCGACAGGGCCGTGCGGCACCTCCAGCCCGGCGCGCATTTCACCGTCGAGAACACACGAGCCAACGTCGCGCTGACTGAGGCTGGGGTCCGTCACGTCGAACAGTGGATGGGCATCACCAATCTCTTCGAGGCCGAGCACCTCGCGGCGAACGCGGCGGTTCAAGAAGCGCTGCATGCACATGTGCTGCTGACCAAAGACATTGACTACGTCGTGCAGGACGACGTCGTGCTGTCCGTGGATGAAATCAAGGGGCGCATCGTCTCGGACCGGCGATGGCCGGCGGGGCTCCAGACCGCGCTTGAGTGCAAAGAGGGCGTGCTCATGCGCACGCAGGGCCGCGTCCTTGGATCAGTAACGGTCGAGAATCTCCTGGCGCTGTACGCACGCATCAGCGGCATGACGGGCACGGCCGTGACCCAGGCCGAGGAACTGCGTGATATCTACGGCCTCTCAGTCCTCCCCATCCCCACCCATCGTCCTCTCGCGCGCACGGACCTTCCGGATCGCGTGTTTGCAACTCGACGTGAAAAAAACGATGCCGTCGTGGAAGAGATTGTGCAGGTCCATGCGACGGGCCAGCCAGTGCTGGTGGGCACCGCGAGCGTCGAGGAGTCGGAGCAGCTGAGTCGTCGACTGGGCGCCGTGCCCCATCGCGTGTTGAATGCGCGTCACGAGGCACAAGAGGCCGCCATCATCGCGAAGGCTGGGCACAAGGGCACCGTGACCATTTCCACCAACATGGCTGGTCGCGGTGTGGACATCGTTCTTGGTGAGGGCGTGGCAGCACTTGGCGGCCTGCATATCGTTGGCACAAGTCGCTACGAGAGCCGACGGATCGACAATCAGCTTCGGGGTCGCGCGGGCCGACAGGGTGATCCCGGCAGTTCCCAGTTCTTCGTCTCGCGCGAAGATTCGCTGTTCACCAAATTCGCCGAGGAGGACCCTGCGGTCGGCGTGGATCAACTGCAGCGCATGGCGGAAGGCCGGAGTCTGGACCTTCGACTCTTTCTAAAGAAATACGAGATGGTGACGGAGGCGCAACGTCTGCAAATGCGTGAGAGGCGCGAGGCCGTGCTGGAGCAGTCGGCCGACGTGGAAAATGTGGCGAATGTGGCGAATGTGGAGAATGTGGAGGCCGAACGACGCCGCCAGATCACGCTAGAGACGATCGACGACGCGTGGGCGGACTTTCTCGCGTCAGTAGCGGAGCTCCGTTCGGGGACGGTATGGCTGTCGCTGGCCGGCAAAAATCCACACGCGTCCTATCTCCAGGATGTGCACGCGATGTTCGGCGAGATGACCGCGTCGATCGCCGACGAGGTGGAGACCAGGCTTGCGGCAGCGGACCCGGCCGACGATCAACCTCACCAGCGTGGTGCCACGTGGACGTATCTCACCACCGACGAACCATTCGGTTCCATGACACAGCGCATGTTGCGGCATCTGGTGAAACGCCTGCGGCCTTCTACCAGAGGGTCCGGCACCCGTATTGAGTAATCAGCGGATCCGGCGTGAGAATAGTGAGCTCCTGCACGATGGACTGACTGACGAGGAGTCGATCAAACGGATCGCGATGCAGGACCGGCAACCGCGATTGATGGAGCGCGGCGTCCTCCGTGATCTCCAGCGATCGAATCGCATGAGCCTCTCGCTGCGCGGGCACAAAACGCACGGGGTCGGACGGCAGCGGCAACTTGCCGATCGAATATTTCAACGCGATTTCCATGGCCGACGCGGCGCTGAGAAATACCTGGTTGCCGGGAGATCGGAACGCGTCGAGCACCGGTCCGGGCACCTTCGACGGGTCGGTCAGGATCCAGAGAAACGTACACGTGTCGAGAAGCAGGCGCATCGTTATGCGCCTGACGTCTCGGCGACCTTGGTACGCGGGTCGGTCCCCTCAAGACTTGGGTAAAACATCGCGACGACCTCTGGCGACAAGGGTTCGAAGAACGACTCAGGCACCACAAACTGGCCGACCGCGCCTCCCACAGGCCGAGGTGCGCTCGGCGCTTTGGGTTCGGGATCGACGGCGACCAACCGCGCGACGGGCCGATTGTGCCGACAAATCACGACGTCTTGGCCGCCGGAAGCCAGCTCCAAGTACTCCGACAGGCGGGCTTTAGCGTCAGCAATATTGACTACAGTCATGACCTGATTATGGTCACTATTTATCCAAAGATCAATCGAGCCTCGGCGTTGAACTCAGTGCGGCGCTATTTCGAACGAGAATAAGACCATGGTAAAAAATCTCCTCGCACTCGCGGCTGCGGCAGTTCTTTCCGTGACCGCCATTGGCGCTGCATCCGACTGGCCGCAGTGGCAGGGCCCAAACCGCACGCGCATCTCCCAGGAGACGGGACTCCTGAAGGCGTGGCCGCCGGCTGGCCCCGCAGTCGTGTGGTCTGCCGGTGGGCTCGGCTCTGGCTTTGGTTCGATGGCCGTCGTTGGCGATCGGGTCTTCGTCCAGGGCACCCGCAATCGACAGAGCGTGGTCATTGCGCTCAATCGCGCCGATGGCAAGCAAGTGTGGTCGAAGGCGCTGGGTGCGGCTGGCACCAACGACCAGGGCCCCGGACCGCGCAGCACCCCGACCGTCGACGGCGATCGCCTGTATGTGCTGACGGAGAACGGCGACCTTGCGTGCCTGAAGACAGACGGCACGGCCGTGTGGCAGCGCAACATCCTCCGCGATTTCGGTGGCTCGCAACTGCAATGGCTCGTGAGTGAGTCTCCCCTCGTTGACGACGCCAGCGTCGTCGTCTCGCCGGGCGGACAAGGTGCAGGCATGGTGAAGCTGGACAAGATGACGGGCAAGACGATGTGGACGTCGAAGGAGTTGAGCGACCGCGCCGGCTATTCCTCCGTCATCGCTGCCGACATTCAGGGTGTGCGCACGTATCTCACGTTCACCGCCTCGGCCGGCGTGGGTGTGCGCGCGGCGGATGGCAAGCTCATGTTCCGGTATCCCCGGGCGGCCAATCGGACCGCGAACATTTCGACGCCGGTGTTTTCAAACAACAAGGTGTTCTTCACGTCGGGTTACGGCACCGGTGCAGGGTTGCTCGACTTGACCGTAAAGGGCGGCGAAGTGGCAGCGAGCGAGGTGTACTTCACGCTCAACATGAAGAATCACCACGGCGGCGTCGTGCTCGTGGACGGCTACCTGTACGGATTCAACGACTCGATCCTGACGTGCCTGGATTTCGCGACCGGCGACGTGATGTGGCGTGACCGCAGCGTGGGCAAGGGCACAGTGAGTTTTGCTGATGGGCATCTCTACGTGCAGAGTGAGCGCAACCTTGTCGCTTTGGTGGAAGCGTCGCCCAAGGGTTACACCGAGAAGGGGCGTTTCGAGATTCCCGACAAGGGCCTCTCGAGCTGGGCGCACCCGGTGGTCAGTGATGGTCGGCTCTACGTGCGCAACCAGGACACGTTGGTGGCGTACCACATCAAGGCCGGCACGACGCCTTGAACCGTCCGGCCGAGCCTGGCTGAAAAGCGAGAACACGGCGCTTGGCGCCGTCCCGGTCACCCTGATCACATCGGTGGCAGGGTTGGTGAACGTCGTTGGCTACCTGGACGCCCGTCGCGCTCGCGTCTGAGGCGCACCGGCTCGCGGGGACCTGCTGGCGGACCGTCGAGGCGCAGCACGTGGTGTCCACGATGACGCTGGTGGATACGCTGGCCGAACAGGCGCTGCTTGAACAACTCCTGGATAGCAGCAAACCGACCATCCCTGCCGAGTGCCGGCATCTGCACTCCCTGCTGTCGACGCCTTTCCGTGATGGAGCGGTTTACCCATCGGGCTCGCGGTTCCGTCGCGCCGGACTGACGCCCGGCGTGTTTTATGGGTCGCAGTCGGCCCCGATTGCCATTGCGGAGATGGCGTTTTATCGCCTGCTGTTTTTTGCCGAGTCGCCGGGCCAGGCCGGAACATCGCGTTGCTCGCGTGCAAGGCATTCGCGTCGCGGGAACCATTCGAGCGGCAGGTCTGGCGCCTCCAGGTCGGCACGTCCGGCGTCCGCGCAATATGCACGTTTCCCGAGCAGCGTCTGGCGTTCGAGCCTACGGCGTTTGCCAACGATCCGCGCATCGCCGCGCTGCGATGGGCCCGGTAGGAGGTGGGCACGCGGCGACTGTGGTCGCTGACCTCCGGGTTCCGCCAGGCAATCGGCTCGAA
>CAYZLT010000004.1:0-44796 GCA_964479175.1 uncultured Solibacteraceae bacterium | reverse complement strand
GCATGACGATGCAGCGCGGCGAACGCTGGGCGGTCATGGGTGCCAACGGCGCAGGCAAAACGACGTTGCTGCGGATGATTGCCGGTGCGATGGCGCCCGACTCCGGTGGCGTGCGTATCGGCGCCAGTGTGCAGATGGGCTACTTCGCGCAGCAGGCGCTGCAAGTGCTCAATCCCGAATTGACCGTGTGGGAACAGTTGCAGAACGACTTTCCCAACGAGACGGTCGGCGCCATTCGATCACTGGCGGGCGCGTTTCAGTTCTCGGGCGACGAGGTCGAGAAGAAGATCCGGTTTCTCTCAGGCGGTGAACGTTCGCGTCTCGTGCTCGCGCGCATGCTGATGTACCCGCCGAACCTGCTCGTGCTCGACGAACCGACGAACCACCTCGACCTGGCCACCAAGGACATGCTCATCAAGTCGCTCAAGGACTTCGAGGGCACGATGGTGTTTGTCTCGCACGACCGATCGTTCCTGCGAGGCCTGGGCACGCGCGTCCTCGAACTGGGCGGCGGCGAACCGCTCCTGTTCCCGGGCACCTACGTCGAATACGTCGAACGCACAGGCCACGAAGCGCCCGGCCTGCACTAAAACGACCTCAGAGGTCGGCCTGGCCGACCTCTGAGGTTGTCATGAGTGCCGCGGCGGCGCCAACAAAGGCCAGGCCTTTGTTGTGGTCGACCCCCATCATCTTGCCGCGCCCCATCCGCACGAGCGGGAGCACCGCGCGATAGCCGTCGCCCTGACGCACCATCATGATGCGCAGTTCGGACTGCGTGGGGCCCGCCGGTGTCTTGATGAGCGGCGAGAACGCCACGCGCTCCTGCAGGACATAGAGATGGCGCTGGTCGTGCGGAATGGCCGCGATGTCGGCCTCGGTCGGCGCAAAAATGATCCCGCCACCCGCGAAGGAAAACAGCGGCTTCAGCAGCCAGTGGTCGCGATCGCCGGGCACCTCGCCCACATCCGACAGGAACATCGTCTGTGGCACCCACGGATGACGCAGCCAGGGAATCGAAAACTTGCTGATGCGGAAGAACCAGTCTGGTCCGCCGATCCACTCGACATCGAGTTCGTCTCGATAGTCGAACGGCATCGGGGCGCCGGAGCGTTCGAGTTCATCGGGGATCACGCGGTTGTAGATGCGATGAATCGGCGTGAGCACGCCGTCGCGTTTGTAGAACAGCCGCCGGCCGTCCTTGATGACCTCGGCCGTATCCACCGCGCGAATACCCCACGTGGCTTCGGTGACCAGGAAGTCCGGCCGCGTCTTCTGCTTCTCCGGCTGAATCTCCATGAGCACCACGTGCTCTGGCGCATGTGGCCCCACCAGCACGTCGCGCATCAGCGCGACGTAGCCCGCCGAATCGAGCCCGCCCAGGAAAAGGCTTCGGGTGCCTTTAAAAAAGGCACCCGAAGCCTTTTCCGCGAGCGCCATCTGGAAGCCATAGAGGGACGGGAACGCCTGCAGTTCCACCAAACGGCCCTCAACGCGGCCGTCGGGTTGGCGCACCAAGCCGAAGTCGACTTGTACGCACGTGGGAAGATCCTCCCCGCGCGCCAGGCGGAAGCGGTCCGGCACCATCGCGTCGGCGGCCGTGCGATAGGCCGCATTCCCCAGCAACTGCGACACCATCACTTCGGACGCGTCCACAAGCGAATCCATGAGTGCCTGTGGAAAAAAGCAGGGTGTCTCGGAGAGCCGGAATTCGATCGGGCAGCCCACCCGTCGGGTCATGCCCTCAAGAAACGCGCGGTACCCATCTTCTGAGTACTGCTCGTTGAATCGCGCTCGGAGGGCGGGAATCATGGGGACTCGATCAGATCAGGAACGTGCCGCGCGACATGATCTGCTCGTCATCCACCCAGATGTCGAACTCGGTGCCGACGACGTCGATGTGCGTCGACGAATACCAGTCCGCACCCGTATGCGCACCGTAGGGATTGCCGAAGGCGATGTGGATGCCCGGGAACTTCTCGTCCTGGAGAATGTGGCCGATGACCTGCTTCAATTCAATGTTCGTTCCGATGGCAAATTCACCGACCCGATCGCTGTTCTCGTCCGTGTGTGTGTACGCCCAGAAGTCGTCACGCAGCGCCTGGTTGGGTGACGTGGCTTCGACCAGTCGGTTCTTGTGAATCTGTACCGTCAGTGGCGAGTCCGTCAGTAATCCGTAGCGGTCGCACAACCAGTCGCCGACGACGCCGTCAATCACGAACGTCCCGTTCACTTCGCCGGGTGACGTGAAGACCTCACCGCCGGGCAGGTTGCCCCACTTGTCTGGACTGATGAGGCCACTCGTCTTCACCCATCGGTAGTCCGGGTTCAGGTCCGCCGTAAAGTCACTGCCCGCCGGCGTCGTGGCCCGGATGCGCTTCGCCATGCGGACCTTGGTGATCACGCGCGTGCTGATGTCGTCCACGAGATGGAAATCCGCCCGCATGCCCTCACGCATGATCTGGGGCGTGATGTTCACCATGTGGGCGTGCCGCATGCGCCGGCGATTGACGATGTCCGTCATTTGCATGCGGGAGCCCAGTTCGTTCTGCTGAACGTGGGCTGCAAAGATGCTGACGTCGCTCAGTTCCATATCGGCGGCAATGGTGGCCGGCAGATCCACAAGCGGTCGAGGGGCCTCGTCTTCGAGCACAAACAGGCGATGTGTCGCCCCCACGCGGCCGACTTCCGCAATCAGCGCATCGGCGATCGGACGGAGTTCCCGGTCCGTGATGACGGTGACCCGTTCGTGGGGCTGGACGTTGAGACAGGTGCGGATGGCGTTTTCTGCGCCGGGCTGAAGGTCGTCGAACATGCGGGCACGATCATATCCCGCTCCATGCGGACGGTTCCTTGAACTGCTAGACTTTCCCCATGCCAGCGCAACCCGAGCTGAATACCTCAGCCTTCAGGGCATTCGTGGACGAGTATCGCGTCCACTGCCTGTGGTTCCTCCGGCAGGACTACGACCCAGTCACTGCGGCCGAGTGCGAGTCTGTGCTACGCCTGATTAAACAGCACGGGGATCGTCAGGCCTTCCTGCGTGCCGCAGAGTTTCGCCAATGGCTGTCACCCCGTTCCAACGCACTCTCTGCCGACTGTTAGCGGCGGACCGCCGCTCCCGAGGCGACAGCGATGTCGCTGGAGGCGTCGCGCTCGGTATGGCGCTCGATGCACAACGTGTGTCCCGCGATCTCGATCTTTTCCACGATACAACGCAGCGGCTGCAACCATTCGGCTATCTCGCATGGGCGGCGTGTGGAAAGGATCCCGACACCGCGCGGTATTCCGCTGCCGAGGTAGCGACCCTGGCATTTGAGGGGGACGCGCCGGATGCCGCCCTGTTGTCCCGTCAGTGGCAGGAGGCACTCGCCACCGCTTCCGAGATCGTCCGGGCGCTCCCCGCGGAGCATATCGGCTCTGCCGTCCTGACCGAGAGCGGTGAACTGGCCCGAATTCAGGTCTCCGAAATTCAGGCCGCTCTCGCTCGCGGCGCCCTGCGCTTTCACCCAGGGCGCATTGGGGGCGCTTGGCCGACGGTTGTCCCTGGTTCACCGTCATGAAATCTGTCATCGTCCTGATTGCCGTGATCGCCATGTCCACGACCCAACCCCAGCGTTCCCGTACTTTCAACGAAGTGGCCGCCATGCCGAGTCGCCCGGCAGACGCGCGCGTGACCTATGGTGCTGCGCCGGAGCAATTCGGCGAACTACGAATCCCGACTGGTGCTGGCCCCCACCCGGTCGTCGTCCTGATTCACGGTGGATGCTGGCGCGCCGAATACGACGTCACACACATCGCGCCGCTCGCGACCGCGTTGGCCGGCGACGGCTGGGCAGTGTGGGCGATTGAATATCGTCGCGTCGGCAGCCCTGGTGGCGGATGGCCGGGGACGTTTCTCGATGTCGGTGCGGCGATTGATCATCTCCGCACGCTGGCACAAATCCACCCGCTCGAACTCTCTCGCGTCGTTGTCGCCGGACATTCAGCGGGAGGACATCTGGCGTTGTGGAGTGCGGCCCGCGGGTTGTTGCCAAAGGACACGCCACTGGCCACATCGGATCCGCTCGTGCCCCGCGGCGTCGTCTCGATCGCCGGCATCACGGACGTGGCCGCCTACGCCTCATCGACCGGCTGCGGCTCTGCGGTAGTGCCACTGATGGGTGGTGCGCCTGATGCAGTCGTCGACCGCTACGCGCAGGCCTCACCAGTCGCACTGGTGCCGTCTGTACCGGTCCAGCTCATTGTTGGTTCGGCCGACACGATCGTGCCGCGTGCGCAGGCGGACGCCTTCGTGAAGGTGGCAGGAGTCGGCGCGACCGTACGACTGGTCGAAGGAGCAGGGCACTTCGATCTCATCGCGCCCGATCGCGAGGCCTGGTCCGTGCTGCGTGAGGCCGTGCACGCGCTTCTCCCACCCCTCGGGCGCGACTAGGCCGTGCGGATCCTCCATATCGTTCCCACCTATTTCGACGTGTCGTCGATCATCGGCGGGGCGGAGCGGTACACCTGGGAACTGGCGAAGGCGATGGCACGGTCGGCGGACGTCACTCTGCTGACCTTCGGGCCGCGCGCCTTCACGAGTCAGCGAGACGATGTGCGGATGGTGTGTTTGAAGCATTGGGGAGGAGTGCAGCACTCTCTGATGCCCGACCCGGTGCGCTGGTCGTTTTTCAGGGCGATTCGAGCGGCGGATGTGGTGCATTGCCACCAGGTGGACGTCATGTCCACGAATGTCGCCGTGCTCGCGGCGTCTGCGATGGGACGTCCCGTGTTTGTCACCGACCTGGGTGGCGGGTACGCGCGCATGCCCTCGCGACGGTTTCCACTGATGCGCCGGGCGACGGCGTATCTGTTGATCAGCGAGTACTCGCGTCAGCTTTGGCTGCAGCGACCCGAGTGGCGGCGGCCCAGCGCACTCGAGGTGATCTACGGTGGTGTGGACACCGATCATTTTTCACCGGGCGGCACCAAAGACCCGTCCATGGTGGTGTTTGTCGGCCGCCTGGTGGCGCACAAGGGGGTTGACCATCTCATCGACGCGATCGGGCCCGGTCAGCGCCTGCACGTCATTGGCCGTCCGTACGATCAGGCGTATCTTGCGCATCTGCGCGATCGTGCTGTCGGCAAACACGTCGTGTTTGAGCACGACGTCTCCGACTCGGAGCTGGTGGACCGATATCGCCGGGCGGCGGTGTCGGTGCTGCCGTCAGTCGCCACCGACTACCGCGGTGCGGTCACTGAACATGCCGAGTTGTTTGGACTGGCCGCTGCGGAGGCGATGGCCTGCGGGACCGCGACGGTCGTCACCGACGTGGCGTCGCTGCCCGAGGTGGTGGCTGACCGGGACACGGGGTTTGTGGTGTCGCCGGATCATCCGGAGGAACTGGGCATGCGGCTGCGCCAGCTTTGTGAGGACCCCGCGCTTGCGGCCACCATGGGAGCCGCGGCCCGGCAACGTGTCCTGGATCGCTTTACGTGGACGGCGACCGCAGACCGGTGTTTTGCCGCGTACGCACAGAGCCGCCGTACGGCGATAATGAACCCGTAAAAATGTCTGAACCCAGAGTGCTCGAAATTGGCGCCGGTCGTGATCGCTCGGTCCCTGGCGCAGTGACGGTCGATCGCGTCGCGTCGACCGGACCGGACGTGGTGCACGACCTCGACATCACGCCGTGGCCGTTCCGGGATGGGGAGTTTGACTTTGTCCGCTGCAAGGACGTGATCGAACACGTGGCCGATGTGGTCAAGACACTTGAAGAGATTCATCGCGTGCTGGCACCTGGCGGCCGCGTCGAGATCGTCACGCCGCACTATTCCTGCGCGAACTCCTGGACCGATCCCACCCATCGTCATCATCTCGGCTATTTTTCGTTTGAGTATTTCACCGGACAAAATCAGTGGGACTTTTACACTGGCGCGCGCTTCACGCTGACCGAACGCCACCTGCGGTTTTACGGCAACTACAAGAATCGCCACTGGGAGTGGCTGGCCAATCGCTGGCCCCGCTTTTATGAAGAGCACCTGGCCTGGATTGCGCCAGCCTGGTACATCCGCGTGGTGCTCACCGCGGTGAAATAGACGAGTGGACGTGAGGACACCTGTCGCGCTCGCGCTGCTACTGGTGTCTGCCGTGGCCGGGGCGCAGTGCGCGGGTGGACGGATCGCTGGCCGGACGGTCGATGAGATGATGCGGCCTGGGCAGGCGATGGCACAGGTGCGCGGGCGGGTGTTTGACGAGTACGGTGCGTCCATCCCCGATGCGTCTGTCGTGTTTCAGCCGCTGGACCCGCAATCCGGCCTGACGGAGTTTGGGTCCGCGACCGACGCCCGAGGCCGGTTCGATGTCGAGGGTGTGCGCACGGGAACCTATCGCGTCACGTGCCGGGCCCTCGGCTATGAGACCCGCGTGGTGGTCGAGGAGTTGAAGCCCGGCGTGCAGAACGAGGTGACGCTGACGATGCGGGCGGTGAAGTGGTGACGGTTGAAGTAGCCATTGTCCAAGCCGAGGTCAGTCCGGCCCTGGAGGCAGGGCTGGAGCGCACACGGCAACTGACGCGGGAGGCGGCCGCGCTCGGCGCGCAGGTGGTGGTCTTTCCAGAGACGTGGCTGCCGGGATATCCAGCCTGGCTGGATGTCTGTCGAGACGTCAACCTCTGGGACCACCCGTCGACCAAGGCGGTGTTTGCGCGATACCGCGCGGAGAGTGTGGACGTCGCCGGCGCGAGTGGTCAGGCGCTAGCCGCCATCGCACGCGAGAGCAAAGTCACACTTGTCGTTGGCGTCAGCGAACGTGTCGCGTCGGGGCCGGGGTACGGCACGTTGTACAACTCGCTGCTCACCTACGGACCCGACGGTCAACTGCTCAATCACCATCGCAAGTTGATGCCGACCTACACCGAGCGGCTCGTCTGGGGTCAGGGCGACACCAGTGGTCTGCGCGCGGTGCAGACGCCACACGGTCGCGTGGGCGGATTGGTCTGCTGGGAACACTGGATGCCGCTGTCGCGGCAGGCGTTGCACGACTCCGGCGAGGACCTGCACATGGCCGTGTGGCCCACCGTTGCCGAACGCCATCAAATCGCGAGTCGGCACTACGCCTTTGAAGGCCGGTGCTTTGTGCTCGCCGCGGGTTCGCTCATGCGTGCGTCGGCGCTCCCAGTGGAGTTGGAGCGCGACCCCGAACGCGCGGGGGCGGATGACATGTTCGTGCTGCGCGGCGGCAGTGCCATCATCAATCCGCGCGGCGAGTACCTCGCCGGTCCGGTCTTTGATGAGCCCACGATCCTGAGAGCCTCGCTCGATTTCACGCGCCTCGATGAGGAACGCATGACGCTTGACGTCGCAGGTCACTACGCGCGTCCCGACGCGTTCACGTTTTCGGTGACGCCATCGGTCAGGTCCGTCTAACTGGCGAGTTTTTTGGGTCGCCCGCCGAGTTGCCCGTTTGCGCGCGAGGCAGCGGCCTTCGCGTGGCTTCGCTTGTGACCGAGCAGGGCGCCTGCACTTCGCATCGCGACCACAGCGCGGCCGGCAGTGACTCGGACGGCTGCGACGCGGACGAGCGACGACGGCTGTGCTTCCGGGTGGGCGGCCAAGTAAGCACCCAGAACGCCTCGAATGGCGGTCTCGGCCTTCGGGCGCGTGTCTGCAGCCGCGTAAATCGGCAGGCCCGGCACAAAGGCGCTGAATGCTCCGGATGCCTCACGGTCGATCACAATCGGGAAGTATTTTGTCACTGGATACCAGCCTCTTTGAGGATGCGGTTGCCGAGGTGCCCGGCGTCGTGTTTCGTGTGCACGGCCACCCAGACTTCCTGTCCGGTCGCAGGCTGCACCAGCAGGCGATGGCTTCCCTTGCCTACGCGTTGCTCAACGAACCCGGCCTTTTTCAGTTTCCGGATCACCTCACCCCAAGTCACTCCGCCAGCATAAACCCAACGTTAGGTTTGGTCAATTCGGCTGCAGCCCAGCGGCGCACGCCGCAACCCAACGCGACGATTGCTCACGCCTCGCGAGCCGCAGGTCGAGGCAGATGGCCTCGATGGTCGGACGGTCAAAGACACCCATGTGCACCGTGGCGTGACCAGCAGCAATGCGCCGCATAAGGTCGTCGTCCAACAGGATGTCTGCAGTGATGAGCGCCACTGGTGTGTGCGCGTGGATCGGCTGTCGCCGAATCGCTTCCAGAATATCGACGCCTGTGCCGCCCGGCAGGAAGATGTCCAGCACGAAGCCCGTCCAATCGTCGCGACCGATCACTGCGATCGCTGCAGGGAGCGTTTCCACGGCCTCGTATGTGACGCCGACAGCAGTCAGGGCGCGCCCGAAGGCGACTGAGACGGCCGGGAAGTCGTTGACAATCAGAATCATCGACTACGCTCGCCCTGCGCCCTGCGCCCTGCGCCCTGCGCCCTGCGCCCTGCGCCACAAGCTTGGCGTCATGGCGAACCGCTGTCCGAAGAGTCTGGTGAACGCATGATGGCTGACGTAGCCGACTGTGAGCGCGATCCGTTTGACTCCCTCCTCATGCCGATCAAGAAGCTTGAGGGCATCCGCCATCCTTGCGTCGTTGACGTGACCTGAAAATGACCGGCCGGTCGCCTGTTTCAAGTGATGCGCCACCCAGAACTCAGATAATCCCAGCGACCGAGAGACCAGTGCCCGAGTGAGGTCGCGATCGCGCGATTGCTTACGGACGTAGGCGAGCACTGCAGCGAGCCTGGCATCACTCTGCCGGCCAGTCGCGGACAATCTGTCGTGGATATCCGCGACGACTCCCAGGAGCATCAGGCGTTCGGCTTCAGAGCGATCATCGGTGTGGCGACCAAGGGGTTGATCGACTCGGCTGAGGAGCCACTCGTGCCCGTTGAGTCTGTTGAAGGTCGAGCAGATCTACCGCTACGTAGCGAATGGCAAAGTGGCGTTCGTGTTCCGTCACCTTCCACTGGAGGCCATCCATCCGAACGCACGCTCCGCAGCGGTTGCCGCTGAGTGCGCGGGTGCCCAGGGGCGGTTTTGGGAGATGCACGATCTTGTTTTTCAGTCCAAGAACCAGTTCGGTCCAGACAAGCTTCAAGCGCATGGCGCACGGCTGAATCTTGACGAGAGTCGATTTAACCTGTGCTTGACTGCGCCCAGTGACAACCTTGCCGCTGATCTTGATGAGGCTGGCGTCATTGGCCTTACGGGGACGCCGGTGCTTCTGCTCGGGGTATCAGGACCAGGGGCCACTGTTGACGTGAAAAAAGTGCTCACCGGTCTGCAGTCCATTGATGTTCTGGATCGCAGCATTGTTGAACTTCTGAAGCTCGGAGTCACATAGGAATTGTTGATCTCGCTCTATGTAAACCGCGTCGACAACAAGAAGGGTCGGAGTGTATGATTCGAAAAATCAGGGATGTATCGTTCGTGGTGATGTCGCTGTCGTTGTTGGCACTGACCTCGGCGGTCCCGGTTCAAGCTGACGAGGAAGCCAGGGTGAAGTAGCCTGCGGACGGATGAAAACCCATCATGTTCAACAGCGCGACATGGCTATCCGTGCTGGTCCTCGCAATTGCGGGCCAGCAGGGGCAAACAACTCGAATAGTCCGGCTGCCTGAGTCGACGCCGGCCGGGCTGTGCCGCTTCGCGGACTCAGGGGCTCCCCTGGCACGGACCCTCGCGGGGCTCCACCTTCAGTGTGATCGCCCGGGTTCGATTGTCTGCGACTTTCAGGGCGTGGAGCCGGTCGACCTTCTGGTTGCCGATGTGTGCCAGAGCGGATTGTTGTCTTTGAGTCCAGCCGTCTCAAGGCCGCTGCCCACCGGTCCTGAATGGACCGCAGTAGAGTGGCTCACCTGGGAAGATGGCGCCGTGCCTGTCGTCGTCGCCGCTCGACCGGCGAGTCAAATCAGTAATCTTCTTGTGGCGCGTCACAAGAACCGGTACGTCAGATTTCAACGGCCCGGTTTCCCACCAGCCACGTTTCATGAGTCAGCGATTCCGTCAGTGGCGCCGTGGCACCCGACTCGCCATGTCACCGGGGGCGAACTTCTTTTCACCGTTGCGCCAGCTGTCGTAGTCCCATTAAAAATTCGCCTGCGCAATTCTTCCGCGAGCGATCCTGGGGAATATACGCTCGGGGACGTTGGCGGTCGACTCATTGTTGGGGGCTTGTCCGGAACCGTTACCTGGCAGCCAGTCTACGAAGGCGACATCGGGGGAGAGACGGTTGAGCTCGAAGTGCCTCCCGGAAGCTCTGTCGCGATCGTGATGGCTCCCAGTGACGTCGGACGGGTCAAAGTTGCGATAGATCGAGAACTGTGCGCGAATTCTGGCCGTCTGGACGTCGTCAGGTTGACTCGGACGCCCACCGGAGCTCAACTGCGTTCCAGGGTCGCCAGACGCGACTTCGCCCATCGGTGTGACCAGATCTTTTCCGGCCTACCACCGGGCGAGTACGAACTTGTGGCATCCGGCGAGGGCGTAGGCTTCGCCGTTACGAAGGTCGTGCAGGTCGAGAGGCAGGTCGAGACCACGGCCATTCTCTCGCTGCCAGACTTTGAGGTGATCGGGACCGTGACTCTGGACGGACGACCGTATCCCAGTGCAGACCTCCAGGTCTCATTTGCCGAGCCCGATGTGCCGCCCACCGAGGGGGTCACGGCCAGCGTCCTTTCTGCTGGCGACTACTCGCTGAGACTCCCGAGATCTGGCACGTACGTCGCCAGACTTACGATGAAGGGGCTGCCGTTGATTGGGCGCGAGCAGACGGTTGTCATTCACGAGGGACAAAACCGGGTGGACTGGTCTGTGACTGGGGGCACGCTCGTCGTTGTCGTCGAAGGCTGGGATCAAGCATCGCCGGTGACGTTTACTTTCTCGCGGCAGACTCCGGGTAGCCGCATCTCGCGAGTGGCCTTCGACTTGAAGCCGCCAGCGAGCCCCAGCATGGAGTTTCCTGGCTTCTCCGAAGGCGATTATGTTGTCAGAGCAAGACAAGAGCGCCCTGACCGAACCGTGGTGGTCGCCGCGCCTCGTCAGGTGGCAGTCAAGGCCACCGGCGACTCGAAGGTTGTGCTGACACTCGCATCGTATGACACCGAGATCACCGTGATGGATTCGGCCGGACAGCCGCTGCCGTCTGCCCAACTTCGTACGCAAAATGGACGACTCGAACAGTCAGCGCCAGGCATATTTCGGGCGACCGCAGGGGTCGCGTCTCCCGGTGAGTTCATCGATGTGATCGCTCCAGGCCACATCGCCACGTGCCTTGTCGCACCCGGATCCGGGCAACCCGTCGCCGTCCGGCTACTGGCGGGTTTTCCTACGTCCATTGAGGTTCTCGGTGCTGGTCGGTATGGAGTTCTCCCAGGAACGGTGACGTGGACCGGTGCGCAATGCCCCATCCGCCTCGGCAGTCTCGATGCGACACAGGTGGGTACGGTGACCCAGTCGGATGGAACGGTCGTGTCACGTTTTTCCGTGAGCCAGTTACCCCCTGCTCACCAGCTTCTCTATTCCTCTACGTTGGGTGCCACGCCAATTCAGCTCAAGGCTGATGACAGGGGTGTCGTGGTCATTGATCGAAGTCGCCAGATTCGGGCCCCGCATCGCTGAAGCGTCAGAGCCCGTGTCTGGTCTCCGCGATCATGTAGTCCATGACCGCCTTGAAGTCGTGGCCGGAGTCTTCGTAGACCTTGAGCTGCCGGTCGGCGCCGGTGCCATGCTCCAGAATCCACCGGATCGTCTCGATCTCCTCCCGACTCCCCAGTTCATCGAGCACATCGTCCACCCAATCGAGATATTCGAGCAACAACTCGCGCTCGGGAACCTCGCGCTCCTTGCCAAGATCGATGAGCATGCCGTTGATGCCGTACCGGGCGGCGCGCCATTTGTTTTCCATCAGCAACGCGCGGCTGTACACCCGCCAGCTCTGGTTCTTGGCGTGCAACCGGTACAGCTTCACCATCGTGGCCTGAATGAGCGCGGCGATCGCGATGGTCTCGTCCACGCGCATCGGGATGTCGCAGACGCGAATCTCGAGCGTGTCAAACACTGGATGCGGGCGGATGTCCCACCAGATCTTCTTGGCGTTGTCGATTGAGTTGGTCTTGACGAGCAGTTTGACGAAACTGTCGAAATCGGCCCAGGACGAAAACGTGTCCGGGATATTCGTGCGCGGGAACCGATCAAACACCTTGCAGCGATACGACATGAGACCGGTGTTCATCCCGATCCAGAACGGCGAGTTCGTCGAGATCGCCAGCAGATGCGGCAGGAAATACCGCATCTGATTCATCAAGTGAATCATCGTCTCCCGGTCGTGGATGCCGATGTGCACGTGCAGGCCGAAGATGAGATTTGCGCGCGCGACCATTTGCATGTCCTCAACGACCTGCACGTAGCGCTCGTCGGGTGAGATGTCCTGCACACGCCAGTCGGCAAACGGGTGCGTGGCACCGGAGACCATCAGCAGGCCGTGCTCCTCAGTCAGGCCGATCATTTGACGACGGAGGTCTTTGAGGTCGAGTGCGGCTTCTTTGATGGTTGCGCAGACGCCGGTGCCGACCTCGACCACCGACTGGTGCATCTCGGACTTCACCTTTTCTTTCATCCGCCGCTTGCCCTCTTCCACAATCTCGGTCTGGATGTGGGAGCGCAGGTCGTACGTGCGTGGGTCGATCGTCTGATATTCCTCTTCGATCCCGATGGTGAAGGCTGGTTCGGACATGGACTCAACCCTTCAGAAACGCGTCCCACCGGTAGGTGGGTGGGGCTGGCGGTTCGAGCGCCTTTGTGACGGCCAACTCGGCGACCGCATCCACAATCCACGCGAAGTTGGCTTCACCCACGGAATTGCGGTCGGCGTCAGGGGCGGGGTTCATGAAGTCGATGGCATACGGCACGCCATCTTCGACGGCGAACTCCACCGTGTTGAGGTCGTAACCCAGTGCTCGACACAACGTCAGCGCATCACGTTCGACACGGGCGATCAGCGCCGGGTCGTAGGCGGGAGGATTCTTCAGATACCGATCGTGGAAGGGGAGCCGCGGATCATACGGCATGATCAGGACCTTCTCCTGACCGATCACGTAGCAGCGGAAATATTCGTTGAACTTGACCGCCCGCTGCAGGGTCATGCAGAGCGTGTGCGTCTGGTCGTACGCGGCGAAGAACTCCTTCGACGAGCGCACCTGATACACGTCCCTCCACCCACCGCCGTCAAACGGCTTCAGAAAAGCGGGGAAGCCGATGTAGTCAAACACCTCTTCCCAGTTGAGCGGATACTCCAGATTCCGCATCGACTGATCGGTGGTGCCGGCCGGGTGGGTTTTGTGCGGGAGGATCACGGTGGGTGGAATCGCCACACCAAGACGTGTCGCCAGCGCGTAGTTGAAAAACTTGTCGTCGGCGCTCCACCAAAACGGGTTATTGATGACCGTTGTGCCGGTGAGCACCGCGTTCTTGAGGAACGCGCGATAAAACGGAATGTCATGCGAGATGCGGTCCACGATGACGCGATACCGCTGCGGTTCGTCCATCCGGATGCCACCGATGGAGACAAACTCCGCAGAGATGCCGGGAATCTTCATCCCATTGATCTTTTCCACCAACGCAGGAGGAAACGTGGTTTCCATGCCGAAGAGCACACCAATTGTCGCCGCCATCAACTCTTCCTTCCGTATTCTCGGACGCCTACTAAGGCACGTAGGCTTTGACCATTTTGACCCACTCGGGCCAGTCATGTTCCGACCCCTGGCCCCACACGTGCAGGCTGTGCGGGATGTCCTTGTGTGCCATCAGGCGCGCTGCGTGTTCGGTGTCCGCGCGACAGATGTCCTTCTCGCCAGTGACCAGCACCCACTTGTTCTGCCGACATCGCTCCAGAAACCATGGGTCGGTCAGGTTCGGCAGGAAGTGCGGCGGCGACAAGAGGTACGCGTCTTCATCGAAATAGCCGTGCAGGAACCGCATGATGTCGAAGGCGCCGCCCATGGTGATGCAGGATGTGAACACATCCGGGTGCCGCAGCGCCATCACCATCGCGTGATAGGCACCAAAGCTGCAGCCGGTCACACCCGCCGTGGGGCTGCCGGACTGTTGGGTGATAAAGGGCATCACCTCGTGGACGAGGTAATGCTCGTATTGGAGATACCGGTCAATCCGATCGCGCGGGCTGACCATCTTGGCGTAGAAGGTTTCTTTGTCGAGGGTGCTGACGCAGAAGAGCTGCACGGCGCCGGCGTCGAGCTTCTCAGCCAGCGCGCCGGTCATCCCGCGATCTTCGTACTCAAAAAACGCCCCCATCGACGTCGGGAACACGACGACCGGTCGGCCACCGTGGCCAAAGACCAGCATCTCCATGTCCCGTCCGAGGGTCCGTGAAAACCATCGCTGGTACTCGCGCCGCATGATGCCCGATACTACGACAGTTCATGACGCGGCACGACATCTCTTCGAAGTGGATCGATGGCCCCAGGCGGGTCACGGTCTGGGCAAATGAAGTCCAGGGGTCCAGAGGTCCAGGAGTCCAAGGGGACAGTTCTGCGTCTCCCCACCTGCTCATCCTGCACGATGGGCAGAATCTCTTTGAGCCCGACCGAGCCCACCGGCCTGGGCACCACTGGCGGGTCGCAGAGACGATGGCGATGCTGGTGGAGGCGGGAAAGATTCCGCCGCTGGTCGTGGTGGGGGTGGATCATGCCGGCCAGGGGCGCATTACCGAGCTGACGCCGACCGAAGGGACCCACTACGGGGCGGGGGACCTCTGGAGGCACGGCCGGTTCCTGATGGAGGAGCTGGTGCCATACATGGCCGCTGAGTACGGCATCAACACGGCGCCTGGAGCACTGGCGCTTGGGGGGTCTTCTCTGGGAGGCCTGGCCACGCTGGCCGTCGCCCAGCAATATCCGGCGCGGTTTGGCCGCTTGCTTGTGATGTCGCCGTCGATCTGGTGGGATAACCGGGTCATCCTGCGTCGCCTGCGTCGCCACCCGCTCATGCCCACCACCAAGGTCTGGCTCGATGTCGGGCACCAGGAAGGGCGCGACACTCTCGCCAACGTCCGCATCCTGAAACACCTGCTACGCGACCAGCTTGATGCCGGCGGCGTCGGTGGTGTCGAGGATCCGCTCGGCGATCACTCCGAAGACGCCTGGGCGCGCCGACTGCCCGACGCGCTGACGTGGCTGTTCGCTTAATTAACAGGGAGGAACGGAGACGCGGAGGATTTTCTTTAAAAGAAAACTCTCCGGGTCTCCGTGTCTCCCTGTGGATAGGCCCTAATTCGGCGTCTTCTTGACGTATTTGTTCAGCCAGTTCAGCGTCTCGGCCACCACGTGCAGATTGGACTCGCGCGCGGAGTAGCCGTGCGACTCGTACGGCAGCGTCACGTACCGCGCGGTCGCGCCGTGGCCCTTGAGCGCCATGTACATGCGCTCCGACTGAATCGGGAAGGTGCCGGAGTTGTTGTCGAGTTCGCCGTGGATCAGGAGCAGCGGTTCCTTGATCTTGTGCGCGTTGTAGAACGGCGACATCTTTGCGTAGACGTCCGGCGCTTCCCAGAAGGTGCGCGTTTCGTTCTGGAAACCGAATGGCGTCAGCGTGCGGTTGTAGGCACCGCTGCGCGCCACGCCGGCCGCAAAGATGTCCGAGTGCGCCAGCAGGTTGGCCGTCATGAACGCGCCGTAGCTGTGACCACCCACACCGATGCGCGCGCGATCAGCGATCCCTTCATTCACAGCAAAGTCCACCGCCGCCTGCGCGCTGGCCACCAACTGCTCGACATATGTGTCGTTGGCCGTCTCTCCCGCCCCGATAATCGGCATTGTCGCCCCATCAAACACCGCAAACCCCTGCGTCAGCAGCAGCAGATGGGATGACCCGCCCACGGTCGTGAATCGATTCGGTGATCCCACGACCTGACTGGCGGCATCGGCGTTGTCGAACTCCTGGGGGTACGCCCACACAAACATCGGGAGGCGTTCGCCCGGCTTGTAGCTGGGCGGCAGGTAGATGGTGCCCGAGAGCGTCACACCATCGTTGCGCTTGTAGGTCACGAACCGCTTCTGCACGTCCGAGAGTTGTGGATGCGGATCCTTGAACGAGGTAATCGGCGACATCGTGTTCGCACGAAGATCGCGCATCACGTAGTTGGCCGGGATCTGCGACGTCTGGCGCGTCGTGATCATCCGCGCACCGGCATCGTCGACCAGCGCCACCACGGACTCGAAGCTCTGCTCGTCGCTGCGCCACACCCGCTCGGTCGCGAGCGTCGTCAGGTTCATGCGATCGAGAAACGGAAGGTCGCCCTTTGGAGATGCGCCGGCGCCGGTGAGATAAATCGAGTCACCAACCTGCATGACCAGGCTCGAGGCCGGGCGTCGCATCGGGGACCCAGGGTCGCCGTACCGATCCTGCTGGCCGCGTTCCCAGACTTTGCGGGGCGTCGATGACCAGCCTTTGTCGTAGACCCAGGTTCGCGCCATACGCGTCGCACGGTCCGATTCGGCGACCATGATGACGCCCTTTTCGGTGAAGGACACGCCACCGAAGCGCCATTCGGTTTTGACGGCTGCCGACGGTGTTCCGGTGAACGGCGCCGCCAGCGTCATGACCTGATCGCGATGAGAGACCTTGTTGCGGATGTCGCCCTTGTCGAGCGCCTCGACCCAGATGAGTGTCGCCGGCTCGATCGGATGCCACTGCGCGCCGCGCGCGCCCTGCTGCACACCGTTGGCCGGCACCACATCACCCATCGGCACGTCGGCCACCGTACGCACGACCTTGCCGGTGCGATCCCAGACCTCCACGTCGCGCGGGAAGCTCGATGCAGGGAGCAGGTACGAATACGGCCGCTTGATGCGGTTGACGATCACGAACTCCCGGTTGGTGGAGACCTGCAGGCCCGCGTAGACCGCGGGGCGACCGAAGGGCGTCGCCTTGCCCGACAGATCCATCCAGGTGGGCTGTGCGGTGAAGTAGTAATCGTAAAGCTGTTCGTCGTGCGCACTCGTCAGCAGGTCCTGATAGGTGCGGCCTGCGGCGATCGTGCCCAGATTCTCCTGCATGTTCGGCATCGAGGGGACCACCGGCGACGCCGGAGCAGGGCCGCGACCAGCCGGCACCATGCTGCACAAAAATCCCGTTGAGTCGTCGAGCCAACTGCACCCGCCGCCCAGACCGTTGATGCCACGGTCGACGACAGTGGTGACCGCGCCTGTCGCCACGTCGGCCAGCAGCAAGCGAATGGTGTTGGCGGCCGTGTGCGTGATCGCGATCTTCTTGCCGTCGGGCGAGAAGCTCGCACCAAACGATCCTCCGGTCGGCAACGTGAGCTTGCGCTCAGCACCGGTGGCCACGTCTTTGAGTGTCAGGCCGATCGTGCCGTTGAGCACGTGATTGCCGTTGGTCAGCGGACTGATGCGTGACCCGCCCAGACGCAGCATCGGCGACGCCACTTCGGCCAGCGTCGGCATGCTCCGTCGATGCGTCATCAGCATCGTCTTTCGATCCGGCGACAACGCGACGCCCGGCAACGGCTCGGCGTCCATGATGTCCACGATGACTTTTGGGGGAGTGAGGTAACCGGATGGAGCCTGGCGTTGTGCGGTGGGCACCGCGATGGCCAGACCAACAATAGCGAGAATCAGTAGTTGTTTCATGGGAACTCCTCCTTTAGGAACGACCTCAGAGGTCGTAAGCGACCTCTGAGGTTCTTCTCGTGCTTACCGGGAGCCGCCGCGACCGGAGCCACCCGCCGGCGCCGCGCCGGTGATTTCGACCGGCCGGCCGTCGATGAACACGTAACGCACGCGGGAGCTGGCCTCGAACATCTCGCCTTCCATCACAACGATGTTAGCGATTTTGCCCTGTTCGATGGAGCCGAGGCGGTCGGCCGCTCCGGCCACACGTGCGGCGTCGAGGGTCAGTGCGCGGAGCGCCGTCGCCGGCGGCAGGCCGCCGTCTTTGACCGTGCGGGTGACGTTGGCCAGGAACGCCGACGGCGCGAGCACGCCACCGCCGGTGAAGGCAAACGGGATGTTCGCCTGCGCGAGCGCGTTCGCCGTCTTCGGGGCGTCTGCCAGCGCCTGCATGGCCGTCTGACCCCCGCCACCCCCGGCACCACCGCCGCCGCCGCCTCCACCACCACCCTGGAAGCTCACGCTCAGGATGACGCGTGCCTTCGCCTTCTGCAATTCCGCGATCCGCTTCGCGGCTTCGCTGCCGCCGACGATGATCGGGTCGAGACCGAAGTCGTTGGCCATGATTAGCGCGCGGTCGATCTCGCGAGCGGTACTGGCGTCAAACGCCGTCGGCATTTCCTTCGCGAGCGCCGGCTTGAGCGCGTCCAGCGACGGCTCCACGAGTGGACGCGGACCACGACCGCCGGTCTTTTCGTAGATCGCCGTGGCATCACGCTGCCACTGCGCGTCAAGGAAGCCCTGACGTGTGAACGCGATCGTACCCAGCAGCGAGTTCGGGTACCCCGTACCGCCGCCACGGCCGCCCACGTTCACGTGTTGCGCGACCGGCGCCTTCACCACAGCGAGACCGCGACGATAGTCGGCCACCGTGCTGATCTGCGGATCGTCGGCCGGGTACGCGGTGTTCACGAGTGCGCTCTGACCCTTGAAGATGCCCTGTGAAGGCACCGCGAGCACTGAGGTGATGCCCGCCTGCGCCATGGCACTCAGGCCCTCGCTCGATTCAACGAGATTCTGCGCCGCCTGATAGTCGGGACGCAGAATGGCCGCACGTTTCGCTCGTTCCGCTTCCTCGCGTGTGGCAAATGTACCTTCGTCGCCACCACCACCACCGCCTCGTCCGCCGTCACCACCGGCACGCCCGCCGCCGGGCGCCGCCGGTGCGGTCGCCTCGAGCGGCGCCGAACTCGACATGTCGATGAAACCCGGGTACACCGTCAACCCGGCGCCGTCGGTGACGATCGCATCGTCAGGTACCGTGACCGTCGCGCCAACCGCCTGGATCACACCATCACGCATGAGCACGGTGCCGTTGGGAATCGTGTCGCCAGAGACCGTCACGATCTTGGCGCCACGAATGGCGTAGGTCAGGCCCTGTGGGGCCGCCCCGCCGGTGAGAGTAAATGTGAGCGTCGCAGCAAGGACCGCGGCGCCCTGAACGACTACGGATTTCAGGTTGGACATTTCGCTCCTACATCCGAAGGGCACTTGACACGGTGTCGTATCCTTGCGCCTCGCTCGTCCGAGCGAGGCATCCTACGATACCGTGTCAAGTGCCCTTCGGAAAATCTATTGACGACCCATGTAACGGTTGAACAATTCCGTCTGCTTGTTCTGCAGCGGCACATCTTTTCCGGCGATGACCACATGCAGGACACGCGACCGGATTTCCATCGCGTCGCCGTTGGTGACGACGAGGTTGGCGACTTTGCCGACTTCGATGCTGCCGACGAGCTTGTCGGCGCCGAAGATCTTCGCGGCGTCGAGTGTCATCGCCTGCAGTGCGCGTTCCTTGCTCAGGCCCCACGCCACCGACATCGCCGCCTGGAAGGGAATCAGCCGCACGGTCTCGAAGCCGCCGCTCGAGAACGCAAACGTGACGCCCGCCTTCTCCAGCTCACCGGCCGCCTGATACGTCGCGGCGTGGAACGTCTCATCACCGCCGGCCGGCAGCGCCAGGATGGTGCTGATAATGACCGGCACGTTCGCCGCCTTCAGCGTCGCCGCGCTTGAGACCGCCGTAGCCGGGCTCGTGCGGATGACGAGGTTGACGTTCTGGCGCTGCGCCCAGGCGATCGCCTGCGTGATCGCCGCATCGCTGCCCGCGCTCACGTAAAACGCCTGCTGCTTGTTGAGGATCGGCAGGAACGGTTCGAGGTTCCAGTTCATGTCGCGCTTCGGGTTGGTACCGTAGACCTTGGCCTGTGCCAGCAATGTCTCCAGTTCACGCAGACCGGAGTTGCCCGCACCGCCCGCACGACCGCCGACGGGGAATCCACCACCACCGCCGCCGCCGCGACCACCACCGCCACCGCCGGGGAAGGCAAACGCCTGGCCCGCAGACGGACGCACGACGTTTTCCTCCCAAGTCCAGCCGTCGAGATTCATCAGCGGCACTTCCCCGCCGATGATGCCGCCGCCGGGGAAGATCCCCGCCGACGTGATGCCTTCCGTGCGCGCGACCGCAATCGCATCGCTATCGGACTGATATGCCACCTTGGTGCGGAGCATCTGGTTGAACGTGAGAATTTCGTTCACGTCATCAAAGCCGCGCACGCCCGGCTCGCTGAGGCCGAGGTTCGTCTGGGCATCGATGAAGCCCGGGTACACGTTGCCGCCGCGGGCATCAACCACGCGCGCGCCGGACGGAATGGACACATTGGCGCCGACCGCCTGAATCGTGTTGCCACGGATCACCACCGTGCCGCGCGCAATCACCGGACCGGACACCGTGTGGATGCGCGCGTTGGTGATCGCCCAGGTCGCGCCGTTCTCGTTGAACATGACCTTGCCGGCTTCCGGCGTGATGTTGAAGAGGTTGCCGGTGACGGCCGGCGTGCCGGGCGCAGGACGGTTGGTGTTGGCCGCCGCGATACGCGCCAGATCCGCCGCGCGGTCGTAATAGAGTTTGCCGTCGATGTAGGTGTGCTCGACGATCGCGTAGGTGGAGAGCGGGTGGTTGTTCCACAGCACCACGTCCGCGTCCTTGCCGACCTCCAGTGAACCCACGCGGTTTTCGATGCGGAGCTGGCGCGCCGGGTTCATCGTGACCATCGCGATGGCCTGTTCGTCGGAGATGTCACCCCAGCGCACGGACTTGGCCGCCTCGGTGTTCATGCGGCGCGCGTGTTCCGCGCTGTCAGAGTTGATCGAGACGTTCACGCCCTTGTGCGTCATCAGGCCGGCGTTGCCAGGGATGGCGTCTTCGGCTTCGATCTTGTAGCCCCACCAGTCGGAGAAGGTGGACGCGCCTGCGCCGTGCGCCGCAATCTCCTTCGCGACCTTGTACCCCTCGAGCACGTGCTGGAAGGTCGCCACCTTGAAGCCCATCTCGTCGGCGAGACGGATCATCATCAGGATTTCGTCGGCGCGATAGGAGTGCGCGTGCACGAGGCGCTTGCCCTCAAGCACTTCGACGAGCGCGTCCATCTGCAGGTCTCGGCGCGGTGGAATCGTCGTCGCCTTGTTCGCGGCGGCGTTGTAGGTCGCCCAATCCTTTTGATACTTCTTTGCGCGCGTGAACGCGTCACGGATGACGAACTCGACGCCCTGACGGGTACCGGGGTAGCGGGGGAGAGCGTTGCCCTGCAGGCCACCCGCGCCGCCGCCCGACCGCTTCGGGTTTTCACCGAGCGCAAACTTGATCCCCGGCATCGAGCCTTCGAAGATCAGGTCGTCGCCTTTTTCCACGCCCCAGCGCAGCTTGATCGTGACCGATCCACCACCGATGGGGTTGGCCGAGCCGTGCAGGATATTCGCCGTGGTGAGGCCGCCGGCCAGGTCGCGCTGAATCGCGATCGCCGTCGGGTTGAGGACCTGCCCCATATCGGTCATCGAACTGACCGCCGTGGCGCCCTCGTTGATGGCGTCATTGCCGATGTGGGAATGGGCGTCGATCAGTCCGGGCGTGACGAACTTGCCCGTGCCGTCCACGATCGTCGCCCCCGACGGGATCTGCACGTTCGCGCCGATCGCGGCAATTTTGCCCTCGCGCATCACGATCGTGCCGTTGTTGATGGTGCCCTTTGACACCGTGACGAGGGTGGCATTGCGAATCGCGACCACCGACGTTTGGGCCGCTGCCTGGGCAGGAGCGGTCTGTTCACCGGCGACGAGCACGCCGGAAACGGGGACCAGGAACGCGGCAACTGCCGCCAACCCGAGGAAAAGAGTGTGAATGCCTCGACGTGCCAATGGAGCCTCCTGATGGGAGAAAGAACCCGGGGAACTGTAGCGTACGTATACGCCCCCCGACCATTGGTCGTTGACGGTCGTCGTCAAGACGCGTTCGTCAACGCAGGTCGTACCAGACCCCACGGCCACGGCCATGCTGGTTCAGCGTGCCGCGCTCGACCAATATCCGGAAGTGCTGCTTGAGCGTGTTGCGACTGGCGCTGGTCAGCTTGATGGCCTCGCCGATCGTCACGCGGCCATGCTCGCAGGCGAACTCCACGATCTCCAGCTGCAGTTCCGGCAGGGCGGCCAGTACGATCTTCTCGCGCTCGACCTTCTTCTCCAGTCGTCGAACCTGCTCGGCCAGAGAGCGAAGGAAGAACACCAGCCACGGTTGCCAGTTCGGCGCCTCGGTGCGAATCGTTCCTTGCGTCTGGACCAGGGCCAGGTAGTAAGTGTCCTTGTTTTGTTCGATCACGCTTTCCAGCGAACTGTAGGGCACGTAGATATAGCCCGCCTGCAGAAGCAGCAGTGTCGTCAGCACCCGACTCAGGCGCCCGTTGCCGTCCTGGAATGGGTGGATCTCCAAAAACACGACGACCCACAGGGCGATGATCAACAGCGGATGCAGCTGGGCCGCATCGCGCTCCTGGTTCACCCACGCGGCCAGATCCCTCATAAGACGGGGCGTGTCGAAGGGCGACGCAGTTTGGAACACGATGCCGATCTGCGTACCGTTCTCGTCGAATGCGGCGACACTGTTTGAGTTGGTCTTGTAGCGGCCGCGATGCCACGCGTCCCTCTCGCTGTGGCGCAGCAGGGTCTGGTGCAGTTGTCTGATGTGATTCTCGGTGCAGGGGATGTCTCGCCAAGACGAGTACACCAGATCCATCAGCTCGGCGTAGCCGGCTACCTCCTGTTCGTCGCGAGTGGCGAAGGACTTGATCTCAAGGTTTGCCAGCAACTGCTCCACCTCCCGGTCGGATAGTTTGCTGCCCTCGATGCGGGTCGAGGAGCCGATGCTCTCGATGGTGGCCACCCGCCGCAGGGCTGACAGACGGTCAGGCGCGAGCGTGCCCAAGGTGCGCCATGCACCTTTGAATTCGTCGATGTTGGCGATGAGGCGCAGGATCTCCGGCGTGATCAGGAGCGTGTCGGTCTTCAGCACGAACCAATGTTACGCCCATTTACACCCAATGTGGCGCGGCTCTTAGAGCCGCCGGACAGCGGCGCCTACCCTTTACGCCCCAGCTCCCCGCGTCGAAGCCGCCGATACAAGTCCAGCGCCGCCCGGATGATCTGAATGGCCTCCTTCGGCCCGAGCATGTCCTCGACCACGACTTCCTTGTTTTCGAGGGACTTGTACTCCTCGAAGAACTGCCGGACCTGCCGCAGGATGTGCTGCGGCAGTTGGCTCTTGTCCGTGTAGTCGGCAAACGCCGGATCCTTCACGCTGACCGCGACAATTTTGTCGTCGATGCCTTTTTCGTCGCGCATGCGCATCACGCCAATCGCGCGTGCTTCAACAATAGTCAGGGGATGGACGGGTTCCTGGCTAAGCACCAACGCATCCAACGGGTCCCCATCGTCGCAAAACGTGCGCGGGATGAAGCCGTAGTCGGCCGGGTAGTGCACCGCGCTGTAGAGCACGCGGTCGAGCCGGAGCAGGCCGGTCTCCTTGTCGAGTTCGTATTTGTTGGAGCTGCCTTTGGGGATTTCGATAATGACGGGAAACGCGGTATCAAGCTGCGCGTCGTCGATATAACTGTCGTGCCAAGGATGCATAGGCGATCTATTGTCGCACTGAAGGGTCAGTACCGCAGGACCCTGAGGCCGGGCACCCGAGAGAAGTCTTTAACGTTGCGGGTCACCAGCGGCGCGTCATCGAGTGTGGCCGCAGTGGCAATGAGCAGGTCCATCGTCGCGACGTCCCGCCGCGATTGGCGGATGGCCGCCAGCAGGCGCGCATACGCCGGTGCGAAACGATCGTCCGGATAGACCACGAGGAGGCCGGCGACGAGCCGATCCAGCGCCTCGTGTGTTTCAAGCGCCTTGCGGGTGCGTTCGGCGCCTGAGCGAAGTTCGCAGAGCGCGTGCACGGACACAGCCAGAACCTCCGCGGGATCGAGCGCCTCGAGAAAGTCGATAGCCCGGCCGGGTTTGTCCTGGCTGGTCTCGCGTTCGAGATCAATCAGGAAGCTGGTGTCCAAATGCAGCATTAGTTCAGCATCATCGGCTGCGCCCGGCTCGATCAGTTCGACCGCTGCGATCGAGCTGCACGGCCCTGGCCGGATGCCGTTTGCGGTCACGCACCACCGCCTCCATCGCATCCAACGCGTCGGCGGAAAGCCGGATGGTCCTGATCCGCTCAAGCAAGCGGCCCGCCGTGGGCTGCGGCCCGAAGTGGGCCTTGATCACCTGCGAGAACGACTGGCCGGCGCGTTTGTGTCTGGACAACGTGTCGTACGCCTCCATGTCGATGGTGATGGTTTTGACGGCCATGCACTTATCGTGCACTTACTCAATGGGGCTGTCAACGAGTGCGTCGGACAGCGACCAGCCAGTAGGCACAGGCCGACCAAAATCCGCACCACGATCCCAGTGCCGCCCACCGGGCGGCCGTGATCAGGGTCGCGCGGCTGTACGGGTCATCAGCAAGCAGCAGAAGGTTCATGCCGATGACATACCCGTCAAAAATGAGGAACGGCATCGCGCCGAGCGCCGCGCCGGTCAGCGCCGTCCGGAGCGCCGTCGCGCGTCCGAGTTCGGCCCGACGATGAGTGAGGGGTGCGCCAAAACCGACGGTGAGGAACAGTGCCACGGGAGCTGAGAGCGCCGCGTAGAGCAGGATGCGATCCTGCACCACCGGCCAGGGCTGACTGGCCCATCCGCCTGTCTCAAAGTGCCAGCGCGCGACAAATACCGCCGCCATCGCGATCGGCGTGGCCACCGTCGCCGCCAGCAATCCGAACCCGACCCGGATGGCACTCATGGCGACTGAGCATATCCCGTGCGGCGCACTTCAAAATCAGTGCGCCCTACTTGCGGAAGACGGCGCACTTCAAGATCAGTGCGGCCTACTTCAGCGTGCCGACATCATCGCGAGCAGCGCCTTCTGCGTGTGCAGGCGATTTTCGCTCTGATCGAAGACGATCGACGCGGGTGAGTCGATGACTTCGTCGGTCACCTCGAGTCCGCGGTGCGCGGGCAGGCAGTGCATGAAGAGCGCGTCCTTGCCGGCGGCGGCCATCATCGCGGCGTTGACCTGGAACGGTCTAAAGATCCCGGTGCGGCGCTCGGCGTCGTCTTCCTGCCCCATCGATGCCCACGCATCGGTGTAGACGGCGTCGGCGCCCTCGACCGCCGCGATGGGATCGTAGCCCTGCGTGAGTGTGGCGCCGAAGCGCGTGACCCGACTGACCGACTCGGCCAGTCCGGCGTTGAGTTCGAAGCCCTCCGGCGTGGCAATGCGCACATGCATGCCGAGCATCACCGACGCCTGCGCCAGCGACGCCGCGACGTTGTTGCCGTCACCGACGTACGCGACCGTTCGTCCCTTGACGCTGCCCCAGCGCTCGATGAGCGCCTGCATGTCGGCCAGTGCCTGACACGGATGTTCTTCGTCAGTCAGCGCGTTGATGACACGCATGCGCGCCGAGGACGCGGCGAACCGTTCGAGGCGCGCCTGTTCAAAGGTACGGACGACGACGATGGGGACCCAGCGTTCGAGGTTGCGCGCCACGTCTGAGGCGGATTCGCGACCGCTGAACGCCACCTCGCTGGCCGGCTCGATGACGTCGCCACCCAATTCGCGCACCGCAATCGTGAATGCGGAGTGTGTGCGCAGCGACGGCTTTTCGAAGAGCAGTGCGATGTGCTGTCCCTCAAGCACGTGTGCGTGTGGACGCCCCTTCTGGCGTTCGGACTTGAAGACCGCGGCCAGCGCCAGCGCCTGCTCAAGCGCGTCGGGGCTCAGGTTGAGGATGGAGAGGAAGTCCTTGGACTCCAGCGCCGGTAGTTCAACGATCATAATTGGAACTCCATTTGACTTGCCGTGGTAAGGGAGCGCCACTTGTCACCGTGCGCTTGAAGGCACTACCACGGCAAGTCAAGTGGGTTCCGGGATTACGTCCGGTACTCCGCGTTGATGGTCACGTATTCCTTGCTGAAATCACACGTCCACATCGTGGCCTCGTGTGCGCCGCCGGTGCCCAGGTCCACCGTGATGACCATTTCCTTTCCCTGCAGCACTGTGGCTGCCGCATCGGCGCGTTCGTCAAACGGCACGCCGTTGACGAAGAGGTCAATGTCTCCAATTTTTACCGACGCATGGTCGAGCACGAAGTGGGCACCTGATCGGCCGGCAGCCGCGATGAGCCGGCCCCAGTTCGGGTCGCCGCCATGAATCGCCGTCTTCACCAACGGCGAGTTGGCAATCGTTCGTGCACCCAGGCGCGCGTCATCAAGTGACGCCGCGCCGGTTACACGGATGGTGACCAGTTTGGTCGCGCCCTCGCCGCCGCGCACGATCTCGCGGGCGAGGTGTCCCGCCACCGCGCGAAGTGGTTCGACGAGCGCCGGGTCGGACGGGTCGGTGATTTCGATGCCCGAAGCGCCGGAGGCCATGAGCAGGACGCAGTCGTTGGTGGAGCACTCGCCGTCGACGGTAATCGCGTTAAACGTCTCGTCGCAGATGCGGCGAAGCGCGATCTGCAGGACGTCGGGTGCAACCTTCGCGTCGGTCGTCAGGAATCCCAGCATCGTGGCCATCCGCGGCTCGATCATGCCCGAGCCTTTGGTGATGCCGCCGACGGTCACGCGCCCCTTCGGCGTGTCGACATAGGCGGCACACGACTTCGGAAACGGATCCGTGGTCATGATCGCCGTGGTCGCGTTGTCGTTGCCGTCCACGGATAACGCAGCTTTGGCCGCCGTAATGCCCGCACGCACCTTGGTCAGGCTCAGCGGCACACCGATGACGCCGGTGGACGAAACAAAGATGAACTCGTCGCTCACACCGAGCGCTTCCGCAGCCGCGCCGGCCATGCCCTTGGCCACGGCCATGCCGGCTTCACCGGTGACGGCATTGGCGCAGCCGCTGTTGACGACCGCGCCTGCGCACAGGCCGCCGGCACGGGTGAGATGTTCACGCGACACCACGACCGGCGCGGCCACGGCGAGGTTGGTGGTGAAGACGGCCGCCGCCGGCACCGGGCCCGACGTGGACGCAATCAGACAGAGGTCAAGCGGGTGCGCGTGTGTCGGCTTCTTGATGCCGCAGTACACGCCGGCCGCAACAAATCCCGCCGGCGTTGTGACGCCGCCTTTGATCAGGTGTGCGCTCATGATTTACGCGACCTGCGCCGTTGCCGGCACCCGGGCCGCCGACGCGAGTGCTGATGACAAAGACCGGTAGGTCTGCTGTGCCGCAAGCGGCAGCACCATCGCGTACTGATCGCAGTGCCGGAAGAGCGGACACCCGACACAGTCGGTCATGATCTTCTCAGGCACCCAGACGTGCGGAACAATCGAGAAGCCCTGGCGCACAAAAAACCGTGCGTCATGGGTGAACGCGGTCAGTGTCTCGAAGCCGATCGTCTTGGCGCGCGCGCGCAGTTCCATCACCATGCGCTGCGCCAGGCCGACGCGACGGAAATCGCGCGAGACGACCAGCGAACGCACTTCGGCGACCTTCGGCGAGAGGGGCGCGAGTTCGGCGCAGGCCGTGATCTGCCCGGCCACGTCACACACCATGAAACGCTCCGCGTGTGCACGCAACTCCGACAACTGCCGGGGCAACAAGTGCCCCTCATCGAGGTGAGATTTCACCAACTCATGAATGGCTTCGGCGTCGTCCATCGTCGCCTGCCGTACTACGAGATCGGTCACTTCGAGTCCCTCCCAGCCGCCACAATGGCGTCTTCCAGGAGCGGCAACGCCGCTTCCACGTCTGCTTCCGTCACGGTGTAGGGCGGCAGGAGCCGCACCACGGTCGAGCTTGTCCGGTTGATCAGCAGGCCACGTTCAAACGCTGCAGCCACGACCGGTGTCGCGTCAAAGGTCAGGTCGATGCCGACCATGAGGCCTGCGCCGCGCACATCGCGGACCAGGTCGAGGCGGCCCATCATTTCGCAGAAGCCTTTGCCCAGACGAGCGGCTGCGGCTTTCATTGACGCCTGCAGAGCCGGCGACTCGAGCGCGTCGAGGAACGTGAGGGCCGCGCGGCACGCGAGCAGGTTGCCGCCGTAGGTGCTGCCATGGTCGCCCGGAGACGCGGCCGAGGCCACCTCGTTGCTGAACATGGCGACGCCGACGGGCACGCCGGCCCCAAGGGCCTTGCCGAGCGCGACCAGATCGGGCGTGAGACCCAACGTCTGGCTGTAGAGGAACGCGCCGGTGCGGCCCGAGCCACTCTGCACTTCGTCGGCAATCAGCAACGTCCCAGTCTTTGCACACGCCGCCTCTATCGCCGCGGCCATGTCTTTGCTGATCGGGCGCACGCCACCTTCGCCCTGGATCGGTTCCACGATGATCGCGGCAGTGGTGGAATCAACCGCAGCGGCGAGTGCGGCCGGGTCGTTGTTGTCCACAAACACCACGTTGGGGACCAGCGGCTGAAATGGCGCGCGATAGTGCTCGTCCCACGTCACCGACAGCGCACCCATCGTCCGGCCATGAAACGCGTGCGAGAAGGCGATGTACTTCGTGCGCGTCGTCTCGCCCTTGGTGAACCAGTAGCGGCGTGCAAACTTCAGGCACGCTTCCACCGCTTCTGCGCCGCTGTTGCAGAAAAACGCGCGGTCGAGCCCGGTGAGCGTCGAGAGGCGCGTCGCCACCTCCGCCTGCAGCGGGTGGAAGAAGAGGTTCGACGTGTGAAGCAACGTGCGCGACTGGTCGGCAATGGCCGCCGCCAGACCCGGGTGAGCATGACCGAGCGAGGCCACGCCGACGCCCGAGATGAAATCGAGATATCGACGGCCGTCGGAGGCGATCAGGTACATGCCTTCGCCGCGGTCAAACACCACGGGCGTGCGGCGGTAGACCTGCAGAACGTGCAGGGCTTCCTGATCCTGAACCGAAACGGGGGCGATGGCGGATGTACTCATGAGTGAACGGCGACCTTTGTGTCTGTTGTTTCAGTGCGTGTCAATGTCGTGCCCGGCGCGTCACACGGATCCACACCGGCGGAAAATCCTCGGCCATCAATCAACCGCACCGATGGCACTCCTTCATCGAGTGCCATCCGGCACGCGCGCAACTTGGCGATCATTCCTGCAGTTGCCGTGCCATCGTGAATCAAGGCGTCCATTTCAACCGTCGTCAGCGCAGGAATCAGCGCGCCCTGCGCGTTGAGGACACCCGCGGTTGTGCCTGCAATCACCAACTCCGCACCGAGCGCCGCCGCAAGGCGGCACGCCATCACGTCGGCGTTGACGTTGAGAATGCCGGCACCCTGATTGCCGCGCTCGATACCGAGACTGGCCACCACGGGGACGTAGCCCGATGTCATCAACAGTTCGACCAGCGCTGGGTCCACGTCTTCGGGATCACCCACGAGTCCAAGGTCCACTTCGGCACCGGAGGTTGACCGCAGCGCGGGTGCCTTCTGCGATTCCGCCATCGCGGCGTCCACACCCGTGAGGCCGACCGCCGGCACCATCGCGTTCACCAGTGCCGCCACAAGATCGGTGTTGGCCGAACCCGCAAGGACGGCGACCACGGCGTCACGGGTCGGTGCGTCCGTGATGCGCAAGCCGTCGACCTTTTTCGGCGCGATCCCGCGACGATCCAGCTCGGCGTCAATCGCGCGACCACCACCATGCACGATCGCCACAGGACGAGTCGCCCGCATGTTCGCGACCATGGCCGCAAACGCGTGACGCGCGGCGGCGGTCTCGAGCAACTCGCCGCCCAGTTTTAACACCAGCGGACCGTTCATCGCAGTCCTGTCCGCTCGTCGAATCCGCAAATCACGTTCAGGTTCTGAATCGCCTGCCCGGCCGCGCCCTTCACCAGGTTGTCGATGCACACGACCATCACGAGACGACGGGAGGCGGCGTCAAACTTCCAGCCGATGTCGCAGAAATTGGTCCACGCGACGTGTTTGATCTCCGGCAACGCATCACCGGTGAGCCGCACAAACGGCGCGTGTTTGTAGGCGTGCCCGAGGGACTCGCCGATGGCCTCCGCCGTGGTGCCTTCCTTGACGCGCACATAGATCGTCTCGAGGATGCCCCGATCAAGCGGCACCAGGTGCGGCACAAACGTCACCTCGCACCCGAGCGACTGTTCCATCTCCGCCACATGGCGATGACCGAGCACGCCGTAGGCCGCCATCGACCCGTGATTCTCGGAGAAGTGGGTCCGATCGCTGGCCGTCCGACCCGCGCCCGAGATCCCCGACTTCGCATCCACGATCACGTCGCGGGAGAGATCAATGAGTCCCGACTCCACCAACGGCGTGAGGGCGAGCAGTGCCGCGGTCGGATAACAACCCGGGCACGCCACCAGTGACGCCGTCTCGATCGCCGCCCGGTTGTGCTCAACAAGCCCGTACGCCACGCCGTCAGGCAACAAGGTCGTCGCCGGGTACCACTTGGCCCGCGTCGCTGCATCCGTGATCCGGAACGCGCCGGAAAGATCGATGACCTTGACGCCGGCCTCAAGCAACTCCGGTGCGAGCCCAGCCGCCGCCGCTTCAGGGACCGCCAGGAACACAAACGTCGCCTCGGCCAACTTGGCGCGGTTGAGCGGCTCGATCTTGCCCTCCCAGGTCCGGGCCAACCGGGGCATCGGCCGCGCCGACGAGTCCGGACTCGACGACATCGCCGCCGTGATCTGGACCTCCGGATGACGATTGAGCAGCGTCAACAATTCCTGCCCGGCATATCCGGTGGCACCTGCGATTGCGACACGAACTGGGGATGAATACTTATTCATTTGACACTGTAACTATACGTGGCTGAAAACACGGCTGCAAGCACATATTTCAAGTAAACACGATGCATAAACAGGTTGAGTATTCATCGCAGCGTGTATAATGGCGGCGCATGGGTGAATATATATGAAGCCTTGGAGGCAGTCACAGATTCTCGACGTGATTGATCACGAGGCCGTGGCCTCCCAAGAGGAGTTGCGTCTCAAGCTCTCGGCGCGGGGGATTAAGGCGACCCAGGCGACCCTTTCCAGGGACCTGAAGGACCTGGGGCTGGTCAAACGCGCCGGGGACGGAGCCTACGAGCGGCCGGGGGTCGAGCGCAGTTCGCCGGCCACCGAGGAACAACTCCGGCGGTCGATTGGCACGTTGGTCCGGGGGCTCGAGCGGGTGGACGCGATGGTGATCCTTCGGACTGACCCCGGGCAGGCCCAGAGTGTGGCGGTCCTGATTGATCGCGTGAAGCTCGAAGAGATTGCCGGCACGATTGCCGGCGATGACACCATCCTTATTGTGTGTCGTGGTGCGCAGGCAGCAGTCACGGTTGAAACACGATGGAACGAGGTCATTAAAAAGTGATTTCTGGACAAACACAGAGCGCTCGGGCGCGCCGGGTGGTGCTGGCGTATTCGGGGGACCTGGTGACCTCCGCAGCCCTGGCGTGGTTGCGTGAACAAGGCGCCGAGGATGTGGCGACGGTGACGCTGGATCTTGGGCAAGGGCGTGACCTCAACGACGTGCGTGATCGCGCGCTTGGGATTGGCGCGTCGCGCGCCCATGTGCTCGACGTTCGCGAAGCATTTGCGCGCGAGGCCGTGGCGCCGGCGTGGCCCCTGCCACTCACCGAGCCACGTGCGGCCGCGCTTGCGCGTCCTCTGATTGCCCGGTACACGCTGGAGGTTGCGCGTATCGAGGGTGCCACGGCCATCGCGCACGGCAGTGCGTTCCCCGCGAACGATCCGGCCGGCCTGGAAGCCGCGCTCATCGCCGGCGGTGCGGACATGGTCCTGCTCGCCCCCGCGCGCGAGTGGGGGATGGACGTGCCCGCCTTGTTGGCGTTCGGTCGTGAGCGCGGAATCCCGGTGCCGTCTGCCAACACCCGCCCGGTCATCGAGGTGCGAAACCTCTGGGGCCGATCGGTGACGACTGAGGTGCTGGACAATCCCGAGACTGAACCTCCTGCCGACGTGTACACGGTGACGCGCGGAGTTGAAGGGTGGGCCAAGGAACCGTCCATGGTGGAGATGACATTCAAAGGCGGACTGCCTGTCGAGCTCAACGGCATCGCCATGCCGCTGGTGGAACTCATCGTGTCACTCGACACGATCGCCGGTGCCCATGGCATCGGCCGTCTGGATTTTCCCGCTGTGCCCGGCGTGCGCCCACGCACCATTGAGGAAGCACCAGCGTCGGTCCTGATTCATCAGGCGTTATCAAGGCTCGACGGCAAGGACGGCACCGTGCGATTCACGTGTTTTATGGGCGAGGCGAAATAACGTGGCGAATTTGTGGAGTGGTCGTTTTGACAACGCACCAAACGCCGAGGTCTTCGACTTCGGCAAATCACTGCCAGTCGACAAGCGCCTGATTGACGATGACATCACGGGCAGCCGCGCATGGGCGCAGGCGCTAGGTCGCGCCGGCGTTCTCTCACCGGCAGATGCCGATGCCATCGTGGCCGGCCTCGACGCTGTTCGGGCGTCTGTGCACGCGGACCCATCAATGCTCGACACAGCAGACGATGAGGATGTGCATGCGTTTGTGGAGCGGGAACTCGTCGCGCGGATAGGCGAGGCGGGCAAACGCCTGCATACCGGTCGGTCGCGCAACGAACAGGTGTCGGTCGACTTCCGCCTCTATCTTCGTCGCCGGATTCCCGCACTCCAGCGTGCGGTCGTCGCGGTCGTGGAGTCGCTGGTTGCTCAGGCGGAACGTGCTGGTCAGGCGACCATGCCGTCGTACACCCATTTGCGTCGTGCGCAGCCGGTGCTGGTGGCGCACGTGTGGTTGTCGTACGCGGCCGCGCTCCGACGCGATGTTGATCGCCTGGAAGCCGCTCGTCACGAAGCCGATCTGATGCCGCTCGGATCTGGCGCGATTGCCGGCACCAGTTACAACATCGACACGGCGTTTCTGGCCGAGACGCTCGGCTTTTCGCGCGTCACTCTCAACAGCATCGATACGTCCGGCGATCGCGACTTCGTCGCGTCGTTCATGTACGCGTGTGCGATGTGCATGACGCGTCTGAGCCGGCTCGCCGAGGACGTGATTCTGTTCACGAGCGAGGAGTTCGGGTTTTTCGAATTGGCCGATGAGGTCGCGACTGGATCGAGCCTGATGCCGCAGAAAAAAAATCCCGATCCGATGGAGCTGGTCCGCGGCAAGGCGGGTCGTGCTATCGGAGTGCTCTCGGGCTGGTTGGCCACGATGAAGGGGTTGCCGCTTGGGTACAACAAGGATTTGCAGGAAGACAAAGCCCTTGCGTTTTCTGCAGAGGACGACCTCGCGGGATGCCTCATGACCTGCGCGGCTGTGGTGCGTACACTCACCCCGCGTCCGGCTGTGATGCGGCAGGCCGCATCGGGTCTGTTGCTCGCCACCGAGGTCGCCGACTACCTGGTGGGACGTGGCCTGCCATTCCGCACCGCACACGAGGTGTCAGGAAAAATTGTGCGGGACTTGTATGAATCCGGCCGCGACTTCTCGGCGCTGACACTTGATGACTGGCGTGGATACCACGATGTCTTCGACGACGGCATCTTCGGAGCGATGACGCCTGAGGCGGCCGTCAAAGCCCGCCTCACCCCACAATCGACTGGCCCAGGCCCGGTCGCGGCAGCACTGGCGGAAACCAAGACCTGGATCAAAGATCAAAACCAGTAATTACAGGGAGGCACTGAGACACGGAGAGTTTTCGTAAACATTCAAGAAACCTCCGTGTCTCCCTGTGAAATCGAACTCAAGTAGGATTGCCCGCATGAGACTCAAGCCCGTCGCCGTCGTCTTGGCGTTTCTACTCCTGTCGCTGCCGATGGGCGCGCAGCCGGCCCCACAATACGGCCCACCCAAGGGCACTCTGGTCATCGTTGGCGGCGGCGCCACCGAAGGGACCGGCATCGTCGAGAAGTTCATCGCGCTTGCGGGTGGCGTCGAGAAGAAGTTCGTCATTGTCCCGACGGCGGGCGGCAACACAAACACGGATGGCACAGTGCGGCCGTACGACGAGACGCAGACGGTCGCGTCGTGGGTCAAGCGCGGCATCAAGAACGTCAAGATGCTTCACACGCATGACCCGAAGGTGGCCGACACGGAAGCCTTTGCGTCTGTGCTGCGGGATGCTGATGCCGTGTGGTTCAACGGTGGCCGCCAATGGAACATCGTTGATTCCTACGCCGGCACGTTGACCTACAAGGAGTTTCACAATGTGCTCGCGCGTGGGGGTGTCATCGGCGGCAGTTCCGCAGGCGCCACGATTCAGGGCGAGTACCTCGTCCGTGGCGACACCTCAGGCCCCAACGTCGTGATGACGCAGGAGTCTAATCACCAGAAGGGGTTTGAGTTTCTCCGGCGCACCGCCATCGATCAGCACATCAACGCGCGCAATCGCTGGGACGATCTGACTCCCGTCATCACGAAGCTTCCGACGCTGCTCGGCATTGGTCTGTCCGAGGGCACCGCGATCGTCGTGACTGGCGACACCTTCGAAGTCGTCGGCAAGTGGAAGGTGTCGGTCCACGACAACACCCGGCTCTATCAGCCGTGGGAGAAGCCGTATTTTGTGTTGTCGGCCGGCGACGTCTACAACATGCAGACGCGCAAGGTCGAAAAACTCGGCGTGGGCCGCTGACACGTAGGGCGTGGCCTTCAGGCCCGCTGCTTTACCGCACCCGCCAGGTCTGAAGAATTTTCATATAGTTGCCGCGCTCGAAGGCATCGGGGTCGGGACACCGTTCCAGACTCATGCTGCCCTGCGCCTGTGCGAGGGATTCGTACTCGCGCTCCTTGAGCAGGCGTGACAGGTCACGTCGGGCAAGAGCGAGGTGCTCCGGGCCGTTGATCAGGAGTGCCGCCACCATCTGCACCGAGTGTGCGCCGGCCATCACGGCCTTCAGGGCGTCGAGCCCCGAGTGGGCACCGCCGGTGGCGGCCAGGGACGCTCTGAGGCGACCAGACAAGATCGCCAGCCACCGCAATCGCAGCAGCAGTTCGTCGGGATGTGAAAGATGCAGGCGCGGCACGGCACTGAGCGCATCAGGGTCGATGTCCGGCTGGTAGAACCGGTTGAACAGCACCAGTCCGTCCGCGCCGGCGAGGTCAAGACGACGCGCCAGATGCGCCAGTGACGAAAAAAAAGGCGACAACTTCACGGCGATGGGAATCCTGACCGTGCTCTTGATGGACGCCACGATGTCGATCAGGCGCTGCTCAACTTCAGCGGAACTCTCGTGCGGGTCGGTGGCCACGTGATAGAAGTTCAGCTCGAGGGCATCAGCGCCCGCGTCTTGTATCAGCCGTGCGTAGGCAAGCCACCCGGCCACTGACGTGCCATTGAGTGACCCGATGACCGGAACCGACACCGCCGTCTTCACCCGGTGCACGTGTTCGAGGTATCTGTCAGGCCCCATGACAAAGTCGTCCGCGAGCGGAAAATACGACAGCGCCTCCGCGTGCGCGTGTTCGTGGACGTCCATGTGGTGCATCGTCCCCAGCGCATCGGCCTCAATCTGTTCCTCGAAGAGTGATGGCAGGATGATGGCCGGAGCCCCCGCGTCTTCCAGACGCCGGATCATCTCCAGGTCCCATCCCAGCGGCGACGCGCCGGGCACAAGCGGGTGTGGCAGTCGGAAGCCGAGGTAGGTGGTCGAAAGATCCATCATGGTCGTGTCCTTGCCATCTGTTCGTAGAGTGCGAACCGATTCTGCGCGTGCTCCTGTGCCGCAGCCAGCAGTTCCTTATAGCGTTCGGGGTACATCTGCTCGACCATGCGGAACCGCGATTCGTTCCGCATGTACGTTCCCAGCCCACCCTTCGGCGATCCGGAATCCAGCACCAGGGCACTTTCGCCTTTCTCCACCCGGTTCGGATCGAATCGGAACAACGGCCAGTAGCCGGTCTCGACCGCGAGTTTCTGCTGGTCGAGGCCATGCGCGAGGTCGTAGCCGTGCGCAATGCAGTGACTGAACGCGATGATGAGTGACGGCCCCGTGTGCGCTTCGGCCTCATGGAAGGCTTTGACCGTCTGCGCGTCTTTCGCTCCGAACGCCACCCGGGCCACGTACACCGATCCATAGGCCATCGCCATCAGCGCGAGGTCCTTCTTGTGGGTCGCCTTGCCCGACGCCGCGAACTTCGCCGACGCTCCCATCGGTGTGGCCTTGGACTGCTGCCCACCGGTGTTGGAATACACCTCGGTGTCGAGCACGAGGATGTTGACGTTGCGACCCGACGCGAGCACGTGGTCGAGTCCGCCGTAGCCGATGTCATACGCCCAGCCATCACCACCGACAATCCACACGCTCTTTTTTGTGAGCGCGTCGGCCAGCACCAGCAACCGTTCAGCCTCGGGTTTGCCCATGCCGCGGAGCAACGCCTTCAGCGTCACCACACGCGCCCGCTGCGCCGCCAGTCCCGCCTCGGTGCTCTGATCCGCGTCAAGCAGCGTGGTGGCGAGCTCGGCATCGACCCACCCGGTATCACGAAGGACACGGAGCAGGCGCTGTGCTTCGTCGGCCTGCGTGTCCGCCGCCAGGCGCATACCCAGCCCGAACTCGGCATTGTCCTCGAACAATGAGTTCGCCCACCCGGGCCCTCGTCCATCCCGGTTCACGGTGTACGGTGTGGTCGGCAGATTGCCGCCGTAGATGGATGAACAGCCGGTGGCGTTGGCGATCAGCAGATGGTCGCCATAGAGCTGCGTGAGCAGTTTGATATACGGCGTTTCGCCGCAGCCCGCACACGCTCCCGAGTATTCGAACAGGGGCTCAAGGAACTGCGTGCTCTTGATGTCGGTCTTGACGGTGGTGCGGTCGACCTCAGGCAGGTCCAGGAAAAACGCGTAGTTCTCGCGTTCCGCATCCCGGAGGGGCCGCTGCGGCATGAGCTCGAGCGCCTTGTGCTTCGGATTGGCCTTGTCCTTCGCCGGGCAGACCATCACACACAGCGAACACCCGGTGCAGTCTTCGGGTGCGACCTGAATGATGTATTCCATCCCGGAGTACTCGGCGCCCTTGTACGGAATCGACTTGAACGTGTCCGGGTGGCCTTCGAGGGCCGCAGGCGTGGCCACCTTGGCTCGAATCGCCGCGTGCGGACAGACCAGCGCGCACTTGTTGCACTGGATGCAGAGTCCGGCGTCCCACACCGGGATCTCTGACGCGATGGATCGCTTCTCCCACTTCGCGGTGCCAGAGGGCCACGTGCCGTCCACGGGAAAGGCGCTGACCGGCAGCAGGTCGCCTTCGTTGGCGAGCATTCGGGCGGTCACCCGCTGAATGAAGTCCGGGGCGTCAGGCGAGACGACAGGCGTCGGTTGCCGCGTCGCCGTGACCGCGGTGGGCACTTCAAGGCGATGCAGGTGCGCAAGGGTGGCGTCCACTGCCGCGAAGTTGGCCTGAACCACAGCTTCGCCACGTTTACTGTAGGTCTTCCGAATCGCTTCCTTGATGTGGGTGATGGCCTCGTCGCGGGGCAACACGCCGGAAATAGCGAAGAAGCACACCTGCATGATCGTGTTGATGCGATTGCCCATGCCGGTGTCACGCGCCACGTCGTACGCATCGATCACGTAGACCTTGGCCTGGGTGGTGATGATGGCCTGCTGGACGTCGGCGGAGAGTTGGTCCCACACCAGGGACGCATCTCCAGGCGCGTTGAGCAGGAAGACCGCGCCGGGCTCGAGGTAGCCCGTGACGTTGTATTTGTCGAGGAAGTCGAACTGGTGACAGGCCACGAAGTTCGCCCGGCGAATCAGATACGGCGCCCGAATGGGACGCGGACCGAACCGCAGATGCGAAATGGTCACGGCGCCGGACTTTTTCGAGTCGTACACGAAGTACCCTTGCGCAAAGTTGGGTGTATCCTCGCCGATGATCTTGATGGAGTTCTTGTTGGCGCCCACCGTGCCATCGGCACCCAGACCAAAAAACACCGCACGCACGGCGTCGGGTTGTTCGAGTGAATAGTTCTCGTCCACCGTCAGCGACAGCCCGGTCACATCGTCGATGATTCCGACGGTGAAGTGGTGCTTGGGCTTCGAAGCCGCGAGTTCATCAAACACCGCCTTGACCATTGCGGGCGTAAATTCCTTCGAGGCGAGGCCATACCGGCCGCCGAGCACCTTCGGATGGAGGTGGCCATCCTCATTGAGCGCGGCCACGACGTCCAGAAAGAGTGGATCGCCGATGGCGCCCGGCTCCTTGGTGCGATCCATGACCGCGATCGCCTGGACGGTCGCCGGCAGGGCGGCCATGAACGCCTCAACCGAGAACGGCCTGAACAGCCTTACCTTCAGCACGCCCACACGTTCACCGCGCGAGACGAGATCCTCGACCACGGTCTCGACTGTTTCGGCGCCCGAGCCCATGATGATCACCACCCGTTCGGCCTCGGGATGGCCCACGTAGTCAAAGAGGTGGTACTGCCGTCCAGTCAACGCGGCAAAGCGGTCCATCGCGTCCTGCATGTGACCGGGGAAGGCCGTATGGATCAGGTTGGCGGCTTCGCGCGCCTGGAAAAACACATCCGGGTTCTGCGCAGTGCCTCGCAGGTCCGGATGGTCAGGCGACAGCGCGCGCTGGCGCAGCGCCGTAATGTGTGAGTCCGGCAGCATCGCACGCAGGTCCTCGTCGGTCAACGCTTCGATGCGGGAGACCTCGTGTGAGGTGCGGAAGCCGTCGAAGAAGTGCATGACGGGGATGCGGGACGCCAACGTGGCCGCTTGTGCGATACAGGCGAAGTCGTGGGCCTCCTGGACCGTGTGGGACGACAACATCGCGATGCCCGTCGGGCGGCACGCCATGACGTCGGAGTGATCCCCAAAAATTGAGAGCGCATGTGTGGCGATGGTGCGCGCCGTGACGTGGATCGTGAACGGCGTGAGCTCCCCGACGATTTTGTAGAGATTCGGGATCATCAGGAGCAGACCCTGACTGGCCGTGAACGTGGTCGCCAGGGCCCCGGCCTGCAGCGCTCCATGCACCGCGCCAGCCGCCCCGCCTTCCGACTGCATCTCGACGACGGTGGGCACCTGACCCCAGATGTTCGTTTTGCCCTTCGACGACCACTCATCCGACAGTTCGCCCATGCCCGACGACGGGGTGATGGGGTAGATGGCGATGACTTCGTTGGTGCGGTGGGCGACGAGGGCGACGGCCTCGTTGCCGTCAACAGTGATCCAGGAACGGGACATAGATCTTGATCGTGCGAAATCCATGCCCGGCTCCAACCCACGTCCGGAGGCTCAGGAAAGGGCGGGATTGGCCAGGACAGCGGGAAATACCCCAAAACGTCCGCACTATTCAGCGTGACGGGAGGGGAGACGGCCCGTGGGAGAATGGGGGAACCGTGACCCCGCTGGACCCCCGCATCATCGATGTACGCCGAATCACCGGGCTGATTTTTGCTGCGAGCATGTCGGTCGGCGCGTTTGTTGTTCTGGCCATTCTGGGCTGGTCCACGCGCCCCGGTTGGCGAGTCCTGTTCATCGTCGCCGGCGTCTGGCTCGTCGGTACCGCGGTTCTGGCCATCTGGATGTGGCGCTGGCCCGGCATCTTTTACCGTCACGCCTCGTATCGGTTGGACGATGAGGGGTTGGAGATCCGGCAGGGTGTGGTGTGGCGGAGCATCATCAATGTGCCGCGGTCGCGAGTCCAGCATACGGACGTGTCGCAGGGACCGCTTGAGCGCAGCCACGGCCTGAGCACGCTCATCGTGCACACGGCGGGCACCGAACATGCCCGTGTCGGGCTTGCCGGACTGAGTCGTGAGGACGCGCTGAGTCTGCGTGACCAATTGCTGCCGCGTGATGGACGTGATGCCGTCTGAGCGCCGGTTCCATCCGCTCACAGTGCTCTTCGCGCTGGGGGGCGAGCTTCGGACTTTCATCGCACCGATCCTGTTTGCAAGTTTCACCGCGCGCTCACGCGGCGGCGACATGCAGAACTGGTTTCTGATCTTCATGATTCCGAGCGTGCTGATCGCGGCCTCACGCTACTGGTTCTCGACCTACCGGTACGCCGAGACCGAGCTGGTCGTTCGTACCGGCATCTTCTTCAAGAACGAGCGACATATTCCGTACGCGCGCATCCAGAGTGTGGACGCGAAGCAGAATGTGTTTCACCGCCTCTTCAAGGTGGTCGACGTCAAGGTGCAGACCGGGACCGGTGGCGAGGCGGAGGCGACACTCAGCGTGCTGCCGTTTGAAGCGCTGGAGGAGATGCGGTCCCGTGTCTTTGAGGGCAAACGTGCGGCGGGAGTTGCCGTGGCTGCAGCTGAGGTCGCGGTGGAGGGTGGTCCGTCCGAGGCGGCTATTGCGCCTGTCGCGGTTCCCATCGGCGAGACCATCCTGCACCTGCCCACTCGCGAGACGGCGTTGTCGGGTCTGCTCGACAATCGCGGGTGGGTGGTGATCGGCGCCGCATCCGGTTTGTTCTGGGAGTCCGGGTTCGTGGATCGATTTGAGTCGCTCGAATCGCTTCCGCAGACGTCGTGGACCATTGTGGCGGCGATCGCGGCGGGATTGTTTATCGTCTCGCCGATTTTGTCGGTAGTGTGGGCCGCCGTGCGTCTGCACGGGTTCACGCTGACGCGTCGCGGTGGTGAGTTGCTCACCGAATACGGGGCGCTGACCCGGGTGACCGGCACCGTTCCACTTCGACGCGTCCAGGCCGTCAAGGTGGTACGCAGTCCGGGGCATCTGCTCACGGGCCGTGCCGCGATTCGGCTCGAGACCGCCGGCGGCGGTGCGCAGGGCACCAACTCGTCCGAGTGGGTGGCGCCGATCATTCACGTCGACAAGGTGAGCGCGTTTGTGACCGGGCTCCTGCCTGACGTGAACCTTGATCGCGTTGACTGGCAGCCCGCCGATGACCGAGCCGGACAGCGTCGCATGCGCCTCGCCGTGTATTTTGCACTGGTGGTCGGCGCCATCTCAGCCTACTGGCTTGAGTGGCACTGGGCCACCGCTGTGACCGCAGTGGTGGGGTCGTGGGGTGTGGTGGGGGCTCGACAGTACGTCCGCAACCTTGGATGGGCGCGAACAGAACACGCGATCTACTTTCGGAGCGGGTGGTTGTGGAAGTCGGTCACGATCGTGCCCGTCACCAAGGTTCAAGCGGTCTCCTTCCAGGAGTCGCCGTTTGACCGCCGATGGCAGATGGCCTCCGTCGCAGTGGATACGGCCGGTGCTGGGGCACATGCGATCGACGTCCCGTACCTGTCGCGTGCCGTGGCCGAAGAGCTGCGCCTGGCGGTGGCGACGCAGGCGGCAGCAACTACGTACCGGTGGTGACGGTCCCGTGCCGCGATAAGATCTGTCCATGCTGTTCAATCTCCTGATTCCGGTGGTGGTCGTGTCGGTGTTGTCTCAGTCCGGGGCGCTCTCCCCGGAAGAACGGGCGATGGTGACGTTCGTCGACGCCAACAACGCGTCCGCAATTGCGCTGCTTGAGAAGTCCGTCAACATCAACAGCGGCACGCAGAACTTCAAGGGCGTGCAGGAAGTCGGCTCTCTGTTTCGCGCCGAGTTTGATGCGCTCGGCTTCAAGACCACCTGGGTTGATGGCGCACCCTTTCAGCGCGCCGGTCACCTCGTGGCGGAACATGCCGGGCAGGGACCGCGCATCCTGCTGATCGGACATCTCGACACGGTCTTTGAACCGGACAGCCCGTTTCAGAAGTACGCACGCGTCAGCGACTCCGCCGCCAAAGGTCCGGGCGTGACAGACATGAAGGGCGGCAACGTCATCATCGTCCAGGCCCTCAAGGCCCTGCAGAGTGCGGGCCTCCTCAAGTCCATGAACATCATCGTCGTCATGACCGGCGACGAAGAAGCGGCTGGACGGCCGCTGACGATGTCGCGTGAGGCGCTGGTGAATGCCGCGAAGGGTGCGGACATCGCGATCGGATTTGAGGATGGCGATGGCAATCCGGCGACTGCAGTGATTGCTCGCCGGGGCACGACCAACTGGACGCTCACGGTGAAGGGGCGACCTGCGCACTCGTCGCAGATCTTCAACGCCGAGAATGGCTACGGCGCGGCGTTTGAGGCCGCGCGAATCCTGAACGACTTCCGCGAAAAACTGGCCGGGCAGCGGCATCTCACATTTAATCCCGGTGTGCTCCTTGGCGGCACAACGGTTGATTTTGACAACGCGGCGTCGCGCGGGACGGCGTTTGGCAAGACCAACGTCATCGCAGAAGAGATGGTCGTGTCCGGCGACCTGCGCGCGCTGTCGCCCGAGCAGTTCGCCGACGCCAAGAAGGCGATGGAAGCCATCGTCGCCGCCAATCTGCCGCAGACCAGCGCGTCGATCACGTTTGATGACGGCTATCCGCCGCTCGCGCCGTCACCGGGCAACGAACGCCTGCTCGGGCTGTACCACCAGGCGAGCATGGACGTGGGTGCCGGAAAGGTCATTGCGGTTGACCCCGACAAAGCCGGCGCGGCGGACGTCTCGTTTGTGTCCAGTTACGTCCCGATGATTCTTGATGGCGTCGGTTTGATGGGTGGTGGTGGGCACACCGTGCACGAAACCGCCGACATGCGCACGTTGCCGTCGCAGACCAAGCGCGTGGCGGTGTTGTTGGCGCGGCTGCACAAGAACGGGGTCAAATAAGTGGCTGAGCTGTACGACATCGACGTCACTCGCATCGACGGTACGCCCCAGAAGTTGGGTGACTATCGGGGCAAAACGCTCCTCATCGTGAATACGGCCAGTGAATGTGGATACACGCCGCAGTACAAAGGTCTTGAATCGTTGTACACGGAGTTCAAGGACAAGGGGTTGGTCGTGCTTGGGTTTCCGTGTGACGATTTTGGTGGTCAGGAGCCCGCGATCAACGACGACATCCGCGTCTTCTGCGAGACCACGTTCGGCATCACGTTTCCCATGTTCGGGAAGATCACGATCAAGGGGGCCAATGGCCATCCGCTCTTCAAGTGGCTCGCGTCGGAGAAGCCCGGCATTCTCGGCATTGAGGCCATCAAGTGGAACTTCACCAAGTTCCTCGTTGACGCCGAAGGGCACGTCGTCAAACGCTACGGCTCGATTGATTCGCCTTCCGAAATCCGGAAGGACATCGTCGCACAACTCGGATGAGGGTTCTTCTCGTCCATCACGCTGAGGCGGTCTCTCCCTACGAAGACCCTCAGCGTCCGCTCACAGAGGCTGGACACCAACATGCCTTGCGGCTCGCGGAACTCGTGAAGCTACGTGGCTTTGTGCCGGCGAAGATTTGGCACAGCGGAAAGTTGCGCGGACGACAGACGGGCCACGCGTTCCTGCAGGTGTGTGCGCCGTTTGCGACGTTCACGATGGTCAAGGGCGTGTCACCGGATGATGCGCCGGCCGCTGCGGTCACGGCCATTCAGCGTGAGTCACAGGATCTGGCGATCGTGGGCCACTGGCCGCACTTGCCCGCGTTGCTGCGCCTGCTCGCGCCGGCGAGCGCACCGATGCCGCACCATGGGGCCGTCGCGTTGACGACAGACGACGAGGGCGTGACGTGGTGCGAGTTGTGGCGCGAGAAATGACGTCGGGTGCCTTTTGTGTTTCAAGCGTGAGCAGAAAAAGGCACCCGACGTCTTTTGTCAGTTTGTTGAAACGCGGCAATCTCTGATTCAGTCTCGCCGTTGAATATTCAGCTTCGGTTTCGGCACTGGCTTCGCCTGTCTGGTGGCCGCGCACGCGCGGGTGAGGGCCCAGCCGAGCGATTCTTCGTCGACCTCGGCGAGCCACACGCGGGTGCAGCCTTGAAGTCCCCACGCGCCAGCCTCAGGCTCATAGACCTTCGGATGGTCTGAGACGAGGGAGGCCTGCTCGTCGAGCGTGACCTTCACCATGCCGCGTTCGCCGCTGGGGTGCAGCGAGGCGACGACCCTTCCGTGTGCGCGGAAGTCGGGATGGCCCTGATGTGCTCCTTCCACGACGCCCTTCATCGCGAGTGCCATTCGGCGGAAGTCGTCGGCTGTCATCGTGTCTCCTTCTCATGGACAGCGATCGACACCGTCCGGCGTTCTCCACGTTCTCCACGTTCTCCACGTTCTCCACGTTCTCCACGTGCAGGCACGCGACGTGACCTGGAAGCGGCCAAAGCTCCCTACGCCTGCGCCTGTCCAGCTTCGGTCAACAAATCCCATGCGCGGCGGATGTGTCGCTCTTCCGTGCGGATGTTGCCCACCGCAAGACGCAGCACGATGTGGCCATCAAGTGCGGTGTGCGACAGGAACACGTCGCCGGACCTGTTCACGGCCTCGAGTACGCGCTGGTTCAGTGCATCCAGATCGGCGTCGGATCCCTGATGGTCGCGCGGGTGTAGCCGGAAACAGACGACACTGAAGGGGACGGGGGCGACACGTTCCCAGTCGGGATCGGCGTCCACCCAGGAGGCGAAGAGCTGCGCGAGGCGCACGTGTTCGCGCAGGCGATCGCGAATGCCTTCGGCACCGAAGTACCGCAACACCGCCCAGAGCTTCAGCGACCTGAATCGGCGACCAAGCTGGATGCCGGTATCCATCAGGTTCTTGACGGTGTTGGCCTCGGCCGTTTTGAGATACTCCGGCGTCAGTGAAAATGCCTGCCGAATGACGTCCATTCTGCGAGTAAAAAGCACGCTGAGGTCAAACGGCGTGAAGAGCCATTTGTGCGGGTTGACCACCAGTGAGTCGGCGCGATCAAATCCCGCGCGCATCCACGCGAACTCGGGCACCATCGCCATGACGCCGGCATACGCCGCGTCCACATGCAGCCACATCCGCTCGCGTTCGCAAATGTCCGCGACCGCC
>CAYZLT010000003.1:55341-55692 GCA_964479175.1 uncultured Solibacteraceae bacterium | reverse complement strand
CACCGCCATCGGCCATGACGATGTCGGCCTGGCGCGCGGTGAGCAGGTCGCGCAGTTCGGCAGCAGACGGTTGCGACGGGTAGCGGTATTGACGCGGCCGCGCGGGCACGTCGACCTTGGCCGCTGTAAACGCGCCAATCGCGGCGGTCCGCACGGCGGTGTCCCAGTCGGCCGTCCACTCCGCCAGTGCGGTGACACGCGTCGGCCCGAGCAACTCGGCGAGGCGGTCCACGATGGCCGCGCGCGGATCCCTCGACGTGTCTGCGCCCGTCGCGCCAAGCCGTCGCAGCGAGGTCAACAACGCCGGGATCGCCTCGGCATGCGTCGACGCCTGCAACGCCCGGGCTGCGG
>CAYZLT010000003.1:54862-55331 GCA_964479175.1 uncultured Solibacteraceae bacterium | reverse complement strand
CGCACCAACTGATGGTCAGCAGACTGCAACGCGGCAAGCGCTACGGGCGCGATGTCCGGGTTCTTCATGCGGACCAGCGCGTCGATGGCGGCCGTCTGCACATTGGCGACCGGATCCTTTGATAACTCCGTCGCCACCGCCGCGTCATTGATCACGCCGGCAACCGTTGCCGCAGTCGCGCGCACCTGCCACACCGGATGCGCCGTGGCTGCGGGGAGACGCGTGCGCGCTTCATCAGGTGCCAGGCGCGCCAGCGTCGTCAGCGCCCGCGCCGGCCTGTGCCACATCGCGACACGCGCGGGATCGCGGAGGTGATCGGCCAGCGGCGTGAGTGCCGCCACCACTGCCGGCACGTCCGCACATCCGGGCGTGACACTGTCCATCGCCTGAAGGGCGACGAGTGTGACGGTGTCGCCCATTGCTGTGACCAGTGGTCCACAGTCGCGAATGGTTGGCAGGCCGCGCGCAA
>CAYZLT010000003.1:51532-54852 GCA_964479175.1 uncultured Solibacteraceae bacterium | reverse complement strand
CGCAAAACTCCGAATCGCCTCGATGCGCACGTGCATCGCCGGGTCCTTCAGCGCGGCGACCACCGAAGGACGCAGGCGATCGATCGCCGGATTCATCATCTGCACGGCGACGCGTCGCACCTGCCAATCCGGATCCCCCACCGACTCCAGCATGGTGCCCGTCTCGGTATCCCTCGCCACCTGCAGCGTCATCATCACCAGTCGGCGCAGGCGCGCGAGGGTCTCACCGGTGGGGCCAGGCGTGGATCGCCCAAGGCCCGAGAGTTCACGAAGACGGACGCGGGCGGGTTCGGTCAACGGTCGGCGTGGATTACGGCGGACCAACGCCTCGAATCCCTCGGCGGCGCCCAATAGACGATCGGGAGACCCGGTCGACGCATACAGGAGAAACGCCTCGACTCCATCGAGTTCAGCGGCGTCGTGTCGCATGCGGCCAAGGGTCGCCAGGATGACGCCCGCAACGGCGTCATCTTTCTCATGTGAAAAACGAGCCTCAAGACTCTGGCGTCCGGCCGTGACGTCGGCGGCAGTCGGAGGGTCGTCATCGCGCAGATCCGAGCGCGTTCCGGACAACGCCTGTCCGATGGCATTGGCGGCCTCAGCCCGAACCACTGGCGCGGCATCATCGAGCCTGCGAACAATGCGTGGCGCCATCGATGGCGCGGCAAAACGTCCGAAGGCCTGCACCGCCAATCGGCGGAACTCCGCGTCGGTCGACGCGGCGGCCTGATCGAGCAATGCGAGGTCACGCTGCTCGAGGTGTGTCGGCCCATGTTCGCCCGCCTTGCATGGACTGAACAGTCGTCGATCGGCAGCCAGGATGATGGCTTCGCGGGAGAGCGTCTCTGCGGCAGCGCGTTCCTGATCGGTGCCACACGTCTGGACCGGAGCAGGAGTCGTGGCTGATTGCGGAACGCCAAGTGACAGCAGAACAACCGCCGCGCCGATCTTGAGGAGGACCATATGCGCGGCATCTTACCGCGTCAGTTCATTGGGAGCCGACTGACCCCAAAGTGATCGGAGGGATCCCGAACTGTGTGGGGTCACATATCGTACGTCTGTAGGCCTCCGCTGAACCGACCCACAGTCGGCTGATCGTCACGCCCGTTGTCATGCCTTTGAAGTCGACGAACCGACCGAGCACGGTTTCGCGTCGATGACGGGCTGGGTTGTCCCGGTACCGAATGGCCAATCGGCCGTCTGCCTGGTCCCGCTCATGAGCCATCAACACCAGTTGGGGCCCTGTCTCCCGATTGCCGACCTCATCACGAATTACGCGCTCGAGACCGCCCTCGTCGTTGCCGGTCCGGCTTCCGCCGATCCCGAGGTTCTCGTCGAGAGAATGTATGACCGTGCCGTTGTAGGACCCCGCGTTGATCAACTCCACAAGCCGAGCGATGGCCAATGGCGACGTCAGTCGATCAAGCACCACTGGAACGTCCTCGACGGTCCCCTCAAATTTGAACGAAATACATGGAGGAATCGCGTTGACCTGCCCAACGGTCGGCTGAGAGCCTGTTCGGCGGGTTGGTCGTGCATGCGTCTGGGTCATGGAGATGTTCGCCATCACCGATGCGGTGGCCGAGGCAACGACGGGATCGAGATCATTCAGGAGCGGCCGGAGCTTGTTTGTCCAGATGTCTGCGTCAACGGAGGTGGGCGTGATGAACTCCGCCAGTCGGTCCAACAACGCGATGCGCGCACGACGACTGGTGTCGCGTCGCTGCTTGGTCAGGCGATCGAGTGCGCCGTACACCGCCGCGGCGGCCGCGGGAGCACGCATCCCCGCAAGGGCGTTGGCCGAAGTGATGGTCAAGTGGTCATCGGGGATCTCGAGTCCTTCGATGGCCGCGGCAAACACCAGCGGGCTCTTGAGCGAGACGAGCCCATTCAGCGCCTCAGCCCTGACGTTGTGATGGTCATCGATCGCCAGGGTCGCGAGCGTCTCGACATCCTCCATCGTCGCAGCCACACGCGCGGCGGCTGCGCGGACCTCCCAGCGCACGTGGCGCACTCCGACTTCGGTGTGCAGTCGGATGAGGGACGGTCGCCAGACATCCTTTCCCTTGCTGACTGCCACACGTTTGGCGAGTGTCTCGTAGGCCGTGACCGGCACCGCCCATGAGTGTCCCGTCGTTGTACCACCCAGCATCCTCGCTTCGTTGAGCAGATACAGGGACGGATCCCAATCCACACAGGCCTCGTAGCGGTCCGGCGTCACCTTCTCCAGTGCCTCGATCACGTCGCGCTCGGCGTCGAGTCCTTTGGCGATTCGTAGCAGGATGCACATCGGCATCTCCGTGGACGCAATCAGTTTTCGAATGGCCGTGGACGCCGGGATCGGATGCAGCCGGTCTTTGGCGGCACGGTCGAGCGCAAACTGGTGACTCGGGTTGTGAGGATTGAGCAGGCGCACGCCGAGGTCGCGGATCGGCGCGGCACAGGCGACGGAATTCCGACCGGCGTCGACACGACAGGTGAACTGCGCGGCGTCTGCGGCGATCTGGTCGTTGTCCGCGCGCATCGCCTGCAGAATCTCGAGGAACCGCAGTGTGCTTCCCCGTTCCTGGGATCCGGCCTTCACCACCGGGTCGCCCTGCGCAAGCCCTGCGCGTGCCCAGTGCTCAACCGCGACCTCCGAACCGGCATCCACTTGTCGAGGATGGGTCTGCAGCATTCGGAGGAGGGCCTCCGCCGCCGGCACCCGAAAATCCTTCATGTAATGGATCTCCGAGATCCACTCCCGTTCATATTTCAAGGCGATCGCCGGCCGCAAGGGGAGCTCGGCGAGTCGCAGCCACAGGTAGGACCGATCGCGTGACAACGCCTCACGTGTGAGTCGCTCCTCCAGTGCCGCAACTGCAAAGGTGATTTCACTGATCGCCTCAGGCCGATCGATCACCGATTGCACAAGCGCATCGGCGGCGGCCACCCGGACAATTTGAATAGGGTCATCGAGAAAGGTCGCCAGAAACGTGACGTTGGCCGGCGTCTCGAAGCGACCAAACTCGCGCACGGCAAAGTAGCGCACTGTGGGCTGCGGATGCTTGGACGCCAGCACAAGGAGGTCCATGTCGGCGGCACGACTCAGCCGGCCGCCGTATTCGTCGCCCACCTCCGACTCCTCGGGATACCACCGATCCGCGCGCATGCGGTCGGCGGCGAGCAGCACTTCCTCCACCGTGATCTGGAGTGGCGGCGTGTTCTGCGCCCCACCCTGCTGCGCGTGCCCCGGCCAGACGCCCACACACACAAGTACGACCACCAGCGCGGATCCCAGGCGGCTCATTTGTCGTCGTCGCACTCCACGATGCGGATGA
>CAYZLT010000003.1:24861-51522 GCA_964479175.1 uncultured Solibacteraceae bacterium | reverse complement strand
GCTGCTCGGCGGCGACTACGCCCGGCCGAGCGTGCGGTTGCCCGGCAGCGGCGGCCGATCCAGACGAGTCGGAGTCGGGTTGTCTGGGTCCACCGGCGGGGGGCCCCATCCGATCACGGTGTCCAGACGTGTGCGATCGCGTCGATCCAGGCGGACATGCTGCAGGCGGCCGTCCAACGTGTCGCGTCCATGCCCCAGCATCACCAGCGAACCCGCTCGGACCACGCCACCCATCTCGTCTCGAATGAACCGGTCGGCCGTCACAAATTTGTTGCCACCAGGACTGCCCGTCAGCGCCACAGCTGTGTCCGCGTGGACCACATCCTGCCCGGTGTAATACCCCTTGCTGGCCAGTGCCCAGAACCGCGTGACCGCCAGCGGCGCGTGATCACGGTCCAGCAACACCTTCCAGGCGTCGGCCTGATCAAACTGCATAATCACACACGCGGGCGCGTTTCGGACATCGGCTTCTGTCGGCTGTAGGGCCGGTCGATGTTTTGGTGTGGCCGGCTGGTCCTCCCCAGTGACGTCAACAATGACCTGCGAGACCTGCTGCGCAATCACCGGATCAAAATCCTCCAGGTGCGCAAGCATCGTGAGTGACCAATCAGTGGTCTGCTCTTTTACCCGCAGGCCGAACTCCCGAATTCTCGCGAGCAGCATGAGTCTCGGTTCTCGAGACGTGTCCTTGCGCTCGGTCGTCAGCCGTTCAAATGAGGTCATCACCGCCGGTAACAGCGCGAGGGGATCGGGCGCGTCTTCCAGCACGGCTGCGGCCGTCCGCACGAGGTGATAGTCCTTGTCTTCCAACGCCGTCACCGCCAGGGCCATCGTCAACGGGTGCTGCATGGTGGCGAGTGAACGGAGGGCACCCGCGCGTACGTTCGGATGAACGTCCTCCATGAGCTGCAGCGCGAGTTCCGGATCTTTGGTGACCGCAGCCACTCTCGCGGCTGTGGCCCGAACCAGCCAATGCGGATGTTTGGCTGCGACCACGCGCGCGAGCGGACCGGCTTCGGCCGGCAGTTTTGGCGCCACGAGTTCCAGCGCCAGCATCGGCCCCTGCCACGCGCGAGGTCCAGGGTTTTCGCGCAGGGTTTCTGCCTTAAGCAGAAGCGCCCGTTCGGGGGACCAGTCGCCACATCCACTCTCAGCGGCGCTTGTTGATGCCGCCAGCGCTTCAATGATCTTGCGCTCCACCTCCGGGTCGACGGCCAGCGGCACGAGATCGCACAAGGGGACCTCGGGATTGGTCAACAACAGAAGGATGGCTGGGTCTCGGGTTGCCAGATCGCTGCGCCGGGCCATGTCCTCAAGCCGGATGCGATGCCTCGGGTTGAATGGATTGGACATCTCCACGGCCCTCCGCCTGATGACGCCACTCAATGAAATATCCGCCCGCTCGAGGATCAAGTCGTCATCAATGCGAGCGGCCTGCAGTCCTTCGAAAAATGTGACGGCCTTCCCGATATTGGTGGTGCCGATCATGACGGCATCACCCTGCGCGACACCAAGCAGAAACCATTCACGCAGTGATCGCATGGTCTGCGGCAGCGCCGGACGTCCCCGGAGGTTCCACAACAGTTCGACCAGTGCCAGCCCCGCCTCGATGCGCATCGGGCTCTGCTGCTGGATCTCGTTGAGGAGTTGAGCCTCCAAATCGGCCGACACTTGCTGGCTCAGCGGAAGCTGCGTGAGTGTGTTCCAGAAGGCGGCAATGACCTTCGGTTCGATCTCCAGGCGCAGTCGCGCCCGGATCGGATTAATGGCGGCACCGGCCACGGCGTCGGGCCGATCGATGATGGTCTGCACCAGGGCACTTGCCGCTTCAATGCGCACGTCAGGGTCTTCGTCTTCGAGATAGCGGCCGATGAACTGGGCATTGGTGGCCGTTTCGAACCGGCCAAATTCGCGGACCGCTGCTCGTCGAAGGTCCGGCTGCTCGGACTCACTGGCCAGGACCAGCAAATCCATGTCGGCCGCACGGTTCAGTTCCCGGGCGCCCTCGAAGATGGTGCCCGCGGGATACCAGCGATCCGCGCGAATTCGATCGGCGGCCAGCCACACGGACTCGACGGTGATCGCCGCCTTGTTGCGCTGGCGCTGAAAAGACTGCAGTTGAGGTTGAGGAGGAGTACGACGCTGCGCGTCAAGTCCCACCGCCCCTACAACGGCCACGAGCGCCACCAGGGCGATCGCCGCCGTCGTGTGTCTCACCGCACAGGCTCCGAACTGATGAGTGACGTCGCCAGACTTTCCACCCGCGAGGTGAACCGGGCCGACGCGGGCGTGGTGATCAGGCGGGTCACACTGCGCACCGCCTCGGCCGACCACGTCCGCCAGGCCGCCAGCGCCTCGGTGTGATCGGGCAAGGTGGCGCCGTCGCGCAGTTCCACGGCCACGCGCGTCCGTCCTGCCCGCGCCACAAGTTCCGCCACATCCATCGACATCGCTTCATCAGACGACGCCATGAGCCAGGCGGTCGTGGCGACCGCGACACCCACGTTGCGCATCTCGGCGGCGCTGGTCTTGTCGGGGGTATCCATGTTCGAGTGGTAGTACTTGTCGGTGAAGTGCCAGTTGAGCAGGGACGGGATCCCGGCGCTGCCAAACACCGTGTGGTCGCTGCCGCCTTCATAGGGATTGGTCTTCACGATCCAGTTGGCGCGTGTCGCAACCCGTTCACACACGGCAAGGTGGAGGTCGTTGATCAGGTCGCCCTTGAGGCTCTCTTTGCGGACATTGCCGCGACCCCACTCGGAGTTCGGGTCCCAGGCGCGGCTCCATACGGCGCCGGGATCGGGCCAACGCTCGACGAGGAAGCTGCCGCCCGTTTTGGCGACGTCTTGACCGGTCATGTCCATCGAGAACATGTACTTCACGCCGGGCACCTGGCTGGCATTGCGCTGCAACCAGGCACGGCTGCCGCTGATCTCGTTGAGCCAGAGGAAGGTGATGGTGCGGGCCGGTTGCGGAATCTGGCGCGCCTCGATGGCCCGCGTCAGCGCGTAGGCCATTTCCTGCAGTGTCGCTACGCCTGAGGCGTTGTCGTTTGCGCCAGGTTCCTGCACATGCGCGGCGATCACAATGCGTTCGTCGGGCAACGAGCTGCCGCGAATTTCGTGGACCAGTGTGCGTTCGGGCTTCTCAGCAAATGTGCTGACAACCTCGACCTTCACGGTTTGTGGGCCGGTCTTGAGCGCGGCCCTGAGTGTTTCGTTGGCGCGACGTGACGCCTTGAAGCCGAAGGCCTTGCGCTCGGCGTCTCTCGGAATGCTGCCCCACTGCAGAATGTCTGGATCGTTGGCGATGTACCCAGCGATCGATGTCGAGATCACACCCAGAGCACCCCGTTGCACCACGGCCTGTCGGAAGAGTCCGCCAAGATCGGCGTCGCCAATGACCACGGCGCCCTTGACGTCCTTGCCCTCGAAATCCGCCGCCTGCCCTCGACCGACGTCCACCAGTGGCGCCTGGACAGGGCCAGTGGTCGAGTACGAGTTGATCGCCAGCGCCAGTCGCTCACGTGCCTTCGAGAGGATCACCTGATCCGGCTGTCCCGCACGTACGAGTGACAACGTGCCCACCGAGTGATCCCACCCCGCGCTGACGCCGTCGGCGACCTCGAACTGACGAGAACCCACGCGGGAGGCCACGCGATCGAGCGTGGCCTCGTAGCCTTCATTCCCGGGCAGCCGCCAGTATTTCGACGCCAGATCGACCGTCGCCATGGCCTCGGCTCCGGAGAAGCCTCGCCACACCTGTTCGATCACCGGCTCGATGGCTGACACGAGCGTCGGCGACAACCTGCGCGCCGCAGCAAGTTCGGCGCGGACTCTGGGTTCGGGATCCTGCGGTTGACCGTGCAGTGACACGGCGCAGATAACCGTGACCAGCATGCCAAGGACTGAAGCCCCTGGCCTCCATTTGTGAGTCTGCTTCTCCGCACCACGCACGTCGCACTTCTCACTCATCGGGCTGCACTCCATCTCAACATCTGGTCTTCCAAACTCAGTGGATACGAAATCGCGACGTCGACGATGTCGCCCGACGCGTCGTGTACCAGCGAGAGGTCCGGCTGGACAAAGCCGGTGTAGGACGGCAGATTGAGCTTGTCGACACGAGCGACGACTTCGTCACGGAGTGAGGGATCGAAGTGGATGCCGTGCGTTTCAAACATCGCCCTGGCCGCCGCGTAGTCACCGGTGGATTTCACACGCTGTACTTCGACAAGGAGACGACCCACTCCTTCGTAGAACGCCGCGGCATCCACCATCACGTAGTACGTCTTGCTGTCGCGTTGACGCACGTCGATCGCCTTCGTGTTGGCGATGAGCCAATGGACGATCATCTGACGATTGCGCATGTGATCTTCTTCGATGGTTGTGCCCTCGCGAATCCGCCGGAGCTGGACCAACGCGTTCCTCGCGTAGGCTTCATACTCGGCCTGCACGATCTCGGTCTGATGTTCTGCCGGGACCATCCCGATCTCGGCAATTTTGGGTTCGCCGACGAAGTACAACGCCACCAGATCTGCACGTGTTTCCTCGAGACCGGCGTACTGTTCCTTGAGCGCCAGTTCGGGTCGCCCTCCCAGATGCGCCTCAACGACGCCGCTGCCGTGACCCAGCACCTCGTGAATCGCCGTCGTCACCTCCGACGCCAGCGACCCCCACTTCTGGGCGCGCGCCACTTCTTCAGGCGACCAGCAGAACTCCTGGCGATAGGACGCCGGCAGGGACTTGTCGTACGCCTCATTGACGTTGGCGAGCGAGACCGACTTGCTGCCGTGTTGTTCACGGATCAGTTGGTCGTTTGGCAGGTTGATGCCGATAGGCGTCACCGGACCCGAATCGCCACATTCCATCACGACATCAATGGCGCGGGCGGTCACACCCACCACCTTCGTCCGACGCCACTTTGCCGGCCACGGCATGCGGTCCTCAAACCACTGCGCGGTCTGCGCCAACCGATGGATGCCTTCGGTCTTGCCCGGATTCACGTAGAACACCAACGCCTCCCAGGCGCCCTTCACGCCGCGGGCATCCATGTAGTTCTCGATGAACCCATTGATCGTGTCGACCGGCGACTCCTTGTCGGCCACCCAGGCGATGTCGTACGCGACGCGATCGGCGTCCTCGCCAGTCTTGTAGAACGTGATCAGCGCCTCAAGTGCGGTCCGCATGGTTGAGGTCGCAAACGGCAAGGCGGCCTTGAGGTGTTCAACGATGCGCCCAATGCAGTCGTCGTACAGGCCACCGACGCGGGCGACCTCTTCGACGAGCCCATCCTTCGTTTTTACCAGCCGCGAGTTGAGTCCGTATTGTTCCTCAAAACCGTCCAGGTCAGCCATGGACACGCCGGCGTACAGGTTGTTCGCGCTCAACTCCAGAATGTCTTTGCCTTCACCCGGTGATTTGTTTGTCACGAGGGGTTCGAATGTCGCGTCACAAAATGCGGCGCGCAGCCGGCCAAGTCGGGCGACGCGCATCCCCGGCTCGTCGGCGATCTCCCCGGCGGCCTCTGCGACGGACACGGCAGTCGCGAGGGCCTCGAAGGAACACTTGAGCACAAACTTGCGCGCCGTCAGGTTGTTGTAGGGACCCGAGTTGATCCAGAACAACTTCGTGTAGCGCCGAATTTCGACCAGGGTGTCCGGGTCAAACGCGGCCGCGTCCTTGCGACCTGCACGAATGATGGCTTCGAGGTAGCCGCGCATCTCGAGGTTGTGCCGGTACCGTTGATCCCAGTAAATATCTCGTCCTGCCAGTGCCGCCTGCGACAGGTGCCAGATCAGGATCTTCTCGTTCAGCGGCAAGGCGGAGAACCCATCCGCATACAACTGCACCACGGCGGCTTCGTCTATCTGTTCGAGCAGGTACTGGCGTTCCATATCAGATCGTGATCGTCTCTCTGTGATTGGGTGTCTTCACCGTCCACTGCAACTCTTGTTCGACGCGGGCCTTGAGGACGTCCATGGGGCCGGGCTCGCCGTGCACGAGGCACAGCAACGATGGCGCCTTCTTGAAGGCCTTCAACCACCGCAGGATTTCGTTGCTGTCGGCGTGGGCGGAAATGGAGTCAATGCTTTCGATGCGCGCACGCACCGGTACTTCTTCCCCGTGGATGCGAGTGACCTTGGCGCCCTCTTTCATCTGACGACCACGTGTGCCGACGGCCTGGTAGCCGGCAAACAGCACCGTGTTGCGCTCGAACGGCAGCAGGCGCTTCAAGTGGTGCAAGACACGGCCACCGGTCGCCATGCCGCTCGATGAAATAATGATGCTCGGGCGGTCATCTTCCTGAACTGTGCGGGACTCGGCGATCGTGGAAATCACGCGGAGACGCGCCGTCATGAAGTTGCGCAAGCCCTCATCGAGTTCGTGCATGCGATCGCGATATTCGGCCAGGACTTCCACCGCCATCGGACTGTCGACATAGACCGGAACTTCCGGGATCGCCTTGCGTTCTTCAAGACGACGAACCCAGTACAGCAGTTCTTCAACACGGCCCAGCGCAAATGACGGGATGACCACTTTACCTTGTGCTGCAAGGGTCTCGCTGATGATCAGTCCCAGCCTCACGCCATCGTCATCGGGATCATGCACGCGATCGCCGTAGGTGGATTCCACCAGCACAACGTCGGCATCCGGCGGCGCCGCTGGATCTGGCAGCACGGGTCGGCCATACCGGCCGAGGTCTCCACCAAACAGAATCGTCTTGCCTTCGGAGGCGACCGTAATTCGTGCATAGGCCGAACCGAGAAGATGGCCGGCGTTGTGAAACTCCAGCTCGACGCCTGGTGCGATCGGAATAGGCCTGTCGTAGCCGGTGGGCTGCAATTGAAGGGTGGCCTGGACCGCGTCGTTCTCGGTAAACAACGCCAGCGCGGGTTTGTGTTTGGAGTAGCCCTTGCGATTCGCGCGCTCGGCGTCCTCTTCCTGCAGTCGCGCAGCGTCTTCCATCACGATGCGCGCCAGTTCTTGCGTGCCACCCGTACAGAAAATCCGTCCCTTGAAACCCTGTGCGACAAGACGTGGCAGCAGTCCGCAATGATCGAGATGCGCGTGCGTGAGCACGACCACATCGATCGAGGACGCCGGCACCGGGAACGGTTCCCAGTTGCGTTCGCGCAGCGACTTCAGTCCCTGAAACATGCCGCAATCGACGAGGACGCGAATGGAGCCTGCCTGCAGGAGATATTTGGAACCGGTGACGGTGCGCGCCGCACCAAAAAACGTCAGTGTCATGCAAATAATCCTGCCTGACCACCCGTGTGCCAGAAGAGCACGCGATCCGTGGTCGCAACCTGTTGTGAACGAATCAAGTGAATCAGCCCCGCCATCGCCTTGGCCGTGTAGACGGGATCAAGCACGATACCCTCGGCACGCGCGGTCAGCTCCAGTGCCTCGCGTGATGCTGGTGTGGGAATACCGTAGCCGTCGCCAACAAAAGTATCGAGGACTTCGATCGGACGATCGAGCCCGATGGCCGAGGCGGACGCGCCGAGCAGTGATCCCATCTGCTCGAGCAGGCCCCGCACGATCGAGGACAAGGTGTCGGTGGATTCGTCCGCACTGATGCCAATGATCCTGGCCTTGAGACCAAACAGCGCACATCCCGCGATGAGTCCGGCCTGAGTACCGCCAGACGATGTGGAGTGGACGATCACGGTGGGAGAGACGCCGGCCGTGAGCAGTTCTTCGACACCCTTCGCGAAGCCCGCAGCACCTGTGGGCGTCGAGGCTCCGAGTGGAATCACAAACGGCCGATGGCCCTGAGTCGTCAATTCTTCCGCCACCGCCGCCATCGTCGTCGCGCGGGCCTCTCGCGACGCGACATGGCGAACGTCTGCGCCAAACAGTTGATCAAGGAGCGCGTTGCCGGTGGGTCGTGCCTGACACTCGCCGTTGACGACGAGGACGACGCGCAGTCCGAGTGCCGAGCCTGCGGCGGCAGTCACGCGGCAGTGATTGGATTGCAGACCGCCACACGTGATCAGGGTGTCGGCGCCTGCGGCGCGAGCGTCGGCGAGCACGGTCTGGAGTTTGCGGACTTTATTGCCGCCCATCCCGAATGACAGGAGGTCGTCACGTTTCATGAGGAGCGCAGGCGTGTCCGGACCCAGGCGCTGACGGAGACGGTCAAGGCGATCCACCGGCGTGGGATGGGGGGCGAGCGACTCACACGCGAGCGTGCGAAGTGTTGCCAACGCGGTGGCCATTGCCTGCAAGTCTATACTCTTGAGTGGTGCCGAATCCGCTGCTCGAAGCCCTCGCCAACACCCCGAACGTCCTCTCCGTCGAACTTCGGCCGCCCCGCGCCGAGCTCGGTGCCGCGGCCGGGATGGATGCGTGGATTGACACCTACCATGCGGTGCGAGGCCTGGTCCGGCAGGGGATGTTTGTCTACCTGACCGACAGCGCCGTCGGCGCCAAGGAGGAGAACAACCTCCGGCACCTGGTGAATAACCTCGGCACTGACGTGGCCCGCAGCCACGTGATTCCGTTTCTGACGACCAAACACACCCGTGAGTACTGCATCGGGTACGCCGAACGAGCCCTGCACGAGGGGTTTCCATCGCTGGTGGTCCTGGGTGGTGACAAGTCCGTTGGTCCGCCGCGTTGTGTAGAACACGCCTGGCAACTGCGCGAAGACATCCGCGCACACGTCCCGGCACTGACACTGGGGGGATGGGCAAATCCACATCAGAGGGCCGAGACGCAGGTCGGGTACGTCAGCGATCCGCGTTTTTCAGGCGAGCTGTATCTCACCCAGGTGGTGTCCCACCACGACCTGCCGAAAGTCGACGCGTTTCTGACGGCGCAACAGGCGGCGGGAGTCGCCATTCCCGGCATCTTTGGCGTGTTCTACTACCGCAGCGCCAATCCAAAGACCCTGTCGGTCCTGCAGCAGTTTTTGACGGTGCCGGCAGAGGCGCTGACCGCCGAATTTGGCGCGGGTGATTCAGCGGAAGCGATCTGTGCGCGATCAATCCGCGAGCTGCGCAGGGCCGGCGCCCGACACCTGTATTTGTCCAACCTGCCGATTCAGGGAACCCGCCAGACGCTGGAGCGGATACTCGCGCTCGTCTAACAGGGAATTGTTTTCAGCATGGAGACCATGGGGTTCCATGGGGATGAGGTCTGGGGCCCGTCGTCTTGATGTCTCCACGCCTCGCTGTGAATCTGATGTGGCGCGCCTGTTGACGTTTACAGACGAGTCGCCCAGGTGCCGGCAAAGACGAAATCGGCCGCAGCGCGCCTGACCCTGGGCGTGACTTCCAGTTGCCGGTGTTTTTCATTGGGCAACACGTCGGGTGGACCCAGGTACCCGAGCGCGATCACGGCGGCCAGATCGTAGTCCGAGGGGACCTCACACACCTGTGCGGCCGCGACCCGATCAAATCCTTCCATCTGCCGCGCGGCCAGTCCTTGTGACTGGGCCTGAATGGTCAGATACGCCACCGCTTGTCCCGTGTCATACAGGGCGTGGCGGTTGACGTCTGCCGACTCTCCCACCGTCAGTTTTGCGGCGACCGCGATCAGGACGGGGGCCAAAGGCGCCCACGCCTGATTGCCGGGTGTCATCGTTGCCACAATGGCCGCGTAGGCGGCCGGGTGCGCGATCTTGTCGACCACGACGAATCGCCACGGTTGCTCATTACGTGACGACGGGGTCCACCGCGCGGCTTCAAAGAGCCGCCATAGTTCGACGTGCGGGATCGTTTTCGAGGAGTCGTAGGCACGCGGACTCCACCGTTCGCGGATCACATCCAGCACGAGATGATCAGCAGTCGCGTGTTTCGGGTGCGGAGTAGCCATCGCACGTTATCATCTCCCGAATGGCTCAGTTTCTCGACTCGGTTCCCTTCTCCGGCATCATCCGCATCCGCGACATGATGTATTCGGTTGACCGCCCCTTCCGGCTCGACCAGGGCGACGTCAGTTTTGATGCCCCGGCCTCGGTCAAGGCCGCGCTCCAGAAGGCCATTACCGACAATCGGACGCACTACGTGCAGACCACGGGCATTCCTCCGTTGCTGGACCTGCTGGTCGAGAAAATGCGGACCAAGAACGGGCTCCCCATTGGGGGCTCTGACGAGGTGATGGTCACCAACGGCGGCATTCACGCGCAGTACATCGCGTGCCTCGCGTTGCTCGAGCCCGGCGACCAGGTCCTGATACCCGATCCGGCCTGGCCGCCCACCGTCAGCAATATTCTGGCCGCGCAGGCGGTGCCGGTCCCGTATCCACTCTACGAAAATCGCGGCTGGCGCCCGGACATGGCGGAACTGGCGAGCTTGATCACTCCCAAGACCAAGGCCATCGTGATCAACACCCCCTGCAATCCGACGGGCGGCGTGTTCACCCGTGAGGATCTTGACGCGCTTGCGGCACTGGTGACCGAACGCAATCTCTGGGTCTTTTCGGATGAGGCCTACGAGGACTTCCTGTTCGACGGGCGTGAGCATCTCAGCATCGCGTCGTGGCCGGGCATGTACGAGCGCACCATTGCGATGTACACCCTGAGCAAGACCTACGCGATCACGGGACTTCGCCTTGGATATCTCGCGATCAAGGATCCCGTCATTCGTGATCGCGCGAAGAAGGTGGTGTTCTGCACGACGGCGAACGTCTCGTCGATCGGGCAATACGGCGCCGTCGGCGCGCTTGAAGGACCGCAGGACGTGATCGAGGAATTCCGTCGGGAGATCGCGGCGCGGCGCGACATCTTCTATGAGAAGTTGCCAAAGGCGTCGAAGGGCTTGATGACCGGTGCACATCCAGCCGGTGCGTTTTATGCGTTTGTGAAGATCGACCCGGCGTGGACGTCGCCACTGCCGAACGCACCGGAGTCGCAGTCATGGGCGATGACCGAGTTCCTCATCAAACGGGCGCGAATCGGCTCGGTCCCCGGCGTCGATTTTGGCGCACGCGGTGAAGGCTACCTGCGGTTCTGTTTTGCGCGCGACCGCAAGGAAATCGAGGGCGCTCTCGAGTCCATGGAGGCGGCCTTCACCGCGTAACGACTCACTTCGCGATAAGCGCGACCTTCACGTTGACGACATCCCCTTCGTTGAAACCGGCACCTGCCGCAGGCGCGCCACCCGTTAGGGCCGCCACCGCATCTGCCGACATCGGTCGCATCGACGCATTGGCGCGGAGTTTGACGACGATGCCGTTGAAGTTATCGAGGAGGCTGGCCGCAATGACCTTGCCTTCCGCGGAACTTGAATACGCTCCGAGGCCGCCCATACACCGACACCCAGGCGACGACCAATGCCGCCGGCCGCAGCCCCGACGCCACCGGCGTTGTTGTCGGCAAACTGCACGTAGGGCGTGAGCACCATATCGGCGGCCACCATCTGCCCCTTGCCCATGTTGGATCCCGACTGCAGTTCGCCGGAGGCGCGCGCCTACAACAATGCGGGAAGTTGACATGATCAAGACTTCCTTGGAGAGGGTTGGATTCTACCGCAGGTGACGACCGCCATCGACGCGGACGGTTTCACCGGTCATGAAATCTGAATCAACGAGGGCGATCACAGTTTTGGCAATTTCTTCGGTGCCACCCCAGCGGCCGAGCGGAGTCGCATCCTCGACCCGTTGACGGGCCTCCTGGGTGAACGCCTCGGGGGCGAGGACCGGACCCGGCGCAATCGAGTTCACCAGGATATTGTCAGGGGCCAGCTCGAGCGCAAAGGCTTCGGTCAACGCTTTCACGCCGGCCTTGGCGACGTAGTACCCGGTAAACCCCGTGTAACGTGGTCGTCCGCTTGCAGCGGTCCAGTCGCTGAAGGTGATCATCCGGCCGCCGCCGGCTGCGCGCATGTGTGGCACACAGGCCTTCATACAGAGAAACGTTCCGCGCATATCCACGCCAAGTTGTTGGTCCATGGACTCAACGGTGAGCTCGTCAAACGGCACGTGGTCATACCGCGAGGCCAGCATTACCAGCACATCCAGCCGGCCCATGTCGGATGCGACCTGATCCACCATGGCTTGGACCGCAGCGGCGTCGGCAATGTCACATGGCAGCACAAACGAGCGTCGTCCCAAGCCACGAACGAGGCCGGATGCCAACTCGGCCTCGGTCTGTGAGCGGCGGTATGAGATGGCCACATCTGCCCCGCGCGACGCCAGTGCATGCGCGATCGCATCGCCCATCCGTCGCGCGCCGACAATGAGCGCAACTTTGTTTGTGAGATTCATGGAAGGACCCTGGACCGTGGACCCTGTCGGACCGCGGACCGTTAGAGTTTGCCTCGGAGCCGCGCTCTGCCCGCAGCCCTGGAGGCCGCGCTTTTTTCGCGGGTGCCGTCAATCGACCATTCCCCGGCCCCGGCCAGTGTCAGGCACAAGAGGGCGCCAATCAGCACGATCTGGAACTCGATCCCTTGCCCACGGTCCGGCGCAGACATCCAGTTCAGGAAAAAGCCCCACTGCATGTGGACCTTCCAGATGGCGATGCCCATGACGATGATGAGGGCGGGTGCGGCGACCCGGGTGAACCAGCCGATGGTCAGGAGAACGCCGCCGAGCAACTCGACGCCCCCGACCAGAACCGCCAGCGCAAAGTTGGGTTCCAAGCCGACAGCGGCGAAAAACTGCGCGGTCGTCTCAGGACCACCGACACCAATCCCAGGCCCGGCCCAGAGGCCGAACAGCTTATTTGCGCCGTGGGCGATGAACACTGCGGCCAGGACCAGCCGAAGCGCCATCAGGCCAAGTCCGTTCACACTGCCCCCTTTGGTCGGCTCTTTCAGAGGGTATTGTGCCACCATCCGGGCTATGATCCGCGTGTTTTTGGGCACAAAATTCGAAGGAGACCTCATGTTGAGCCGACGCCAGTTCCTTCATCGGACGAGTCACGCCACGGGCTTCGCCGCCTTGGCCTCCTACAACCTCGCCGCGCTCCCGCGTGTCCTGGAGGCCAGCGCGGCGCAAAACGGCCGCTCACCGATCGATCTCGCCAAGGACGAAGACTTCTGGCGCGAGGTGCAGGAGGGCTTCACACTCGACCGCACGATCATCAACCTCAACAACGGCGGAGTCTGCCCGAGTCCGCGCGTCGTGCATGAGGCGCTCAAGCGTTATCTCGACATCTCGAACCAGGCGCCGGTGTACCACATGTGGCAGGTGCTGGAGCCGAACATGGAGAGTGTGCGCCGTACGCTGGCGCAGGACATTGGTGCCGACCCGAGCACGATCGCGATCACACGTAACGCCAGTGAATCATTGCAGACGGCCCAACTGGGCATCGATCTCAAACCCGGCGACGAAGTGCTCACGACCAATCAGGACTACGGCCGCATGTTGCAGACGTGGGAACAACGGGTCACTCGCGACGGGATCAAACTCACAAAGATCACGTTCCCCGTGCCGCCGACGCAAGCCGATCTCGTGCAACGCTTCGAGCGGGCGATCACGCCGGCCACCAAGGTCATCCACTTCTGCCACATCACCAATCTCACCGGTCACATCTTTCCGGTCAAAGACATCTGTGACCTGGCCCGTCGCCGCGGCATCCTGACCATTGTGGACGGCGCCCATGCCTACGCCCACTTCCCCTTCAAGATCACGGATTTTGACTGCGACTACTACGGCTCAAGCCTGCACAAATGGCTGCTCGCGCCGATCGGGACCGGGTTGTTGTACGTCCGGCCGGATCGCATCGCCCCGACCTGGGCACTGCAGCCGCCGCCGGTGTCGATGAACACCAGCATCAAGAAATTCGAGGAAATCGGCACACACCCGGCGGCCAACCACAACGCGATCGCCGAGGCCCTCGTCTTCCATCGCGGGATCGGCATCGAACGCAAGGCCGCCCGGCTGCGATACCTGAAGGCCCGGTGGGCGGAACGGCTCACGACCCATGCGCGGATGCAACTGCACACGAGCCTCGACCCGGCTCACTCCTGCGCCATCGCCACGGTCGGCATCGACGGCATCAAACCCGGCGACATCGTGTCGAAACTCTGGGCCGACCACCGCATTATCGCGACGCCCATCACCGTGGGTCCGGCCGAGAAGCCGGAGTATGCGGGCGTTAGAGTCACACCAAATGTCTACACGACACTTGATGAAGTCGATACGTTCATCGGCGCAATGGAGAAGTTAGCCAAGAATTGATTCTAAAGGGAGCCATGAACCGTGGACCCCGTCGGACCCTGGACCCCTGATAAGATCCCCAACATGCCGACGCAGGCGCAAGTGCGAGTTGCCGCACGTATTCACGGGTTCACCTACGCCATCCGCAACGTGGTGGCGGAAGCCCGCAAGGTGGAAGCGCAGGGCCGCACGGTCCGGTATCTCAACATCGGCGACCCAATCCCGTTCGGGTTCACCACGCCACCGCACCTGATCGAAGCCGTCGAGCGCGCGATGCGGGACGGTCACAACGGCTACACGCCGTCGGTGGGAGTGACACCGGCCCGCGAAGCGGTGGCCGCCGAAATATGAACAGCGCGGCATGCCGGTCGGGGTCGACCGGATCATCCTCACCGCGGGCACCTCTGAGGGTATCGAACTGGCACTCGGCGCGCTGGCCGACGCGGGCGACGAAGTCCTGGTGCCCACGCCGACCTACCCGCTCTACACCGCGGTCCTGGGCAAACTCGGCGCCCAGTCGGTCTTCTACAAAACCGATCCCGACAATCACTGGCAGCCCGACCTCCAGGACCTCGCCAGCAAAATCACCTCCCGCACCCGCGCCATCGTTGTCATCGATCCGAACAACCCGACGGGCGCGGTCTACCCGGAGTCCACACGACGAGCATTGATTGATCTTGCGGAGAAGTCGGGCGTCCCGATTCTGGCCGATGAGGTCTACGGCGATCTCGGATTCGACGCTCCGCTGCCGCTGCTGGGCAGCCTCGCGCCGGATGCGCCGATTCTGTCGTTTTCCTCGTTGTCGAAAGCGTACGTGGCGCCGGGATGGCGGGCCGGTTGGCTCGCAGTGGGTCGATCGGAACGGCTCAACGACGTCCTCGCCGCCATCAAAAAGCTCGCCGACGGACGCCTCTGCAGCACGGGACCGATGCAATACGCCATTCACGCGGCGCTGACCGGTGACCGTTCGTACCAGAAGACGTTTGTGCGGGAGTTGGTAACGCGCGCGAACCTCACGGTCGACCGCCTGAACACGATTCCTGGTATGACGTGCGTGGCACCACAGGCCGCGTTCTACGCGATGCCCAGGGTGCAGCTCCCCCCGGGTGTGACCGACCAGGACTACGTGCTCGCACTCCTGCGCGCGACCGGCATCCTGTGTGTCTATGGCTCCGGGTTTGGTCTGCCCCCAGACCAGGGCTTCTTCCGCGTGGTCTTTCTCGCGAGACCTGACGTGTTGTCCACCATCTACGATGACATCGCCTCGTTCACGGCAGACTTTCTCGCATGAAGCTCTCGATCATCATGCCCGCCTACAACGAACGGCGCACCATCGAGGAAATCGTTCGACGCGTACTTGCGGTCGAAATCCCTGGCCTGACCAAGGAACTCATCATCGTCGACGACGCCTCGTCGGATGGCACGCGGGAGATCCTGGCCACGATGGATGGACGCGACGGCATCCGGGTGTTCACGCAGTCGCCCAACCAAGGGAAGGGTTCGGCGGTCGCGCGCGGATTCAAGGAAGCCACCGGCGACATCCTGCTCATTCAGGATGCCGATCTTGAATACGACCCGTCTGAATATCCCAACCTGCTGCGCCCAATTCTCCGGGGTGATGCGGACGTGGTGTTCGGATCGCGCTTTCTCGGGTCCCAACACGGGCATCGGGTGTTGTATTTCTGGCATTCGGTGGGCAACAAGATGTTGACGTTGTTGTCCAATGCGGTGACCGACCTCAACCTCACGGACATGGAGACCTGCTACAAGGCCTTCACCCGTGATGTGGCGAAACGCCTCGATCTGCGATCGCAGCGTTTTGGTGTCGAGCCCGAAATGACGTGCAAGGTGGCGCGGCTAGGTGCGCGCATCTACGAAGTGCCGATTTCGTATCACGGCCGCACGTATGCCGAGGGCAAGAAGATCGGTCTCAAAGACGCCGTGCAGGCAGCGTGGACCATCCTGCGATATGCCCGCTGGTCACCGCAGTAGGTTCACGTCCTGGATCGCGGCGGCCCTGTACCTGGTCGCGGCGGTGATCATCACGTGGCCCTTGGCCACGGTCATGCATCGTGAGATCGCGTGGGATATGGGCGACCCGCTGTTTAACAGCTGGGTGCTCATGTGGACCGGAGGTCAGGTCCTGTCGTTCTTCTCTGGGGACTTCTCCGCCCTGAACCGATTCTGGGACGGGAATATTTTCTACCCCGAGCCACTGACCATCGCCTACTCCGAACATCTGGTGCCGCAGATGGTGCAGGCACTGCCGGTGCTTGCGGCCACCGACAATGTGGTGCTCGCCTACAACCTGTTGTTCCTCTCGACGTTTGTGTTGTCGGGTCTCGGCGTGTTCTTGCTGGTGCGGTCGCTGACCGGCAGCGCGACGGCCGGGTTTGTGGCCGGGTTGGCGTTTGCGTTTGCTCCGTACCGCATTGCGCAGTTTTCGCACCTGCAGGTGCTCTCCGCCCAGTGGATGCCGTTTGTGCTCTACGGATACCGGCGCTACTTCGAGACGGGTCGCCGGGCCCCGCTGGTCGGCGGCACGGCAGCACTGGTGCTGCAGAACCTCTCGTGCGGGTACTACCTGCTGTTTTTTGCCCCCTTTGTCGGGCTCTACGTCGTCTACGAAATGGCGTCGCGTGGTCGGTTGCGTGACTGGCAGATGTGGCGCACGTGGGTGATGGCCGGCCTGCTCGCGCTGGCTGCTACCTACCCGTTCCTTGATCCGTACTTCGAAGTACGCAAGTCGGGCGATGTGGGTGTCCGCGACGCGGGTGAGATCGTCATGTTCTCGGCCGACACGCACGCCTTTGTGACCGCGTCGGGCTGGTCGTGGTTGTGGGGCGAGCGTCTGCCGGGCATACCGCGCCCGGAGGGCGAAGGATTCCCGGGCGTGACCATCGCGCTCCTGGCGCTGCTGGGTGTGTGTGTCGGCATCTGGCGCGCGATGCGGGAAGGCCAGAGGAGGGCGATGGCCGCGCTGCCGCCGTGGCGTCAGTGCCTGGTCGGTATGCTCGCGCTGCTCGTCGTCGCGCACGGGATCGGCGTGTTGGTGTTTCTGGCCACGGGGGGGCTGCCGATTCCCTACGACGGCGCGTGGGCGATTCACCGGAACGCGGACGGGGTCATGCTCAGAACGCTGTGGCTGGCGGCACTCCTGGTGATCGTGTCCCCGGGTGTGCGCACTTTTTTCCAAGGTGTGCCCAACTCGCTGCTGGGGTTTTTTGTGCTCTCAACCCTTCTGGCGGCCCTGCTGACACTGGGCCCACAGATCTCCGCCGCTGGCCATCTCATTGGCACCGGACCGTATGCCTGGCTGGTGGCGTATGTCCCGGGCTTTGACGGGGTGCGTGTGCCCGCGCGATACCTCATGCTCGTCGCGCTGTTTCTGGCGTGCCTGGCTGGATACGGCGCGGCAGCCCTGCTCCGATGGCGTCCGCGTGCGGCTTTCGGTGTGCTTGTGGTGGCCGGCGTTGTACTCCTGCTTGAGTCGTGGACGGGGCCGTTCCAGACCAACACGCCGCTGGTGGCGGAAGGATACGAGGCCACGCCTCGCGTCCTGCGAATGGCCGATGACCTGCCCCCCATCTACAAGGTCCTGCGGGATGACCCAAATCCCGTCATCCTCGTGGAGTTTCCATTTGGGTCGCCGGCCTGGGATCTCCATTCCGTGTTTTATGCGGGGTACCACAAGCGTTCGCTTGTGAACGGATATTCAGGGTTTTTCCCCCAGAGCCAACGGAAGCTTTCGAATGTATTCACGATGGTCGGATCGGACCCGGATACCGCCTGGCGCGCCTTGATCGGCACACGCGCCACACACGTCCTCGTGCGGGAAGAAGCCTTCATTCCGAGCCGACGGACCGTCGTCTCTGACTGGCTGCGTGCACGCGGCGCAGAGCAGATCCTGCAGGATGGCTCAGACCACCTCTTCCGCATGAAGACGCAGTAGCCACTGCGGCGACGGGTTAGACTGCTCTACATGCGCCAGGACCCGCTTGCCTACCTGACCACTGAACTCGACTCGCTGCGCGAACAGGGTCTCTACCGAAAACTCAGAATCCTGGAAGGCCGGCAGCAGGCCACCACGCAGTTCGACGGCCGATCGGTCGTCAACCTCTCGTCTAACAACTATCTCGGACTGACCACACATCCGAAACTGATCGAAGCTGCGATCCAGGCCATCCGCGACTTCGGCGTCGGATCGGGCTCTGTGCGCACGATCGCCGGCACAATGACTCTGCACATGGAACTTGAACGCCGACTCGCCGTCTTCAAACAGACGGAGGCGGTTGTGGTGTTTCAGAGCGGATTTGCCGCCAACGCGGGCACGGTGTCGTCGATCCTCACCAAGGAGGATGTCGTGATCTCCGACTCACTCAATCACGCCAGCATCATCGATGGGTGCCGACTGAGCCGCGCGGCGATCAAGGTGTTTCCGCACAAGGATGTGGACGCGGCCCGGGCGATCCTGAAGGACCTGCCTGCCTCACAGCGAAAACTGCTCATCACCGACGGCGTCTTCAGCATGGACGGCGACCTCGGACCGCTCCCGGCGCTCTGCGATCTCGCCGAAGAATTCGGCTGCATCATGATGGTCGACGATGCGCATGCCAGTGGGGTGTTTGGCCGCAATGGCCGGGGCACGGTCGACCACTTCAACATGCACGGCCGTGTGGACATCCAGGTGGGCACGTTGTCCAAGGCCATCGGAGCTTTGGGTGGATACGTCGCCGGCTCGAAGGACCTGATCGACTTTCTCTGTCACCGCGGGCGTCCGTTCCTGTTCTCGACGTCGCACCCGCCGTCGGTGGCGGCGACGTGTCTCGCAGCGCTTGATGTGCTCGAACAGGAACCGGAGATCATCGATCGGTTGTGGGACAACACCCGGTTCTTCAAGGCCGGCCTGGTGGCGATGGGGTTTGACACGGGCATCTCGGAAAGCCCCATCACGCCGGTGTTTGCCGGTGAGGGCAGCCGCGCGATGAAATTGTCCGATCGCCTCTTCGAAGAGGGTGTCTTCGCGCAGGGCATCGCGTTCCCGACCGTGGCCAAAGACAAGGCACGTGTTCGCACGATCGTGACGGCCACCCACACGAAGGACGAATTGCAGTTCGCGCTGGATGCGTTCAGGAAAGTCGGCGCGGAGCTGGGCTTGATCTGATGGCGGACAAGGGCAGGCCGCGGAGTTTCTTCGACGAATACACGAGGGGATTCGACCGTACCGAGTTCCAGCGACTCTTCACGCGCGACACCGCCGACGCCTACCACTACTTTTCCCGCGGTCTGGATCTCGCCGCCCTCGCAGAAGCGCCCTGGTATCGGCGCTGGCCCACACACGCCCGCCTCTTTCTCATCGCGTTTGCGATGCGCCTCTCGCCCGGCCGTCGTGTGCTCTACGGCTTCGCCGTGGTCTCACTGCTGTTCGGATTGCTTGATCTGTTTGACGGGTTTGGCTCCGTGCGGGTGCTGTTCTGGCCCTTCACGCTGAACCTGTGGGTGCCGCAATGGGTCGAAGGCACGTCGTGGATGATCCTGGCCTTCATCGCGATTCACCTGCTGGTGTTGATGGAAGTGGCCGACCGGCTGTCGCTCAAAAGTGATCTCGAGATCGCCCGCGACATTCAGATCGCGATGTTGCCGCGCGGCGAACATACGTCTGGTGACGCGCGCGTGTTTGGCACCACACGCCCCGCCAATACGGTGGGTGGTGATTTTTACGATGTGATGCCGCTGGCTGATGGCCGCCTGATGATTGCGGTCGGAGACGTGGCTGGCAAAGGCAGTCCGGCCGCACTCCTGATGGCCCTGTTGCTCGCCATGTTGCGCACACTGGTGGACGAAGGGTTCGACTCCGTCCGGCTCATCACACGCTTGAACGTGCAGATCTGCCGACACAGTCCGGGCTCGCGATTCATCACGTTTTTTTACGGCCTCTACGACTCGTCGACAGGCGCCCTGGAGTACGTGAACGCCGGGCATCTCCCGCCACTGGTGCGACGGGTGTCTGGAGCGATCGATCGCCTTGATGGTGGCGGCATGGCGCTTGGCATGTTTGACCATGCAACCTACGAAGCCCGTCGCGTGACGATTGCGCCAGGCGACACGGTCGTGCTCTACACCGACGGCATCACCGAGGCGGAAAATCGGAGCGGTCGGGCGTTTGAGGACACGGGACTGGAAGCGATTCTCGCCCATCACAAATCCGAGGGGGATCCGGAGGCGCTGTCGCGTGCGGTGATCGCGGCGGTGGAAGCGCATGCCGGTGATGTGCGACTGGCCGACGACCTGACCGTGGCGGTGCTGACAAGGATTCCCCGGTGAACACGCTGCGCCTGCTGGTGGCGTGTGGCCTGCTCCTGACGGCAACGGCCTCAGCGCAACAACCCGTCCAACGACCGATGCAGGCCGACGGCGTGGTGCGCCTGCTCGTGGAACTGGAAAACGCACTCGCGGGCAACAACATCGACGAATTCCGCCGACTGACCGCCACCACGATTGCCCCGTCGGAAAGCTCCATGTTCGCGGGCGCCTCGTTCGCGGATGGCCAGAACTTCGCCGCCGTGCGCGAACGGGATCGCCGGCCCACCGGTCCGGGATTCCTGGTCCTCGTTGAAATGTTGCTGGGTCGCGGCAAAGTAGGCCGCATCGCGACCTGGCAACTGCTCGTACAACCGGGCCCGGACAACGGCGCATTCGAAATCGCCGGCGCGACCCCCATCGCGTCCATCGACGGCCTGGTGCAACTGGAGCTGGATGTGGCCCACCAGTTTGAGGTGAAGGATCTGACGTTCACCGCCCCGGGGCTCACGGTCCGCCTCGCCTCGGGCATCGCTTTTTTTGGGCGGGTGGACGACGGCAACACCGCACTGGTGTTCCGGGGCAAGGGCGAAATGTTGTTTGCCCCGGCCGATCCGGCAGAGCAGGTGCAGATTCGAGCGTTCGGCGGCACACCTGCGATCGACACACCACTTGAAGCGTTTTTTATTCGCATGAGTCCGGCGGAATTCGACGCACGCATCGCGCCGGCACACTTCACGCCCGTGCCGGTCAACCCGGGTGATGTGGCCAGGGCACGACAGGTGTTCGACGAATACGGGCGTCGCAGTTACACGCTCAGCCTGGGCGATCTCACCGGCGACAAGTGGTCGCTGTTGCCGCCCATGGGCGATGTCCTTGCAGAACTCCGCACGCGCCGACACGGCAACCTCACGTACGTTCGGTCGGGCGACGATGCGGAGGACGTCTCGTTGTTTGATCGGCAGCGGGGTCGGAACATCTCCGTGTATGCGTCGCCTGAGCGCCTCGAGACACGTGGTCCCTTCTACTCCGAAGATGACGCGACGGCCTACGACGTCGAGCACTATGCGATCGACGTGAAGATTGATCCGGAACGCGACTGGATCAGCGGCCGCGGATCTCTTCGCCTCCGCACCAAGGTGGACAACCTCGCCACGTTGTCACTCAAGCTCGCGGAGTCGTTGTCGGTATCGTCCATCTCCTCACCAGACCTGGGTCGCGTGCTCACGTTGCGGGTCACCGGGCAAAGTGGCGTCCTCGTGAGTCTTCCACGAGCGCTGCCCCGTGGCAGCGAACTGGTGCTCGACGTGTTTTACTCGGGCCGCCTGCCGTCCCAGTCCGTGGATCGCGAAGCCCTCAGGGTGGACGCAGACGAGCAGGCCCAGGGTGCACCAAACCCTGCCGGGCTCCAGGACATCATCATTCCGCCAGAGCCGAGATTCCTCTACTCCAACCGCACGTTCTGGTATCCGCAGGCCACCGTCACCGACTTTGCGACGGCCGCCATTCAAATCACCGTGCCGGCGCAGTTTCAGGTGGTGGCCAGCGGCAGCCTCATCAATTCCACGGTGACGCCGAGCCCCCAAGGGCCTGGACGCAGCGGCGATTCGCGCGCGGAACGCACCGTGCAGTTTCTCGCCGATCGCCCCCTCCGCTACGTCGGCGCGATCATCAGTCGATTCGTGCCGGTGGGCAGCCGCTCGGTGGCGGCACCCAAGATCGCCCCGTCGCACATGGCGCACATGGCGCACATGGCGCACATGGCGCACATGGCGCAGGGCGGCGCGGACGCCACTGCAGCGGTGACGGTGGATGTCGTCTCGACTCCCAGATTGCTCCGCAGCAGCCGCCCACTGCCCGATCGGGTCGCCGATATTATGGAGTTCTACGCGACCACGATTGGTGAGGCGCCGTATCCCAACTTTACGCTGGCCACACTGGACGCGGAACTGCCCAGCGGTCACAGCCCGGCCTATTTCGCGATCTGGAACCAGCCCACGCTGCCGACGACCCTGTCGTGGCGCGACGATCCGGTGGCACTCAACGGGCACCCGTTTTTTTTCCTGGCGCATGAAGTTGCCCACCAGTGGTGGGGCCAGGCGATCGGCTGGAAGAACTACCACGAGCAATGGCTGAGCGAGGGACTCGCCCAATACTTCGCGGCCATGTACGCCGGCCATGACCGGGGCCCCGACGTGGAACGGCAACTCTTCAGCCAGATGCGGACGACGGCGATGGACCTCTCCAAACACGGTCCCGTGCACATGGGCTACCGGCTTGGCCATATCCAGGGTGATGGCCGCATTTTTCGAGGGCTGGTCTACAACAAGTCCGCCGTGGTCCTGCACATGCTGCAGCGGCTGATCGGCCCCGAGGCGTTTGCGCGGGGGGTCCGGCGTTTTTATCAGGCCCATCGCTTCCAGAAGGCGGGCACCGACGACCTGCGGGTGGCCTTCGAGGCCGAGGCAGGCATCCCGCTTGGCCGGTTTTTTGAGCGCTGGATCCTCGGATACACCCTGCCCCAGGTCCGGCTGAGCTGGCGCATGGACCCCGACGGCGCCCACGTCTTTGTGCGAATCGAGCAAACGGGCGATACCTTCGACTTCCCGCTGCTCATCACCATGCAGTTTCAGAACGGCCAAACCGGCCACGCGTCGCTGCGCGTGGACGGCGCGGTCCACGAGGCCCGGCTCCCGGTGCCGGGCCCAGTGCGACAGATCGATACCCGTGACGACCTCGGCCTCGTCCCCGTCCGCCGCTGAGATAGAATTGCAAGGCTATGGAAACGGTCACGCTGACGATCGACGGCCAGTCGGTCACGGTTCCCAAGGGAAAGACAGTCCTCGAAGCGGTGCATGCCGGTGGCGGCCATGTGCCGTACTACTGCTATCACCCTGGGCTGCAGGTCGACGGCTCCTGCCGCGTCTGCATCGTCAAGATCGAGAAAATGCCGAAGTTGCAGACGTCGTGTTCGACGATGTGCACCGAAGGCATGGTGGTGACGACGAACTCACCCGAGGTTGAGGCGGCGCGCGCCAGCGTGTTTGAGTTTCTGCTCGTCAACCACCCACTCGATTGCCCGGTGTGTGACAAGGGTGGCGAGTGCCCCCTGCAGGACTACTCGTATTCGTACGGTCCAGAACGCAGCCGCATGGAATTCCCGCGCCGCGTGTTTGACGGCGAAGGCGTCAAGGCCGACGTGGATTTTGGTCCGACCCTGCTGCTCAACCGCAACCGTTGCATCATGTGCACGCGCTGCCAGCGGTTCATGAAGGAAGTGGACGGCGACGCCCAGATCGGCGTGTTCCAGCGCGGCGTGCGCAGCGAAATTGCGACGTTCGAAGAACGTGGCGTGGTCTCGTTGCTCTCGGGCAACCTGGTTGATGTGTGCCCCGTCGGCGCGATCACCACGCGTGATTACCGATTCAAGTCGCGCCCTTGGGACAACCCGATGGCGGTCGACACCACGTGCACGTTCTGCGAAAAGGGCTGCAACACCACGGCGTGGATCAAGGCGAAACCCGAGTGGGCCAAGGGCACACAACTCGTGCGCATGACGCCACGGTTCAACGCCGACGTCAACCAGTACTGGATGTGTGACATCGGCCGGTTTGACTACCACTGGATCGAAAGCGACCGTCGGTTGCTGCAGCCGCACGTGCGCTCCAGTCGCGGCTTCGACGCAACGCCATGGACGGACGCATTGATCGCGGTCAAGAGCGCGGTGGATGCGGCAGGCGCCTCGCAGTCGCGTGTGCTGGTGTCGGGCCACACGTCGCTCGAAGAGCTCTACATGCTCAAGCAGTTCGCCGGTCTCACCGGCGGCGTGACATTCAGCTGGCGTCATCGTCCGAAGCCGCAGCCAGCCAACACCAAGTTCCCGATTCCGGCGGTTGATGCGCCGAATCTGCGCGGTGCCAAAGACCTCGGCTTCACGCTTGGCGCGACGGATGGGCCCGCTGATGTCACAGGCCTCCGGGCCGCGGTGGACACCGGTGCCGTGAAGTTGCTCTATGTGATCGACCCTGGTCCGGATGGATCCATCGGCGACACCGATTGGGTTGTGGCGGCGAAGGCATCGGGCAAGATCGGCACACTCATCGTGCAGGGCGTCCTGCATTCGACCCTCACGGAGGTCGCCGACATCGTATTGCCAGGGTGCGCGTTTGTTGAAAAGGATGTCACGATGATCAACGCGACCGGCCAGGTGCAGCCGGTCTCGCGCGTGATCACACCGCCCGGAGATGCCGCCGAAGACTGGCAGATTCTCTCGAAGGTGGCGGTGGCGTTTGGCGCGACCGTCTCGCAGACCACGGCCAGCGCCGTCCGGCAGGCGATCGCGACCGAGCTTTCGTCGGTGCCCGGCTACGCCGCCACCGCGGATCTGGCGTTTGCGCGACCGGTGTCGGCCCGTCAGTACATGGACGAGTCGAACCCGATGGAGCGCGGCAAGTGGGACACGATGTTCCAGGATCTGCCGCCCATCAAGTTTGGCGATGACTTCGGACCCATTCCCCGAGCCGACGTCATCCCGCTCAAACTCGTCTAATTCAGGAACCCACAAGCCTGACCGCCAACGCCTGACGCTCGACACGGATGTCGAGTGCTCCGTCGGTGGTGAATACTTCACCATCCAGGTGATACACGATGTGGTCGCTCGTAATCCGCGCCGTGCGGGTCTGTAGCCGCTCCATCCCGGTGGCCTGGGCACGACGATTCCAGTAGAGGCGGCGTGCACGCCAAATCTGACTCGCGGGGTTGCCGGCGTCCACGATCAGCACATTGAGCACTCCGTCGCGCACGTCCGCATCAGGCGCAAGCACCGCGCCGTTGCCATATTCAGGCGCATTGGCAAACGCGATGAGAAATTTGCGGCCCGACCGGCTCGCCTCGTCGCACGCCACCTCATAGTAGGGTGCCTCGTACGACCACACGAGCGACACGCTCTTGACGACGTAGCCCAGTGCGCCGCGGGTTTTTCTGGCGGCAAACAACTGCCCAACGGCGGCGTCAAACCCGACGCCCGCGACATTGAGGAACACCTGGTCGTTGGCGTAGCCGACGTCCATGCGGGAGGTCACTCCGGTGAGTGCCACCTCAAACGCCGCCCGACGGTCCCTCGGCAACCCCAGTCCCCGGGCAAGTCCATCACCTGATCCACACGGCACAATCCCGAGTGCTGCGTCGCCGCCGACGAGCCCCTGCGCCACCTCGTTCACGGTGCCGTCACCGCCCATCGCGACGACCACCTCGGCTCCAGTCTCGCGGGCCGTGCGCGCCAGATCGCGCGCGTGCCCAGAGCCGGTCGTTATGTGCACGTCAACCGCGATCCCCATCTCGGCAGCCGTGTCGACAATCAACGCGCGACGACGGTCGGCTTCGCCGGGGTACGAACCCGTGCGACCGGATATCGGATTGATCACGACCGCGACGCGGGATGGCTTCATGGCAGGCGGTGTTATAGTAACGTTCCATGCCGACCATGCGTGGCTCCCTTCTTCCTGCACTCCTGGGATGTCTGATTGTCGGCGGCGCCACGTATCAAACGTGGCAGTTCGAACAAAACGCCCTCGACCTCCGCACCAATGAAGACCGACTCGCCCGCCAGTTCTCGGCACTGGAGATGGCGCTGTCTGACGTCCGCGCCGCGCAGGCCGGGTATGTGGCCGCTGGCCAGGGCCCGGACTTCTGGATGACGCGTGTAGATGAGGTCACGGCACAGATTGAAGAAGTGCTCACTGAACGCCAGCGCGTGGGCCATCCCGATGCCGTGGCGCCACTCAGTGCCGCGCAGACACAACTGGCTGCCCTGCGAAAGTCCGATCGGCGCGCGCGCAACTACGTCGGCAACGAGCAGCGACTGATGGCCTCCGACGTGATCTTTGTCGAGAGTCTGGAGATGCTCGTCCGCCTCTCCTCCGAAGTCGCCACCGCGCGGGACGCCGAAATTCAGGCCAATCGTCAGGAGGCGTTGACGATTCGCCAATACCAGGCGGGTGTGGTCGGCGGAACCGTGTTCCTACTGCTGGGACTCGTGTTGTTTGCCGGACGACGGAGACGCGTAGACACACCGCAGGCAGCAGTGGTCGAGGCACCCCTTGAGGTTCAGGATCCCCCCGGGGTCCAAAGTCCGACAGGGCTTGGCCGCCGTAGCCTTGGCGAAGGCGGGTCCGCGCTCAAAATCGGCGATGCGGCGGACGTGTGTGTGGATATTGCGCGATTGCTTGACGGGCGGGATCTGCCCGCG
>CAYZLT010000003.1:6968-24851 GCA_964479175.1 uncultured Solibacteraceae bacterium | reverse complement strand
ATCGGTGCCAAGGGCCTCGTGTTGTGGGTCATTGATGAGGCGCGGGAGACGCTCCAGCTGTCGCTCTCACACGGCTACTCGGATCGCATGGTGCAGCGCCTCGGCACCATCGCGGTCGGCGCAGATAACGTCACGTCGGTGGCGTGCCGGACGATGCAGCCCCAGGTGATCCCCGCCTCGACGCCGGGCGGCTCAGGTGCCCTCGCGGTGCCGCTTATCGGCGCGTCAGGGTGTGTGGGTGTGCTCGCGGCGGAAGTCAGTGGCGAGGCTGCCGACGGGTCCACACTACCCCTGGCCCGGGTCATTGCTGCCCAACTGGCCGCAGTCATCACCCCGCTGCCATCAGCCACCGTCGTTGCTGCGCGTCCCGCCGCCGAAGCCCTCTAGCTGCCTACCCCAGAGGTCGGGCCGACGGGCCTACCGTGCCCCCATTCCTGGCCATTGACTTTCGGCCCGCCAGAAAGCCTTTGTTTTTTTGATCCCCTCAAACGGCACGGCTCTTGATTACACACTACACGGAAGCCGCCCGGCGTCACATGGAGTGTGTCTATCTTGTTCCGGCACTTGTGTCGGAACGTAACGACAGGCAGGCGCTGGCATCGCAAAGCACCCCATGGATCGTGGGCTGATGTCCGGGCGGCTTCGTAAATGAGTCGAAGTAAGTGGACCGTCAGACGGCCGGTGGAAACGTGAATTTGACCGCCACCACGGTCGTGTCATCGTTGGGCGGGAACCCGGCCCGATGCGCATCCACTGCTTCCACAATCGAGTGCACGATTTCCTTGGCGGTGAGATGACGGGTGGCCGCGACCACCTCACACAACCGCGAGCTGCCGAATTCATCACCCCGGCGATTCATCGCCTCGGTCACGCCATCCGAACAAAACACAAACACATCGTCTGACGCGAGCGGGAACGTGACTTCGTCGTAGGTCATGCCGTGAAACGAGCCCAGCGGCACACCTGGCGCTTCAATCAACGCGCAGGAGTCACCGGTCGCACGAACGGGATACGGCACACCGGAGTTCGACAGTGTGACCGTGCGGCGTTTAAGGTCAAAGATCGTGTAACAGAGTGTGCAGTAGTACTCCTCGAGTTGCCGCTCATGCAGGATCGTGTTGATCGACATCAACACGGCGGCAGGAGAGGACCGCTCTGGCACATACCGTCGACGGAAGGTGCGGCCGCGGACCAACTCCCCTGCGAAGACGCTGTAGAGGGCTGCGGGGACGCCTTTGCCTGAGACGTCACCCAGCGCGACGATCAGCGTGCTGGATTCGGGCACGAGATAATCGTAGAAGTCGCCCCCGAGTTCGCGCGCCGCCGAAAATGACGCCGAGACGTCCACACCCTTCAGGCGTTTGGGCAATTGCGTCGGCAACAGCGCGGCCTGCACGCGGCGGGCAAACTTCAACTCCTTGTCGAGCCGCGTTTCGGTCGCGGTCAGTTCCTCGTAGAGACGCGCGTTTTCAATTGCGACGGCAGCCTGGCTCGCCAGCAGCGTGAGGATTTCGACGTCCCGCTTGCTGAACGCGTCGAGCTCCGGACTCTCGAGGTCAAACACACCAACACAGCGATCCTTGAGGAGCATCGGCACGGCGAGTTCCGACCGCACGTCGTCCACCACATTGATGTAGCGAGGGTCTTTCGAGACGTCCGGCACCAGGACCGGCTCACGGTGCAGCGCGGCGTACCCGACCAACCCTTGGCCGAGCGGAACTTTGGGAAGTTCGACGCGATCGCCAAACTGCACGGCGACCTTGATCTCGAGTTCCTGTGTTGCGTCGTTGAGCAGCAAAATCCCGAACGTCCGGTAGTCCACCACGCGCCGCGCCAGTTGGGCGATGCGCGCGAGCAACTCGTCCAGGTCCATGAGGGCCGCGACATCGCGGCCGATCTCCGCGAGGGTCTCAAACGCCTCGGCGTCCAGTCGCTGCTGCTCAAAGAGGCGCGCGTTGACCAGCGCCAGGGCGACGTGCGCCCCAAACTGGCGCAGGATCGCCGCATCGCGCTCCGAATACATGTCGCGCGATCGGCTCAACACATTGAGTGCGCCCACCGGCTTGTTTTTGTGAATCAGCGGCACGGCCACCGTGGAGGCCATGCCCGGTACCACTTCGACGTAGTTCGGCTCGGTGGCGATGTCACCGACCACCACCGTTTCCTGTTGAGTGACCACGTGCCCGACCAGCCCCTCGGTCATCTTCGGGTGGTAGTGCGTGGTATCGGGGTAGCCCACCGCATAGGCGATGCGCAATTCCCCGCGCTTTTCATCCAGGAGGTAGACGGCAAACGCATCAAACGGAATCAACCGGCCGATGAGTTCAGGAATTTTCTCCAGGAGTTCGTCGAGATCAATGACCGACGCGACCTGGCGACCCAGATCAAACAGCGTCAGCAGGATGTCGCGTTCGTGGGACCCGACTGACAGATGGCTGGAAGAACGTTCGGACAAAGGCAGACTCATGTAATTATACTTGGTTCGCTCTGCAATGACTGACCTGACGCTGCCCCTCGACTACGCCGCCATTGAGCGGATTCTCCCCCACCGGTATCCGTTCCTGCTGGTCGACCGGATCACGGAATTTGAACCGGACCAGCGGATCGTCGGAATCAAGAACATCTCGCACAACGAGGCGTCGTTGTCCACGGCGCCCGGACAACGCCCGGCGTTCCCCCCGACGCTCTTGACGGAAGCGGTGGCCCAGGTCGGCGCCATCCTGATCCTCTCCAAGCCGGAAAACCTCGACAAACTCATTTTTTTCATGGGCATCGAACGCGTACGGTTCCCCCGGCCCGTCCATCCCGGCGATGTCGTGCAGATCGAAGCGGTGGTCAAACGCCTCCGAAGCCGGATGGGGGTGCTCAGCGGCAAGGCCACGGTGAACGGCACGCAGGTGCTCCGCGGCACCATGACGTTTGCGCTCGGCCCGCGTTAGGCTGGCGGGATCACCCGCACCATCGAGACGCCGTCCACCTGGCGCAGCTGCTCCACCACGGCGGCCGGCACTTCCGTAGCCGTGTCCACCACCCCGTAGACCAGGTCGCCACGCGTGCCACTTGTTGATGTCGTGGCGGTGACCCCGGCGGTCTCGAGCGTCGCCAGCATCATTGACGAGAGCGGGGATGTGGAGGCCCCGGCATAAACGAGCCGGTGTGCCAAGGGCCCTGCGGTGATCACCTGCGGGAAGTTCACCGAGTTGCGCACATCGCCGCGGTCCAGAAAGTCGCGCACCTGATCCGCGACCATCACCGCGCAGTTGTCCTCCGCTTCCCCGGTCGAGGCCCCGAGATGCGGCAAGGTCACACAGCGTGGATGGCGCGTCGTGGCGGCGGTCGGGAAATCACTGACGTAGGCGTGGAGCGCGCCGGCGTTCAGGGCGGCCACTATCGCGGCCTCGTCCACGATGCCCTCGCGCGCAAAGTTCACAATGACGGCACCGGGTCTCATCATCTGGAGACGGCCCGCGCTGACCAGACCGCGTGTGGCGGGCATCAGCGGCACGTGGAGCGAGACGTAATCGGCCACCGTGAACAACTCGTCGAGTGATCGAAGGTGTGTGACGCGCGGATCGAGTTGCCACGCGGCCTCGACGGTGAGAGCCGGGTCAAACCCGACCACGCGCATGCCGAGTGCAACGCCGGCGTTGGCCACCCGGCCTCCGATGGCACCGAGTCCGATGACGGCCAGTGTGCGTCCCGACAGTTCAAAGCCGGCAAACGCTTTTTTGCCGGCTTCCACCGCCTTGTGCAACGTGGCATCGTCGCCCTCAAGACCACGCGCGAATTGCCACCCGGGACCAATGGAACGCGAGGCCATGATGAGACCCGCGATGACCAGTTCCTTGACGGCATTGGCGTTGGCCCCAGGGGCATTAAACACCGGCACGCCGCGTAGGGTCATCGCCGGGACCGGGATGTTGTTGGTGCCGCTGCCGGCGCGACCAATCGCCTTCACCGTGTCGGCGATCGGCATGGTGTGCAGGTCGGCAGACCGCACGAGCATCGCGTCAGGATCGACGATCGTGGTACCGGTCTCGTAGCGCGCAGCGTCGAGCCGCGCCAGTCCAACCGGTGAAATGTTGTTGAGGGTGAGGATGCGGAACCGGGAAGCGCTCATGCGCTCACTAGAATACTCTCAGGCGCGGGCGCGAAGCGGCGGCCTGGACCGCACAATGGCGATGCCTGCGACGATCACGATCGCGGCAATGATCATGGTGAATCTGAACGGTTCGCCCAGCAGCAATGTCCCCAGCGCCACCGCGATCACCGGATTGACGTAGGTGTAGAGCGACACCGTGGCAATCGGCAGATGGCGCAGGGCGTAGGAATACGCGGCAAACGCCACCAATGAGCCCGCCACAATCAGATACAACAACGCCGAACCTGTCCTGGGGTTCAGGCTGATCACCGACCACTCGCCTGCCGCAGTGCCGATCCCCAGCATGAAGAGACCGCCGAAAAACATCTGCACGGCGGCGACCGTGAGCACGTTCCGCGTCACGGCGTGTCGTTTGGTGTACGAGGACGAGATGGCCCACCCGGCACACGCGATCTGCAGCGCGAGCACACCGAGCAACACCTGACGACCATTGGCACCTTCAAGTGTCAAGTCGGGCCACACCAGCAATACGATGCCGCTGAAGCCGACGGCCAGCCCGGCGAACTTCCGTGCGGAGAGTGTTTCGCCTCCGGGAAACAGCCCATCAACGGCGACCATCCAGAAGGGCGAGGTCGCGATGACGACGGCCGTGATCCCGCTTGCCAGATATTGCTCGCCCCAGTTCACGCCGCCGTTGCCGAGCGTGATCATGAGGAAGCCCAACATCGCGAGATGGCCCCACTCGGAGAGCGGCGGCAGTGATTCGCCACGCGCGACAAGGATGGCGCCAAGCAGGGACCCCGCGATGAGGTAGCGAATGCCGCCCAGGAGAAACGGCGGAATCGTCTCGAGTGCGACCTTGATGCCGAGATAGGTGGTGCCCCAGATAATGCAGACCGCGAGGAATGCAATCCAGGCGTTGCGGCGAACGACGGGTGTCATCAGCCAACGGCGGGAGTCGCCGCCTCCAGTTGGAGGTGCGTACTTTCTTTGTGGGTGCCAAGCACGATCGTCGTGCGCGTGGTGCGCACGCCCTTGATGCGGCCGACGCCGGCCTTGAGCAACTCGCCAAGATGTTCTGTGTCGCGTGCGCGAATTTTTACGAGGAAGCAGTCCTCCCCCGCGACGTGATGCACCTCAAGCACGCCCGGCACCCGCGCCAACGCATCCCCAACGCGGTCCTCTTCCCCGCCCACCTCGTTGGTGCGCACCGCAATGAAGGCGAGCAGCGGACACCCGGCACTGCGCGGATCCACCAGCGCGGTATAGCCCCGCACCACCTGCCGAGTTTCCAACTTCCGCAGCCGCTCAAGGACCGCCGACGGTGCCAGACCCACAGCCTTGGCAATGTCCACCTGAGACACCCGACCGTTCTCCTGAAGGAGAGTCAGTATTTTGACATCAATGGGGTCTTTAAGGTCATACACAGTCGTATTATTACACAAAACGCCTATTACATAAATTTAGTTCTTATATATTACAAATAATAAGAAATTTGCCTTGTTGTGACACTTCCTTACCTTTGGCCTATGACCTGTCGCCTTTGGCCTTCTGGACCGGCTTCAGCAGCACCCTTTCAAATCGCCGGTGGTAGGCCGTGAACGGCCCATCCGAATCGTCGGTCTCGATGTGTTTGCGAACCTGGTGGATCTTGGCGTCGAGGTCATCGGCGGCCGCCAGGATGAACGCTTCAACCGTCATCGGCTCGACGGGTGATCCGAGCGCCTTGGCGCCATGGTGCGACAACACCAGGTGTTCAAGCTGCACGCGCTGATCGACCGGAAAGTCCGGGATGGCGAGCCCCACTTCGCGCACAAGCTGCGCGCCCATCGTGATGTGCCCCACCAGATTGCCCTCGACGGAATATTCCGTGGTCACCCCGTACGACAACTCCTGCAGCTTGCCGATGTCGTGAAGGATGGCCCCCGCCACCAGCAGATCACGATTGGCGTCGTACGACTCCGCGAGGAACTTCACACTGTCGACGATCTTCAGCACGTGTTCGAGCAAACCGCCTCGATAGGCATGGTGCACGGCTTGTGCGGCCGGCCAGATCCTGAGCCGATCGCCATACATCGTCATCACCCGCGTCAGCAGTTCGCGAATAAAGGAGGACTCGATGGAGGCGATGTGGCCCTGGAGTTCCTGCCACATCTCGTCGAGTGGTCGCGGAGAACACGGGATGCAGTCTTCCTCACGGAAGCCGTCGAGTGCGTCGCGCGGAGCGTCGACGCGGCGGATCTTGTCGAGGACCAGTTCGAGTTTTTGGTTGAAGAGGTTGCCACGCGCCTGGACCTTGACGAATTCGCCGGCGTCGAATTCCTCGCGCATGATCTCGACGTCCTGAAACACCTTGGCCTTGATTTCGCCGGAGGTGTCCTGCAGCACGATGGCGAGATACGCGCCGCCTTTGCCCGTGCGCACTTCCTTGCGTGCGCACAGAAAAAAACCCCATCCAGATGACGAGCCGTCAAGATCGGCAATGCGGGACAGTGTCGCCATTATTTCTGCTCCGGCATAAAACCAAACGTTCCACGACCCAGCCATGCGCCGCCGTCAATGGTCATGACATCCCCGGTGATGTAGCTCGCGTAGGGCGACACCAGGAACGCCACGGCATTGGCGATCTCTTCCGGCCTGCCCCAGCGCTTCAGCGGCACCATGTCGGTGATGCGTTGGATCGCCTCGGGGGAGTCCCACAACTGCTTCGCGGCGCCGGGCGATTCAATCGGTCCTGGGGCCACGGCGTTCACACGGATGCCGTGCCCGGCCCACTCGACCGCCAGCGTCTGGGTCATCGACATCACGCCCGCCTTGGCCGCGGCGGAGTGAATGGTGCCCGCACTCCCCGTCCAGACGTAGTTGGCAAGAATGGAGACGATGGCGCCCCCAGACTTGCGCGCGATCAGATGTCGTCCGACCGCTCGCGAGCAGTAGAACGAGCCGGTGAGCACGATGCCGATGACCGCGTTCCATCCGTTCGGTGACAGGTCCTCCGCACGCGCGATGAAGTTGCCTGCGGCATTGTTGATGAGGATGTCCACACCCCCAAACGCCGCAACCGCGGTGGCGACCATCGCATCGACCTGCTCTGGGTTGCGCACGTCCACCGTCGCCGTGGCCACCGAATGGCCCGCGGCCTTGAGTGTGGCCTCACCCTTCGCGAGGTTCTCCGGATTGCGACTCGCAATCACCAGGTTGGCACCAGCCCGGCCCAACGCATCCGCGATCGCAAGACCAATCCCTGTGCCGCCGCCCGTGATAATGGCCGTCTGTCCTTGAAGCACTCGTGTCGAAAACATAACAGTGCGAGTGTAATGCGAGATGGTAAGTTGTAGTCGGTTTCCCGTGCCTTCCACACTCGGCAACTCCGCGTTTCTCAGTTTCTTCCAGGGCCTGCGCGCTGGTCTGTACATCGGACTGGTCGGCCCGGACGACTCCGCGACGCTGGCGGGCAACCCATTCCTGCGATTGATGTTTGGCTGGGAGGATGCGCGGCCAACCAGCGACGTCCGGCCGTTTGATCCAGACCGCTTCGTGGATTCCCAGGCCCGCGAAGGATTCGTGGCGCTCCTGCGTCGCGACGGTGCCGCACACGATCACTTGTTGAGACTCCGCCGCGCTGATGGTGCCGGCTTCTGGGTTGAGGTGACCGCTCGTGCAGAAGCCGTGGCGGCCGATCGGCAGGTCCTGCGCATCGAGGCCGTCATGCGCGACGTCAGTGAACGGAAAAAACTCGAAGACCAGGCGCGCGACGTCTTTCACCAGCTCTCACAGGCGGAGAAACTCGCCTCACTTGGCCAGACCATGTCGGGCGTGGCACACGAACTCAACAATCCACTCGCGACGATTCTCGCCTGCGCCGAACGCCTCGCCGGTCGTCGGCACGACGACCACACTCGGCGCGATATTGATGCGATTCACAACGCGGCCGAACGCGCCGCGCGCATCGTCCGCAATCTCCAGACGTTTGCGCGCAAGCGGCACACGACGCGCACGATGGTGGATCTCAATCAGGTGGTCAGGGATACACTCGCGCTACGCGCCTACGAACAGCGCGTGTCCAACGTGGCGATCGTTGAAGCGCTGGCAGCGGGCCTGCCGCCCGTCTTTGCCGATCCCCATCAGATTCAACAAATCCTCCTGAACCTGGTCATCAACGCCGAACACGCAATGCTTGGCGCCAACGGCCGCGGTCTGATGGTGTTGCGGTCGTGGCACGAACCCGATCGCGACGCGGTCCTCATCGAGGTGAGCGACGATGGGCCCGGGGTGCCGGAGGATGTGCAGCAAAAGATCTTCGACCCGTTTTTTACGACAAAGGCGGTCGGGAAGGGTACGGGGCTTGGACTGACCGTCGCGTACGCGATCGCGCAGGAACACGGCGGTCGGATCTCGGTCGCCTCGGCGCCTGACGGGGGCGCCGTGTTTGTCCTCGAGTTGCCGTCGGGAGGCACCGTCGTCAAGGCGCCGGAGAGTCCGGCCGCCGCGCCGGTGTCGGAAACCGTCCCTGTGGGTACGCGCGCGTTGGTGGTGGAGGACGAACCGGCGCTCGGCGAGGCGGTGGCAGATGCCCTGCGCGACGCCGGGTTTGAGGTGGATCGCGCGAACGATGGCGAAGAAGCGATCGCGCGGACGCAGGCGCGTGCCTACGACGTGATTGTGTGTGATCTGAAGATGCCACGCGTGGACGGCATGCAGTTCTTCAACCACCTGGCGACGACCGCCCCGGCGCTGACGCGACGATTGTTGTTTGTGACTGGCGACGTGGCTGGCACGGAGGCCGAGCAATTTCTCGAGCGCAGCGGATGTCGCTGGCTCGCCAAACCGTTCCGACTGCGCGACCTCGTGCGCTCCGCCCGCGAACTGCTCCGCTAAAAAAGACGTCGTTGATTTCGTCCCAGGTTTACGCGACGTTGCGCCGCTGGAAGGGCACCACCTCGGCGGGAGCGGGCGGTGACATCGCGTTGCGCAGACGCGACATGGCGCGTGCATGCAGCTGCGACACGCGGGATTCGTTGACGCCAATCTCTTTTCCGATGTCCTTCATCGTCGCGCCACGGAAATAGTAGAGGCTGATGAGTTTGCGTTCTCGTGCCGGCAGGGTGGCCAGCGCCTGTCGAATGCGCGTGCGGAGTTCCTGCTGTTCGTATTCGCTGTCGGGCGAGGGTGGCGCACTCGGCACCATCACGGCAGGCAGTGACGCGCTGTCGATGGTTTCAAGGTTGGCGAGTGGGGAGGTGGATTCGATGGTGGTGATGCGCAGGATTGTGCGTTCGAGCCGCGCCTCGTCGGTGCCCACACGTTTGGCCAGATCGGCCAGGGTGGGTTCGGCGCCAAGTTCCCGGCGCAACGATTCACGCGCGGCTTCCAGTTCGCGGCGCACACGGCGGACGCCGCGCGGCCATGCGTCTCGGCGCAGCGCATCAATCATGGCGCCGCGTACGCGACGCTCGGCAAAGGTCTCGAACTTGATGCCGCGGCTGGCGTCAAACCGATGCGCCGCATCCATCAGGCCAATCACGCCATCCTGAACAAGGTCCGACACATCGATCGAGTGGGGCATGGTGGAGGCCATCCTCCGAGCAAGAGACTCGACAAAAGGCAGGGTCGCAACGACCCGTTCGTGTTGGTGACTTGCCAGCTGTGCGCGTGCCATAAACCCCTCCAGAGGGACCGGCACTTACTGCCGGTCCACCTATCTGAATGGCAACATGGGTGCCAGCTGGATCCGGGGTTCAACTGAGCCGACATGGCGCTGCGGACGATGGCAAACAAATGCTTTGTTTGCAGTTATTTAAGTGTGGTTTTGGCGCGTGAAGTTCTGTGCAACCGTGTGCCGAACCGTGAGAATTTGGTCAATCTTCTGACAGCGTTGACACCTATAATGTCAATGGTTTGACGATTTTACCTGGTTGGCTGCGGCGGTCAGCTGTCGGATTTGGTTGGTAGCCTGGATGGCGTCCAGGACGCTGGCCACCACCTGGCCGGCGCGGGCGCGGTGCTGTTCTTCGACGAGGCGGTGCTCAAGCAACTCGGCGTTGGCGAGGATGATGCCGAGGTGGTTGTTCAGCGCGTGAAACAGCCCCGTGAGGTCCGTGTCGACCCGCGAGGTCTCTGGCGGGTTGGTCATGGTGAACACCTACGCGCTCTTGTGCAGGTCGTATGAGTGATTGATGGCACCGAGATCAGCAGGGGGCTGGGCGTCCCTGAAGAGGGTATCGGCAAAGATACGAACCGAGCCGCCGGCGGTGCGGACGTATTGGACTTTGCCGCTGGCGATCCAGTTATAGATGGTGCGTCGACTGACCCCGACCACGTCACACGCGCGAGGAATGGAAACCGTCTTCCGTTCAAGCATACGTTCGGGACTATCGGCGTGCACTGAGTGAAACTGTAGATGACTCCAGAAGATCCCGCTCCCCTGCACCTGTTGCTCGTTGAAGACGAGGCCGCGTACCGCGAGGTCGTGGCTGAACGTCTGACCGAACAGGGCTACAAGGTGGCGCAGGCGGGTACGGGGGAGGAGGCGCTTGGGCGCCTGAACGATTTTGCGTTCGACATCCTGCTCACGGACCTGCGACTTCCTGGTGTGGACGGCCGGCAGGTGCTCAACGAGGCGTTCGAGCGGTATCCCGACATCATCGCAGTCGTAATCACCGGCTTTGGCACTGTGAAAGAAGCCGTGGAAGTCACTCGGCTGGGCGCGGAGGGGTTCATCACCAAGCCGTTCCAGTTTGAGGAGCTGGTGCACGTCCTCCAGACGGCAGTTGAGAAACGGCGCCTCCGAGCGGAGAACGCGTACTTGCGGGAACAGCTCCGGGGACGGTTCCACCTGGGCGGCATCATTGGTCAGACGCCGCCGATCCTCAAGTTGCTGGAGTTGCTCGAAACGGTGGCCGCCACCAACAGTACGGTGCTGGTGACTGGAGAAACCGGGACGGGCAAGGAGTTGGCCGCAAGGGCGATTCACGACGCCAGCCCGAGACGGATGCAGCGGTTTGTCGCGATCAATTGCAGCGCGATTCCAGAGACACTGCTTGAAGCAGAGTTGTTTGGCCACGTGCGCGGTGCGTTCACGGGTGCTATCGCCAATCGTCAGGGCCGCGTGGAGCAGGCGCATCGCGGAACCTTGTTCCTGGATGAGGTGGGCACGATGAGCCCGTCGTTGCAGGTGAAGTTGTTGCGTGTGCTGCAGTCGCGCGAGTTTGAACGGGTGGGTGACTCACAAACAATCAAGGTGGATGTGCGGGTGATTGCCGCCACCAATTCCGATCTGAAACAGATGGTGGCCGACGGCACGTTCCGTGAGGATCTGTTTTACCGGCTGAATGTGATCCCAGTGCACGTGCCTGCGTTGCGCGATCGACGTGCGGACGTGCCGGTGCTGGCGCAGCACTTTCTGGATCGACTCAGCCGCGACACACCGGCGCGCGGTCGCGTGTCGATCGCGCAGGACGCCCAGCAGGCACTGATGGCATTTGCATGGCCTGGCAATGTGCGCCAGCTTGAGAATGTGATGGAGCGCGCCTTTGCCCTGTCGCCAGGGCGCGCACAGATTGAAGTCGATGACCTGCCGGACGAGCTCCGGTCCAGGCCTGTGGCCACATCCGCCGACGCCGTGGCGATCGGCGACGCCGGGATCGAATTCGATCGCCTGGTGGGCGACTTTGAACGGGAACTGATTCGGCGCGCGCTCGACAAGAGCGGCGGCAACAAACGACTGGCGGCAGACCTGCTGCACATCAAGCGCACGACGCTAATTGAAAAAATAAAGAGACTGGAGCGAATGTAAGTCATGTCCACACCCCATCGCTGCTGGGTCATTCTTGTCGGGAACGTTCCCACGTCCTTTCGCGCAAAAGAGCGCGAGGACCTGGTCCCGACCTTTAAACAACTGCAACGCACCCAACCGGAGGTGACACTGCGCTGGTTCGAGCGGGGCAGGGTCTGGGAAAACCCCGACGCCGCCCGCGCGGCGTCCCTGCTCGCGGCTGAGGCAGCCAAGGTCCGGCGACCCAGGCGTGACCCTGCTCTGGGGCCACCTCGCGGCAAGGAATGGCGGCCTGGTGGAGAACACAAGGATCCCCGCGCCCGTTTTGAGCTGACCCGCGATCAGAAGCGGGCCAAGTTCAAACGGAACCTGATTGCTGGCAATGATTCAAGCGGCACGCCTGAGACCGCAGCGCCACGCGAAGAGAATACGTCCGAGCGGCCCACTCGTACCGAGCGACCAGCCAGAACGGAGCGGCCGCCGGCGCGAGCGGAGCGGCCAGCGTCGGCGGCGCCGGCGAAGAAACGACCCTCGGGCGACCCGTTCGCCTGAATCAGTCTTCGGAGCCGTTGGGCTTTAGCCCGACAGACAGCAACTGTCTTATCTGGATCTTGTATTTGGTTAAACAGTAGAAAGATGTCTAATAATTAACGATTGGCCAAATCTATATAAAAGAACTCAGAGAGCAGATTTCTTAATTCCGGTATTGATTTGGCCGAATTTATGGCGACGCGCAGTTTTGGGCCGCCGTCTAGACCCTTGGTGTACCAGGTACCCAGTGCCCTAATTTTGTTGATTACCCACCGTTCGCGACCACGGGCTTCTGGTGGTGGGCCACTAAGGTGTCCCGGGGCGAGGTGCCGAAAGCCGGCGGCTTCCTCCACCCGCTCATCAAGCAGCAGCTCCATGTAGTCAAACAGGAACTGGCCGCGCGCTTCGAGCGGGATTTCCGTGGGTGTGAGGCCAGCCCTGGCTTCGGCGGCCTGTTTGAATATCCAGGGATTGCGCAGCGCTCCCCGACCAATAAGCACGGCCCCGACGTTGCTGGAAGCGAGCCGTGAGACCACCTGATCGGGCTCCACACAATCACCCGATCCCAACACGGGAATGGAAATTTGCTCAGCGACACGTGCGATCAGACTCCAGTCTGACTCACCCGTGTACGACTGCGCGGCCGTGCGTCCGTGTACCGCCACGGCGGCTGCGCCGGCATCTTGCGCCATACGGGCCAGCAGCGGCGCGTTGATCTCGTGTTCGTTCCAGCCGGCGCGCATCTTCACAGTGACGGGAATCTTCACCGCCTTGGCCATCGCATTGATGATGCTCGCCGCGTGCGCCGGCTCGCGCATCAGACTGCAGCCGGCATGGTGCTTCGCGATCTTGTGCACCGGACATCCCATGTTGATGTCCACGATGTCGGCGCCCATGCCTTCCACGATCTGTGCGGCCTCTGCCATCTTCACCGGATCGCCGCCGAAGATCTGAATCGACACCGGCCGCTCTTCCTCGGTGTACTCGGCGTACTCCAGTGTGCGATCGATCCCGCGCACCAATCCTTCCGAGCTGACCATTTCGGTGACCACCAGACCACACCCACCTTGTCGTTTCACCAGGCGGCGGAACGCCGTGTCGGTCATCCCGGCCATGGGAGCCATGGCGACGGGGTGCTCCAGTGTGACGTTTCCGATCTTCAATGACATGTTTTTGTATCTTGTCGAGGTTCAGGGTTCTGCGTTCAGTGTGCTGGGTTCTGTTTCTTGGTTCTTGGTTCTGGACCCCTGGACTCCATCAATAGAGTCTGACATCTGCGGCGTCCACCTCAACCGAGACGCCTTGGCCGATGAGATCAACGGCGAGAATCAGTCTCGCGTGTGAACCTTTGCGAACCAGGCGGCCGACGACGCCCTTGAGAGGACCGTGAGTGACTTCGACCTTGTCCCCTTCGTGAATGAGTGGACACGGATCAAACGCCAGCTCGGAGTCAACGAGTTGACGAATACCGCTGAGTTCCTCCTCGGGGATCGCGGCCGGGGCGCCGTTAAATGACACGATGCTGACGGCGCCGGTGCACTTGAGCACCGACACACGTTGTTCAAGATCAAACTTCGCAAAGCAGTACCCTGGGAACAGCGGCCACGAGACCTGTTTTTTTCGGTCCTTCCACCGGCTCCACTTGAGCACTGTCGGCAGAAACACGTCGATCCCTTTTTGGTCGAGTTGCTGGCGGACGACTTGTTCGTGGCGCGACCGTGTCCAGATCGCGTACCACGCCGCCGGGTCAGTACCGTGCACAGGAGATCCTCAGTTCGTCTTTTTCTGCTGTGCCATGTACTGCTCGTAGAGCTTCTTCAGCTCCTCGTCTTTCCACTCGATGATGGCCTGCGCGCGCATGTTCTGGAGATACTTCTCCATGAGCTCGCCCTGGCGCGAGTCGCGAACCCGGTTGCCGATGGCATCACGAACTTTGTCGAACGGCTCGACGGCGGAGTCCGATCTCGATTCGACCTTCAGCAGCTGATATCCCTTCGCGGTCCGAATCGGCTGGTCAATGTCACCGGTCTTGAGCGCCGCCAACCGAGTCTGCAGGGACTCTGCCAGTTCATTGAGATTGATCGGACCGATGAGCCCGCCGTTGGCCTTTGACGCGGATTCGGAAAACTCCGTCACAAGCGCCGCGAAGTCCTCTCCTTTGGCGGCTCGTTCACGAATCGCCACCATCTTCGCCTGTGCCGCTTCGTCGGCCGCCGCGTTGAAGGACAACTGGCCGGCGACGGTTTCTGTCGGCACGGAAATGAAAATTTCACGCAGGGTCATGAGCGAGGGCGTCATGAACTCCTCCGGGTGCGCACGATAATATTGACGCGCTTCTTCTTCGGTGATCGTCAACCGTCCCATGACCTCGCCGAGAACCTGCTGACGAAAAAACGTCTTCTCGATTTGTGTGCGCAGGTCGTCCATGGTCATGCCGCTCTGCTTCAACGCCGTGACGAGGGTGGTATCGTCCAGCTGATTTTCCTTCTTGATGCCGTCCACGGCGGACTTGAACTGTGCGTCGCTCAGACGATCGCCCATTTCGCGCCCTTGTTGAATGACGATGAGTTCGTCCACCACATTGGCGAGAATTTCCGGCGTGATTTCGACCAGCATCGCGCGCAGGCTGGCATCGTTCTGCAGATCGAGCTGGGACAGCTGCCGCTGATTGCGTTCCGCCAGCGTCTGGATCTGCCGCTCCTCAAGTTCGGTCTTTGTGAACACCGCGCCGTTGACCTTGACCAACACACGCTGCAACACGACAGGTCGGCTCGGGGCAGGCGCGGCCTGCGGTGCCTGGCCTTGCGCGGCCACTGTTCCCACTGCCGACATCACCGCGACGACAATTCCTGCAACAATTCGCTTCATAGACCCTTCAATCATAAGCCCCTCAGCCTGTGGTCAGGCCCCGGGCGACTTCATCAAGCACCTGACGCACCCGCTCAAACACGCCCCCAGGCGCTCGGGGGTCAGGCGGCAGTTCCGCCAGAACCTCCTGGCGCGAGAACCCGCCGGTGACGTCGCCGGCCGTCGCCCGTGTGGCCCACCAGGATTCCCGGCCGGGAACGTCGACGGGTTTGGCCGTCTTGATATACCGGCCTTGACCCGGTTGTTCAGACTTCGGCTTGAGCTTTCCGGGCGGGGGAGGCGTCACAGACTTGGGCTCAGTGGGCGGTCCAACTGGTTTGGTCATGTCGAGTTTCAGGACCGCTGGAGGCAGAAGTGTGAGATCTGCGCGGTTTTGAACCATCTTTAGCAGCCAAACAGGGTCCAACTTGGCATCCTGTCTGAATCTGAACACTACGGACTGACCCTCGCGATCCAAGGTGTCGAGACCAATCCGGTCTGCCGTGACCCTGATACGTGCGTATTCACCAAGATCAATAACTGATTCTGGTATATGACCATATCTATCGGAAAGTTCGGCGATTAGCGCATCTACTTCGGCAACCGTCCTGACGCTCGCCATCCGTCGATAGGCGGCCAGCCGCTGATTCATATCCGTGATGTAGGTCTCGTCTATCCGCAGGTTCAGCTTCAGGTTGACCGCTGCCCGGCGGTCGTCCTCAATCTCCTCACCCTTGAGCTCACGGATCGTCTCCTCAAGCAGCTTGGTGTACATATCGAAGCCGACGGCCTCGATATGGCCGCTCTGCTGCCCGCCAAGCAGGTTGCCTGCACCGCGGATTTCCAGGTCCAGCGCCGCAATTCGAAAGCCGGATCCCAAGTCGCTGAACTCGCGAATCGCCGCCAGGCGCTTCCTGGCGATCGGCGACAACGCCTGTTCCGGCGGAATCAGCAGATACGCGTACGCCCGGCGATCGGACCGGCCTACGCGGCCTCTCAGCTGGTAGAGCTGCGACAGACCGTACCGGTCGGCGCGGTTGATGATGATCGTGTTCGCGTTGGAGATATCCAGCCCGTTCTCCACAATCGTGGTTGCCACCAGCACGTCGTATTTGTGCGCGACGAAGTCGACCATCACCTTTTCGAGCTCGCCATCACCCATCTGGCCGTGGCCGATGCCAATCTTGACCTCCGGCACCAGGCGTTGAATCAGGCCGGCGATCGACCCGATCGACTCCACACGATTGTGAACGAAATAGATCTGCCCGCCGCGTTCGAGCTCGGTGCGCATGGCTCGTGCAATCACATCCTGATCAAACTTCACGACATGCGTCTGGATGGACAGTCGATCGCGCGGCGGTGTTTCGATGATCGACATGTCGCGAATCCCCACCAACGACATATTGAGCGTTCTCGGGATCGGCGTCGCGGTCATCGTCAACACATCGACCTTCTTGCGCATCTGCTTGATGCGTTCCTTGTGCGACACGCCGAAGCGCTGCTCTTCGTCGACGACCAGCAATCCCAGGTCTCTGAACGCCACATCCTTCGACAAGAGGCGATGGGTGCCGACGATGATGTCGAGTTGGCCGGAGGCAAGTTTTTCGAGGGCTTGCTGCTGTTCGGACTTGGTGCGGAAGCCGCTGACCATGTCGACGCGAACAGGGAAGCCGCCGAAACGTTCTTTCAGCGTGCGTTCGTGCTGGAAGGCGAGCACGGTGGTGGGTGCAAGCACGGCGACCTGTTTGCCGTCCATGACCGCCTTGAATGCCGCGCGCATGGCGACTTCCGTCTTGCCGTAGCCGACGTCTCCGCACAGCAGTCGATCCATCGGCATCGTGGACTCCATGTCCTTCGTGATGTCGCTGATGGCCGACTGCTGGTCGGGTGTCAACTCATACGGAAACGCATCGTCGAACTCCTGCTGCCAGTGGGAGTCGGCGGTGAAGGCGTGGCCCAGCACGGCCTTGCGTGCGGCGTAGAGCTTGAGGAGCTCCTCGGCCATATCGCGCATCGCCTTCTTGACGCGGGTTTTCGCTTTTTCCCAGGTGGTGCCGCCGAGTTTGTCGAGGGCTGGTGCCGCGCCACCGGTGTACTTCTGGACGAGATCCAGCCGGTCGAGCGGGACAAACATCTTGTCCTCGCCGGCGTAGCGGAGTTCCATGAACTCCTGCGGCTCACCCACACCCACGGCCATCTTCTTGAGGCCGACAAACTTGCCGATGCCGTTGTCGATGTGCACGACGAGGTCGCCAACCTTGAGGTCGCGAAAGTCGGAGACAAACGTACGCACGGCGGACTTGCGTTTTTCGCCGCTGCGCCGCTCCTCATCGAAGAGGTCGGTCTCCGCGAAGATCAGGAACGTGCCCGACGGTAGATGGAATCCGCGTGAGAGGTGACCCGTCGTGACAAGCACCTGGGCGCGCGTCAGGTCTTCGTTGTCACCGATCGCCCTCGCGCGAATCTCGTAGTCAGCGAGCAGTTCGATGGTCCGATCCGCGCGTCCCTGAGTCGCCGCAACAAACACCGTCGTCTCGCCACGTTCCTGCGCGCGGCGAATCTCCTCCACCCAGTCGCCCAGGCGACCGCGGTACTCAAGCACGGGCTGGCAGGGGACGTGGACATCACT
>CAYZLT010000003.1:5403-6958 GCA_964479175.1 uncultured Solibacteraceae bacterium | reverse complement strand
GTTGGCTGATGCGTCTTGCCTTCTCAAGCCAGCCCGCGATCTCGGCCCACGGTTGTGCGAAGTGTTCGAATGCCGGCGTCGCAGGAGTACGCGCGAGCGCATCGGCCGCGCTCTGCCGCCACTGCTCTTCGAGCGACATGCCCTTCTGCGTCACGTCGTCAATTTCGTAGACGAGGACGGTGGCCCCGGCGCGCCGCGCGTATGAAATGAATGACGCGCTGCGATCGTCCGCCTCACCAGCCAGGGCGGCTTCGGCGCTGTCGTCGAAGCCGGGTTTGGGCAACAAGTCTCGCTGGGGGCTCAGCGTGATCGCATCGAGTGCCTTGAGCGAACGTTGTGTGGCCGCGTCGTACTGTCGGACGGATTCGATGATGTCGCCAATGAACTCGAGGCGAATCGGCTGCGCTTCGGAGGCGGGGTAGAGGTCGACCACGCCACCGCGCACGAAAAATTCTCCGTGTTGATCGACCGGGTCCTCGGGGACAAACCCCGCGTCCACGAGTCGTTCGCGCAGGATCTGCGGATCGATTTCGATGCCTGGCTTCAGGAAGAGGCTCGCCTCTTGGAATCGCGCCGGATCGCTCAGTCGTGGTGGCAGCGCACGGGCGGAGGCAATGACCAGTCTCGCCGTTCCCGTCGTGAGACCCGTGAGGGCCCGGGCGCGCGCCGACGCGACCTCGAGGTGGGGCGCGAGTCCGCGGTACGGGTCGACTTCCTGGGAGGGGAAGGGAAGTACGGCTTGTGCGACCTGGCCGTCGGAGAGTCCGAGCATCGCGCTCAGGAAAAACCGTGCGTCGCCGGTCATTTGTTCGACGTCGGCGTCGGTCGGCACGACGAGCACGACGACCGAATCCTGCGCCAACGCGGCCGCATGGAACGCCGTCGCGCCTGGTCCGAGCCCCGCAAGGCGTGGAACGGCCCTGGTCAGACCCGCGCGGGTGGCGGCTGACTTGAGGAGCGAACGAAAGGCGAGCGACGCAGACGGATGGAGCACAGGTGGTGCGACCCACCATGGTAACGCAGTGGGGGCGTTATTGTGATGGACGCGATTGCACAGTCGCCACGATAGAGGTGGTGGACCAGCCCTGTTCGATAGGCACCCGGACCACTTTGCCGCCGCGGGCCTCAACGACGTCGCGTCCGACGATCTTGTCGGCAGCCCAATCGGCGCCCTTGACAAGCACGTCTGGCTGCACGGCCGAGATGATCTCAAACGGCGTGTCTTCATCAAACACCACCACGGCATCCACGCAGGCGAGGGCGCCGAGAATTTCGGCCCGTTCGTGTTCCGGCGTGATTGGCCGGGTAGGGCCTTTGATGGCGCTCACGGATCGGTCCGAATTGAGGCCGATGATGAGCATGTCCCCCTCAGCGCGCGCGGCTTGCAGATATCGGACGTGGCCAGGGTGCAGGAGGTCAAAGACACCATTGGTAAAGACGATGCGTTTGCCGGATTCGCGGGTGCGGGCGGCCCAGTCCGCTGCGGCGATTCGGGAGGTCAGGAACACAGTGGAAGGGTATCAGACAGTGGGTAGAGTAGAGTGCGCTCACCTCG
>CAYZLT010000003.1:0-5303 GCA_964479175.1 uncultured Solibacteraceae bacterium | reverse complement strand
TCGTCTTCTGTCCAGCGCGTGGGGACCCCCAGCCCCACGCGGTGTCACCCCCGTCCGCACCGCTTTGTTGTGCTTCGCCCTCGCGTCACTCGCAGTCGGGCACCACTGGGATCCGCCCATCCGCTGGCGCCCCAGACGCGGGCGGTCTGCGTGCCGCCTGGTCGCTGTCGTGAAGTAGAGCGCGGTGAATTTGAACCGCGCTAACGCGCGACTATCCGCTGTGTTCGTGGGAACTCTCAAATTCTGTTCAGTCGAGGGTTGACCAGTAGGGTTCGTGTTGCTCGGCTTCGCCGGGCAGTACGTCAATCCCGGCGCGGATTCGATTGGGGATGTTTCTGTTGCCAAGTGTGCGGCGAAGAGTGACTCCACTTTGGGGACCATTCGTCGAAAGAAGGCTGGTTCATAGGTGCCTCGCTCCCTTGAACCTGTATGCACGATGGTAGTCGAGGAAGGCTTGTTGGTCTCGGCTGAAATGGCCAACGTTGATGCCGGAGTCAATTCCCCACTTGTCGAGCAGGTCAGCCTTCACCTCTGGAATGACTACTAATTGTTCGGTGATTGAAAAGGTCGCGTATCCCTCGTCGAACAAGTGGTCGATATGGGGCGAGAGCAGGAGACCATTCTGTCCATTCAAGCGCTCAGCGTCGGTCGCGTCTTTCCACGGCTTAATATGGCTGGCTATCAAGTGTCTCCGGTCGGAGACCTTTGTGACTCGGCACTGTTCTTCAACCAGCAAGACATTCGATCGAAATACACCTTGGCCACGCCTCGCTCGCACAAGCTGCTCGCGAAACGTGGGCCCGATTTGAGCTAATAGCGCCTGCTCGTTTTCTGGTGCTTCATTTTTTGGTGGAAGCCACGTCACAGCAGCAAGGGCGTTCTCGTATTGTTCGAGACCAATGAGCTGAATCAGCGCACTAGAGAGGACCTCTGGTATCGCGGTGAGGTAGATCCCTTGAAGGCCATTCCCAGTCTGCTGCAGCGGTGAGTAGCGCGGGGGAAGGAACGGGCGCAGGATGTCGATATGGTCCTTGGGTCGAATAGGCTTTGGGAATTCGCAATATTCGACAGGAACATACCAGCCTTCTTGAGACCAGTTCATGCCTGCAGCGCCGAAGTTGGGCTTCGGTCCGGTCTGCGCCTTCGCCTGCACCACCGACAGGGCGGTGATCAGCGTGTTATTGAATGAGAACACAACGTCGCCTGGCTCAAGCAGGCACATGTTGTCGTAGAACTGATTGCGTACTCCATTGGCATTGGCTTTGGGCGACCACAGGAAGTTCCCGCGGACCTCATGGCGATAGGTCTGATTCTGATTGACCCACCAGTAGCGCACGTTGAGATTATGCGCCCAATAGCACGGGATTGCCGGAGCTTCGGCCTTCGGCGGGTGGGTGGATTCGTGTGCTGCCCGACTGCGAGTGATGCGAGGGATATGGGCAAAAAGCGGCATGGAAGGACGTCAAACGACGTCCCTGGAGTGCCGTTTTTTCCGCATCATCGAGCCGGAGGGCACCACAGGAATCCACCCGCACGATGAAGGCTTGGCGCGGAGCTGCTACTTGAGCGGCTTGAACTTCACTCCAGGCGAAAACTCCCAGGAGTGTTTCGGGCGGTAGATGCCGACGTCCTTGATGCGGGACTTTACGCGAAACGTGTGGAGCAGACGATGGTAGTCGTACGGCGCGCCGTCGCGTTTGTGGACCGCGACGTCGAGTTTGTAGGTACCCTCGACCAGATCGAGCGAGTCGATCACCATCGTGACGTTGACGTCGCCTTCGAGACGATCGGCCTCAAACTCTTCAAGGTCCGTGTTGGTGCCGTAGACCGACACACCATCAGCCGTGAAGATGCCGATGCCAAACACGAAGTCGCGCACAGGGGCAGCAGCACGAATGCCGAGCGTCACGCGCATGGGTTCACCCGTGTGAAACACCTGCGTCGGCTGACCATCCGCGGTCTCAAACGCCACTGACGTAATCTCTACCCCACCCGACCCCCAGCGGCCTTCGCCGGCGCGATTCATATCAGTCGAGACTGCGGTCGCATCAACCGGTCCCGGCTTCGTCGAGGCTTCGGAGGGCACGCCCTCTGAGCCTTCCAGTCCGCCCGCTTCCAGGCGTGCCTTTTCGTCTGCGGCCTTGAGGAAACGTTCTTCCTGGCGGGCAACGTCGGTCACGTACGTACCAACGACCCGCGTCGGATCACCTTCCGCCTTCTTCTCACCCGCGTCGAGCCACACCGCTTCGTCGCAGAACCGCTCGACCAGGCCGAGCGAGTGCGTCACCAGGAGGATTGTCTTGCCGCGGCGCTTGAACTCCCCGAATTTGTCGAGGCACTTGTGCGTGAAGCCTTCGTCGCCAACGGCCAGCACTTCGTCCACCAGCAACACGTCAGGGTCCACGTGGATCGCCACGGCAAACCCGAGCCGCATATACATGCCGGACGAGTACGTCTTGACCGGTGCGTCGATGAACTCGGTCAATTCGGCAAACTCGACGATCTCGTCGAACCGTTTGTGGATCTCTTTTTTGGAGAGGCCCAGCATGATGCCGTTGATGAAGACGTTTTCACGACCGGAGATCTCCGGATGGAAGCCGGCGCCAAGTTCGATCAGCGCGGAGATACGGCCCTCGACAGCGACCTTCCCCTCGGTCGGCTTTGTGATGCCGGCGACCAGTTTCAGCGCCGTGCTCTTGCCTGAACCGTTGCGGCCGACGACGCCGTACGTACAGCCCTTGGGCACACTGAACGACACGTGCTTGAGTGCCTGAAAGGTCTCTTCCGGCCGGAGGTGCCGAACGAGATCGCCGGAAAGCAACGCGCTTTTCAGCGTGGAGAACTGACGACCGCCATACCGGCGGTAGGTCTTGGAGACGTTCGTAAGCGTAATGGCAGGGGAGCTCACACTGCCTCCGCGAACGAATCACGCAGGCGGTCGAAGACCCAGTACGCGGCAAAGAACAGAACGACCGACGCGCCGCCCAGTGCCAGCAGCCACCACTTGTGACCGAAGGGGCCATCAAAAAAGAGGATCTCCTGATACGAGATCGCCAGGTGCGTGAATGGGTTCAGATCGAAGTAGAACTTGTACTGCGGGTACTGCTGATACGAATAGATGATCGGTGTGGTGAAGAACCAGAATGTCAGGAGGTTCGACACCAGGTCTTTCACATCACGAAAGTGCACGGCCAGCGCCGAGAGCAACAACGCCAGCGAGGTCGTAAAGATGAACTGCACGAGCAGGACAACCAGGAACCACGGGAGTTCCGTCCAGTCCGGAGTCACACCGTAATAGATCATGAAGAGGATCAAGATGGGCAGGCCCAGTAGAAAGTGCGCCATGTTCGACAGGATCGTCACGATGGGCAGCACCTCGGCCGGAAACAGGACCTTCTTGATCAGATTGCCGCCAGAGATTAGGGATCCGGTCGCTTCGTTCATCGAGGACTGAAACCACGTCCACGGCAACAAGGCCGTAAACATGAAGACGGCATACGGCTGAATCCCCTCGGTGCGATTCTGCAGGATCGTCGCGAAGACGAAGCTGTAGATCAGCAACAACATCAACGGATTCACAAACGACCAGAAGAATCCGAGGAAACTGCCGCGATACCGCGCTTTCAGATCGCGCGCGACGAGACTCTGAATGAGTCCGCGATATCGCACAAGATTCCTGAGGTTGTCGATCATTTCACCTGCACCAGGATCACGGTGATGTTGTCCGGCCCTCCGGCGTCGTTCGCAGCCTGAATCAAGGCTGCGCACGCCGGCTTCAAGTCCAGGGGTCCAGGGGTCCGGGGGTTCAGGAGCTCCTCGATATCCTCGAGGGAGACGACGGACGACAAACCATCCGAGCAGATCATCAGGAGATCGCCGGGTTGTGTGGTGATGTCGGACGTCTCCACTTCCGGATCGTCTCCGCCTGAGATTGCGCGCGTGACGACGTTGCGCCAGGGATGGCGCTGCGCGTCTTCATCGGTCAACGTGCCTGCGCGAACCTGCTCACCCACCCAGGAATGGTCGTGTGTAATCTGTCGCAGGCGGTTATCGCGCATCAGATACACGCGCGAATCGCCCACATGGGCAACGTGCGCGTGGCCGTCCTTGCCATGCAGCACGGCCGCGGCCGTCGTGGCCATGCCTTTTTGGGCTGGATTTTCCACGATGCCTGACGCGACTCGGCGATTGGCGAGACGGAACGCCGCTATGAGGCGGTTGGCCTCAAGCGACTTCGTCATCTCGTACGGGAACGGCCAGGTCTGATTGAGATCGGCGTCGCGCGTGTCGTTGATGAACGACTCGATGGTCTGCACCGTCAGCCCGGACGCGACTTCGCCGGCTTCATGGCCACCCATGCCGTCAGCGACGACATAGAGGCCAAGGTCGGGGCGTTCGCGGAAGGCGTCTTCGTTGCTCTCCCGTCGCAGACCCGTGTGGGTGACGGCGGCTGACGACACCTCTGACATCACCCTCAGCGTCGTCTGGCGTGTTGCGACACCTGGAGGCGCGTGATGGCGCGCAACAACGCGAGGCGCGCGCGCTCGTAGTCCATCTCGTTGCCGGCGCGAACGACCTGCGCGAGATTTTCTTCGGCGCGGTGTTTGGCGGCTTCAGCGCGTGCGAGATCGATGTCGTCGGCCCGCTCGGCAATGCGCGCAAGAATGGTGACGCGATCGGGAAGAATCTCCGCAAACCCGAACCCGATGAAACCGAAGAACTTCTCGGTGCCCTTGCGGTACCACATCGGTCCAACCTTGAGCGCCACCAGCATCGGCGTGTGACCGGGCAGGACGCCGAGGAAGCCGTCCTCGCCAGGCAGCTGCAGCTCGTCCACTTCCTCGTGGGCGATCAAACGCTCGGGGGAGACGAATTCAAGTCGCATTACTGTTTCTTCGACCGCTCGATGACTTCGTCAATCGTGCCGGCCATGTAGAACACCTGCTCAGGGATGTCGTCGTGCTGGCCTGCGACGATTTCCTTGAACCCACGCACCGTCTCGGCGATGGGCACGTACGCACCCTTGAGACCGGTGAACTGTTCGGCGACGAAGAACGGCTGCGACAAGAACTTCTGGATCTTGCGCGCGCGCGACACGGTGAGCTTGTCGTCTTCCGACAGTTCGTCAATGCCGAGAATCGCGATGATGTCCTGGAGGTCCTTGTAGCGCTGCAGGATCTGCTTCACCGTGCGCGCGGTGTTGTAGTGCTCGTCGCCGATGACACGGGGGTCCAAAATGCGGGAAGTAGACGCGAGCGGGTCAACGGCCGGGTAGATGCCGAGTTCGGCAATCGCGCGCGACA
>CAYZLT010000002.1:47794-56893 GCA_964479175.1 uncultured Solibacteraceae bacterium | reverse complement strand
CGCTCCGGCGACGACCGACCTGGTGAACGGCACCGGTGCAGCGACGTGTGCGCCGACGTCGGGCTCGACGTTCGCGGCGGGTGCGACGACGGTGACGTGCACTGCGACGGATGTAGCCGGCAACTCGGCATCATCCACCTTCACCGTGACGGTGACGAACACGGTGCCGACGTTCACGGCGCCGGTCAGCCAGACGGTGGAAGCTGCGAGCGCGGCAGGCGCGGTGGTGACGTATGCGGCGGCTGGTTCGGACGTGGAAGACGGCACGATTGCCGCCGTCTGCGCGCCGGCGTCCGGCTCGACGTTCCAGCTCGGCACCACCAGTGTGACTTGCACGGTGACCGACAACGCCGGGGCCTCAGTCTCGGGGACGTTCACGGTGCTGGTGGTGGACACGACCGCGCCGTCGATTGCCACCACGGCGAACATCGCGGTGACGGCGACGAGTGCGGCGGGTGCAGCGGTGACTTACGCCGCTCCGGCGACGACCGACCTGGTGAACGGCACCGGTGCGGCGACCTGCACGCCGGCATCCGGCTCGACGTTCGCGGTGGGCTCCACCACGGTGGCGTGCACGGCGAGCGATGCCGCCGGCAACGCGGCATCGTCCACCTTCACGGTGACGGTGACGGACGCGACTCCGCCACCGTCAATCGAGGATCGGATCAGAGCGATTGCGGGAAGCAGTGCGGATCAGTTGATCAAGAAGTATCGCAACATTGCCACGGCGCCGAATGCCAATGCGATGAACGGCCGAGTGACGGCGTACAAGAATCAAGTGAACGCGCTGCTCAAATCCCGCAAAATCACCGCGGCACAAGCGGCGGAGTTGATCGCACTTCTGGACTAGCCGACCTGACAGCGGTCAGAACCGCGGGCGCGGTGGGGAGACCTACCGCGCCCGCACTCTCACATTGCTGAACAGCGTGCCCTCGGCGGTGTTGGAGAGATACAAAAATCCGTGGCCTCGTGTGAGGACCGACGGGTGCGCCGAGATACGCACCGTGCGTTCGCTGCCGTCCTGACGGGGCAGCGACGCGATCAGCAAATCCCCGAATCGTTCCAACCTGACGGTCAGCGTGCCATCTTCCGGGAACATGCCAATCGTCTCCTGCACAACATGAGTCGTCCCCGCTGCCCCACTCGCCGACAGCCGCACCTCGTGGTTGTCCGGCAGATGGTGAATCCGGAAACCAAACGATCCGCTCGGCTCGTTGTACGGCGGCGCAGTCTCCCCATCGCCGAGTCCGACGAACACGAGGTCCACACTGTCTTTGGGGATGGTGATGTCGACCTCGAAGACAAAGTCCCGCGCAAGGTATTGGTCCGACCGCGTGCGGACCATAGGACGGTCGGTGCCGTTGCTGCGCCCGGAGGCCGAATGCACCCTGAGCAGTCCCTCCGGCGTGAGCGTGTACTTGTCAAAGGCAATGTCGAAATATTCGCTGGTGGGGCCGGTCAGCCCGTCCGTAAAGTCCACGGCGGCCGCGTCGGCGGGTCGCAACGTGTAGACCGCGACCGACCCGGCCACGACAATCCCGAGGACGATGAGCAGGTGTCGGACGTTCACGGGGAAGAAGTCTAGCAGTATCCTAAGGTGTGACCGAACACGACGACGATTTCGCGGCCCTTTTTGAGGCCTCCCTCCAGACCAAACGCTTCACACGTGGCCAGACCATCGAAGGCACCATCGTCGCTATCGGCGCCGAAGTGGCTTTTGTCAACGTGGGAGGCAAGGGCGAAGCCACGATCTCCCTCGATGAGCTCAAAGACGATGAGGGTGACGTTGAGGTGTCGGTCGGTGACCGCATCAAGGCCGTCGTGGTGTCCACGACCAACGGATTGGTGCTGTCGCGCAGGATGGCGCTCGGCGCGGCCAATGCCGGGCAGCTCGAGGACGCGTTTCGCGCCGGCCTGGCGGTCGAAGGCAAGGTCGAAAAGGCCACCAAAGGCGGCTTGGAGGTCAGAATCGCCCGGCAGCGCGCGTTTTGTCCGATGTCGCAGATCGATACCATGCGCACTGAAGACGCGACCGTGCATGAGGGACGCGTCTATTCGTTCCGCATCATCGAATACCGCGACGGTGGTGAAAAGTTCGTCGTCTCCCGCCGCGCGGTGCTCGAAGAGGAACAGAAGACCAAGTCCGTGGAAGTGCGCAAGTCCATCATCGTCGGTGCGGTCCTGACCGGCCGCGTCGTCTCGGTGCGGGACTTCGGGGCCTTTGTGGATCTGGGTTCGGGCGTGCAGGGACTGTTGCACGTGTCCGAGATGGCGTGGGCACGCGTGTCCAAGGCGGAAGACGTCGTGAAGCCCGGCGACGAAGTCACCGTCAAGGTGATCCGCGTGGATGAGGCCAACGGTCAGATCGCGCTGGGGCTCAAACAACTGAGCGCCGATCCGTGGACGACGATTCAGGACACGTACAGCATCGGCCAGGTGTTGCAGGGGCGCATCACACGTGTCACGGACTTCGGCGCGTTTGTGGAGCTGGAAGCCGGCATCGAGGCGCTGGCGCACATGTCGACCTTTGCACCAACCGGCCGCGCCGGTGGCTGGTCCAAGGCGATTGCGCCGGGCCAGGCTGGCGCCTTTGAAATTCTGAGCATTGATCCCGAGAAAAAACGGATTGGTGTGGCGATCATCGAGGAAGGGTCGGCCAAAGGCAGCACGACCAGCGACGCAGCGGGCACTCCTGCGGCGGGCCCGGTTGCCGCGTCACGCTCCGGCATCGTGGTTGGGGCGCGCCTGGCTGGCAAAATTGATCGGCACGAAACCTTCGGCGTGTTTGTGTTTCTCGCCCCCGGCAAGACCGGCTTGATGCCGCTCAGCGAAACCGGTGTCGAGAAGGGCGCCGACATCAAGAAGGCGTTTCCCGTGGGTTCCGAGATCGACGTGATCGTGCTCGAAGCCGATCCGCAGGGCCGGCGCATTCGGGTGAGCCACAAGGCGATCGAAACGGCTGCGGAAGCGGCGGAAGTGCGTGAGTACAAGGAACGCGCGGACGTCGCGCTGTCCGGATCGTTTGGCGGGTCACTCGCCGACAAACTGCGCGGCGCACTGTCGACGCGGACGAAGTAGCGGACGACCGGGATATCCTGTCGCAGTACATGATCCCCACTCGAACCGATCACGTGGCCCGCGGAGTGGCGGAGACACACCCGATCGTGATCACACGCGCGCAGGGTTCCAGGGTGTGGGATACCGATGGGCGCGAGTATCTCGACTTCATCGGTGGCATCGGAGTGCTGAACATCGGGCACTGTCATCCGCGCGTCGTCGAGGCGACCAGTCGCCAGATCAGCACGCTCATGCATACCTGTTTTCAGGTGGCGGGTTATGAGGGGTACGTGCAACTCGCGGCTCGCCTGAACGCGCTGGTCACCGGCGGGCCAAACAAGACCCTGCTCGTCACGACGGGCGCGGAGGCCACCGAAAACGCCATCAAGATCGCGCGAGCCTTTACCAATCGCCCTGGTGTCATCGCGTTCACCGGTGGGTTTCACGGCCGGACATTGTTGGGTCTGTCGATGACGGCATCGGGCACCGGTTACCGCCAGAACTTCGGACCGTTCGCGTCCGAGATCTACCACGCGCCGTATCCCTACGAGTATCGCGGCTGGTCAACCACCCGTGCATTGGAGGGGTTGCACGCCGTCTTTGAATCGCGGGTGTCGCCATCGCAGGTGGCCGCGATCATCATTGAACCGCAGTTGGGCGAGGGGGGATTCGTTCCCGCGCCGCCTGAGTTCATGCGGGAACTGCGCCGTATCGCCACCGCCCACGGCATCGTGTTTATCGCCGACGAGATTCAGACCGGCTTCGGTCGGACCGCAAAGATGTTTGCGTATGAACACTCCGGCGTGGAACCGGATCTGGTCACCATCGCCAAGAGTCTGGGTGGAGGACTGCCACTCGCGGCGGTGGTCGGCAAGGCCGCCATCATGGACGCGCCACTACCGGGAGGTCTTGGCGGCACGTTCGCGGGCAACCCGGTGGCGTGTGCGGCCGCGCTCGCTGTGCTTGATGTGTTCGAGCAGGAAGGTGTGCTGGAGCAGGCCGCGCGTCAGGCAGAGATGACGTCTGCGGCTCTGTCTGCCCTGGCCCGCGAGTGCTCTCACATTGGCGACGTGCGAGGCCTGGGCGCGATGATGGCCATCGAGATCGTCTCGCCTGCCGACGACGCACCCGACGCGGCCGCTGCGCAGCGCATCGTCGACCGCGCTCGTGCGGGTGGCCTGCTGTTGCTCAAGGCGGGCATACACAAGAACGTCATTCGGTTGCTTCCGCCACTCACCACGCCGGTCGAGGACCTGGCCAGGGGCTTGGAGATATTCGCCGATGCGTGCCGGGCCCGCTGATTCACTCAGCGACCGAGGTGCACGCGCACCCCGCCGGTGATGATCCGTGGTGCACCGACGGTCGTGGGCAGTGTGCCGACGAAATATTCGCGACCAAACAGATTCTGCACGCCGACAAATGTCTCAAGCCGTCGGCCCAGGGTCCGTGAGACCGACAACGACACCACCGTGTACTTGGGCAGACCGGCTTCCGCGATGCCCGGAACCGCGCGGGTATTCAGGTCATCGTCAAACTGGCGGCTCATCGTGAGCACCTCGACCGATGCCGTGAACCATCGTGAATCTGTGAACGAGACCTGCAGGCTGCCTCGGTGACGAGGCACCTGCGGCAGAAGCTTGCCGACCAGCGCCGCATTCGCCGGGTTCTTTGTGATGCGTGCCCGCTGGTGGATGTAGGCCCCCGACAATCGCCACGCCGCCCCCACACGATATTCAGCGCTTGTCTGAAGACCGGAGACCCGCGTGGCGCCCAGGTTCTGCCGCTGCTGCGTCACGTTGGCGCCGGCTGCGGTCAACGTTACGTTCGACACCGGATCGGTGATGCGGTTGTCGAACCAGGTGGTCCGCCAGGCCAACGCGCGTAGTGGCGTGATTTGCACGCCGACCTCGCCTCCGCGCAGACGTTCCGGCCCGAGCTGATTGTTGGCGAGCGTCAGCACCGTGCCAACTCGGAATTGGCGATACAACTCGTTCAACGTCGGTGCGCGAAAGCCCGCACCGATGTTGCCCCAGAGGCTGACGCGATCGGTCACGCGGTAGATCGCGGCCAGTCGCGGGCTCAACACGGTGTCGCTCCTCGAGGGGAGGGCCGGATTGTGGTTGGCTGTTGGAGCACCAGTCGCCACGGTGTGTTCGAGGTTGTGGGCGTCGTAGTTTTTCCAGCTATCAACGCGAACGCCGGTCGTGATGGTCAGCGCCGACGTTGCGCTGAAGATGTGCTGCGCGAAGGCGCCAAGACCTCGCTGCGTGCCGCCCGACACACGGCGCAGCGTGACGATGGTGCCCGTCGCGGCGTCGAGCGCGTTTTCCTCACTGTCGCCATCCACCCAGCGCCAGTCGCCGCCCACACTGATGAGGTGGCGGCTGCCGGCCGACGTGCGCCATTGCGCCATGCCGGCGTACGACACCGTGGGGACACGTTGGCGGAGCGTCATCCGGCCGATGTTGCGAGGCGGGGTGGTCGTCGGCACCGCGAGAAAGTTGCTGCGCAGGGTCCCCACGCCCATCGAGGCCAATGCGTCCACGTCGCTCCGGTCGCCAACCCGCAGGGTGAACCCCGCGCTTGCTGATGTCCACCGCGTGTCGTTCTCTTCGGCGTCATTGGTGAAGGTGCTGTGTTTGCCGTTGTTGCGGTCCTCGCGAAAGTACCCGGTGCGAATCACACCCCGCAGCCGGTCCGACACGCGCATGTCCAGCCGGGCATTCAGGCGCGCGGTATCGAGGGACACGTTGTTGTCCACGCGTCCCCGCTCCGCGACACCGGCCGGATTGCGATCCACGACCGGGGCGTAGCCGTCGGTCTGAAACAATCCGCCGTCGATCGTGACGCCAAGGCGTCCACGCACATGGCTCCCCAACAGTTCGAGATTCCGGCTGTTCAGGCTTCCGTACTGCGCTTTGAGCGTAAATGTCCTCGGCGCCGCCGGCGCGCTCACGATATTCACCACGCCGCCAAGGGCGTAGTTGCCGTACAGGCTCGAGCTGGTACCCTCAACAATCTCCACGCGATCCACGTGTTCGAGCGGGATACGACTCCAGTACACCCAGCCCCCGAACGGATCGTTGAACGGGATTCCATCGACCAGCACCAGGGTGCGACTTACGCCGCTCGGTCCGATGCCGCGCAGTGATACGCCTTGTGCGGTGGGATGTGCCGCGAGGCTGCTCGTGCGTCGAAACAGGCTGAACGACGGCAGCTTCCGCAGCACATCGTCGGCCAGCACGGCCGGCGATTGCCGTATCTCTTGTCGAGTGAGGACACTCATGCTCGCCGGCACGTCGCCGAGCCGCATCTCGCTGCGCGCAGGCGTCACCGTGACGGTTTCGAGCACACCCGCCGGCACAAGCACGATGTCCAACGGCATCGTGGTGCCCGTGGCAATGGTCCGTCGCCATTGCGTGAACCCGGTCGCTCGTACCACCAGCACCACGGATCCGCTTCCGCGCGAGAACACCGTAAACCGACCATCGGCACCCGTCACTGTGCGGTCCAAAGATCCGTCGACGATGACGATGGCCCCGGCGATGGCGGCACCGGTGGTGTCATGCACGAGGCCGGTCACGGGGGCTTGGGCCGCAGGACCCACCTGAAGTATGAGCGCAAGGAGCAGCGTGAACATTCGGCCAATCACACCACAAACAGGTCAGCGCGTGAGCACCGCGCACATCTGAGCACCCTGGCGATCCAGGTGATGTGATTAAATAAGACTATTCTCATCAAGCACTTAGCAGCACTGTCCGGTTGCGATCGCCGCGCCGGCCCTGTAAGATGGACTAGTTCGGTCGGACATAGAAGTCCGGTCCTGAGTACGTCCCGCTCAGCCCGTCCACCGATACCCTGCGAGGCTTGTGATGTTGCGCCTGTCAAAAAAGACCGACTACGCGTTGCTGGCCATGCGCCATCTCGCCGTGAACGCTGACCGCGGCGCCGTGTCCGCACGGGAACTCGCTGAAACCTACGACATTCCCGCGGAGCTGCTGGCCAAAGTGCTCCAAAAACTGGTCAAGGGGAAGCTCCTGGAATCCCAACAGGGCATCCGGGGCGGCTACGCACTCGCAGGCCCGCCAACGTCAATGTCGGTGGCCGATGTCATTCAAGCCGTCGATGGTCCGCTGATGGTGACCGCGTGTTCGGACACCGACCATAGCTGCGACCAGTACGCCAAGTGCAACATCCGAGACCCGCTCTGGCGCATCAAGGACCGCATCATCGCCACGCTGGCCGCCACGTCGGTGGCCGAGCTGGCGATGGAAATAGCGCAGCCGGCGCCGCTCCCCCCCGGCACACAACCGATGCACATGGTGAAACGATCATGATCGCCGTCACAACCACTGCCGCAACACAGATCCAAAAGTTGCTCGCGAAAAAAGATAGCGCCACGGGCCTGCGCGTCGGCATCAAAGCCGGCGGCTGCTCGGGTTTCGAATACCTCTTCGAGTGGGAGTCCGCTCCCACCGACACCGACCTCGTGTTTGACGGCCCCGACGGCGTGAAGGTGTGGGTCGACGCCCGCAGCCATCGACTTCTTGACGGCACCACGCTCGACTACGACACGAGCCTGGTCAGTCGCGGTTTCATTTTCCAGAATCCACACGCCAAGCAGACCTGCGGCTGTGGGACCTCCTTTTCGGTTTAACAGTTATGGCCACACAAGAAGAGACCATCGAACAACTCGCAACGCGCGAGTACAAATACGGCTTCGAGACGATCCTCGAGACCGACACCTTTCCGCCCGGTCTGGACGAGGACGTCGTGCGTGCGTTGTCGGCCAAGAAGGAGGAACCCGAGTGGTTGCTCGAGTTCCGCCTGAAGTCGTTCCGCGCGTGGCAGCAGATGGTCGAGCCGACGTGGCACAACCTGCACATCGAGAAGATCGATTATCAGGCGCTGAGTTATTACTCCGCGCCCAAGGCGAAGCCGCAGCTGTCGAGCATGGACGAAGTGGATCCGGAGGTGCGCCGCACGTTCGAGAAACTTGGTATTCCTCTCGAAGAACAAAAGATGCTCGCCAACGTTGCCGTGGACGCCGTGTTCGACGGCGTCTCGGTGGGCACGACGTTCCGGGCGAAACTCGCCGAGATGGGCGTCATCTTTTGCTCCTTCTCGGAGGCGGTGAAGGACTACCCCGAACTGGTGAAGCAGTACCTCGGCTCGGTCGTGCCGTACACCGACAACTTCTACGCGACGCTCAATTCGGCGGTGTTCAGCGACGGGTCGTTCGTGTACATCCCGAAGGGTGTGCGTTGCCCGATGGAGCTGTCCACCTACTTCCGCATCAACGCCAAGAACACCGGCCAGTTCGAGCGCACCCTCATCGTCGCCGACGAGGGGTCACATGTGAGCTATCTCGAGGGTTGCACCGCGCCGATGCGTGATGAACACCAACTGCACGCGGCTGTGGTTGAGTTGGTGGCGCTCGACAGCGCCGTCATCAAGTACTCGACGATTCAGAACTGGTATCCCGGCGACAAGGACGGCAAGGGCGGTATCTACAACTTCGTGACCAAACGCGGCAAGGCGATGGCCAACGCCAAGATCACCTGGACCCAGGTCGAAACCGGATCGGCGATCACCTGGAAATACCCCAGCTGCATCCTGCAGGGTGACAACTCGGTGGGGGAGTTCTACTCAGTGGCGACGACCAACAATCGCCAGCAGGCCGACACGGGCACCAAGATGATCCACCTCGGTAAAAACACCCGCAGCACGATCGTGTCCAAAGGCATTTCTGCCGGATTTGGTCAGAACACGTATCGGGGCGCTGTGAAGATCGGCAAAAACGCGCACGGGGCCCGCAACTACTCGCAGTGTGACTCGTTGCTCATCGGCGACAAGTGCGGCGCGCACACGTTTCCGTATCTCGAAATCAAGAACACCACGGCCATGGTCGAACACGAAGCGTCCACGTCGAAGATTGGTGAAGACCAGATCTTCTACTGTCGCCAGCGCGGGATCGCGACCGAAGACGCGGTGAACATGATCGTCAGCGGCTTCTGCAAGGAAGTGTTCCGGGAACTCCCG
>CAYZLT010000002.1:12254-47784 GCA_964479175.1 uncultured Solibacteraceae bacterium | reverse complement strand
GACAAAGAGATCCTCACAGGCCTCAATCTCTCCGTCAACCCCGGCGAAGTGCACGCCATCATGGGCCCCAACGGCTCAGGTAAAAGCACGCTCGCCCGCATTCTCTCGGGTCACCCCGGCTACGAGGCCACCGGTGGCACCGTGACCTATGACGGCAAGGACCTGCTCGACATGGACCCCGAAGAGCGCGCCTGCGAGGGCGTGTTCATGGCGTTCCAGTACCCGGTCGAGATTCCCGGCGTGAACAACCAGTATTTCCTCAAGGCTGCGCTCAACGCCGTCCGCAAATACAAGGGACAGCCGGAGCTTGACGCCATTGAGTTCATCCAGCTCGTCAAGGAGAAGGCCAAGCTCCTCGAAATGGATCAGGCGATGCTCAATCGCGCGGTGAACGAAGGGTTCTCGGGCGGTGAGAAGAAGCGCAACGAGATCTTCCAGATGGCCGTGCTTGAACCCAGGCTCGCGATTCTCGATGAAACCGACTCGGGCCTGGACATCGATGCGCTCCGCGTGGTCGCCAACGGCGTCAACGCGTTGCGCAGCCCGGAGCGCGCGATCATCGTGGTCACCCACTACCAGCGGCTGCTCGATTACATCGTGCCGGACTTTGTGCACGTACTGAGCAGCGGCAAGATCGTCCGATCCGGCGGCAAAGAGCTCGCGCTCGAGCTCGAAGCCAAAGGGTACGGCTGGATCGAAGACGCGGTCGGAGCACGAGCCTGACCATGCCACAGCTTGCAGAACGACACGGCACACTGGTCGCTGATTTCGAGGCGTTTCGCGCGGCTTCGGCCTATGGTCCGGAGTGGCTGCGCACCGCCCGCGCGTCCGCCTTTGGCCGCTTCCTTGAGCGTGGCTTTCCCACCACCCGCGACGAAGAGTGGAAATTCACCAACGTCACCCCGATCGCCCAGATCGACTGGCACCGCGCAAAAAAGACGTCGGGTGTCTTTTTCAGTGGCGCTGGTGCGAAAAAGACACTCGACGTCGTTTCCATCCGTGCCGTCATCGTGAACGGTCGCGTGTCTGCGGAGTTGTCCACATTGGACGAGCTCCCCGAAGGTGTGACGATTTCGACCAAGCAGGAAGCGTGGGAGACGATGCCGGCGCACGAGGGGCCGAGCCTCAAGAGCGACCATCCGTTTGTGCTGCTGAACACGGCGTTTTTTGAAGACGGCCTGTTTATCCACATCGCGCCACACGCTGTCGTGACCGAGCCGATTCACATCGTCTGTGTGGCCGAACCGGGCGCTGAGCCGACGATGGTGTCGCCGCGGGTGTTTGTGGTGGTCGGCGAACAGGCGCAGGTCTCAATCGTGGAGACCTACACCAGTGGCGATGGCCAGCCCGTGTTGACCAACGCCGTGACCGAGGTGTTGCTCGGTCCGGGGGCGATTGTGGACCACGTCAAGGTCCAGCAGGAGTCGGCCTCAACGTTTCATATGTCGAGTACGTTCGTGCATCTGCATCGTGCGAGCACGTTTACCTCACACGCGATCACGTTTGGTGGCCGCATCGCCCGCAACGACATCTCGGCCACGCTGGCGGGCGAAGGCGCGGAGTGCACGCTCAACGGTCTGTATGTCGCCGACGGCGAGACGCTGGTGGATACCCACACGACGATCGATCACGCGCAGCCGCATTGTCCAAGCCACGAGGTCTACAAGGGCATCCTGACCGGCAAGGCCAGAGGCGTCTTCAACGGCAAGATCATCGTGCGACCAGACGCGCAGAAGACCGACGCCAAACAGACCAACAAGGCACTGCTCCTGTCGGGTGATGCGTCGATCAATACAAAGCCCCAGCTCGAGATTTTCGCCGATGACGTCAAGTGCACACACGGTGCGACGATCGGACAGCTCGATGACAATCAGATGTTTTACCTTCGTGCCCGCGGCATCCACAGAAACGACGCGCGGAACATGCTGATTCACGCCTTCGCGAGCGACGTGCTCAACGGCATCAAACACGACGCCATTCGCGCGGAGCTTGAGGCCGTGCTGGTGTCAAAACTGCATCTGCCGACGTGATGGCCACCACCCCTGAGGCGGTCGTCTCGACCACGTCGTTTGACGTGACGGCCATTCGTGCGCAGTTCCCGGCGCTGCATCAGCAGATCCACGGCAAACCGCTCGTGTACCTCGATAATGCGGCGACGACGCAGAAGCCGCAGGTGGTGATTGATGCGTTGCGGCACTACTACGAGCACGACAACTCGAACGTGCATCGAGGCGTGCACGCGCTGAGTGAGCGTGCGACGGCCGCGTTCGAAAAGGCGCGCACGACCGTGCAGCGGTTCGTGCATGCGAAGTCCGAGCGGGAAATCATTTACACGCGCAATGCGACCGAGTCGATCAATCTGGTCGCGCGTGCCTGGGGTGACTGGCAGTTGAAGGCGGGTGATGAGGTGCTCATCACCGCGATGGAGCACCATTCAAACATAGTTCCCTGGCAGATGGCGTGTGCGCGCACGGGTGCGGTGCTGCGCGTCGCGCCTATTGATGACGCCGGCGACGTGATTCTTGACGAGTTTGAACGTCTCCTGTCGCCGAAGACCAAGATGGTGGCGGTCAGCCACTTGTCAAACGCGTTGGGGACCATCAATCCCGTCGAGCAGATGATTGCGATGGCGCGGACGGTTGGCGCCACGGTGCTCATCGACGGGTCACAGGCTGCGTACCACATGGCCATCGATGTGCAGGCGCTTGATCCGGACTTTTATGTGTTCACGGGTCACAAAGTGTACGGACCAACCGGGATTGGCGTCCTCTACGGTCGCGAGTCGATCCTGGCCGCCATGCCGCCCTTCCTCGGTGGTGGCGACATGATCAGTTCCGTCACCTTCGAAAAGAGTGAGTGGAACGAGCTGCCCTACAAGTTCGAGGCCGGCACGCCGAATATTGCCGACGCGATCGTACTTGGGACGGCGCTCGAGTTTATTCAGTCGGTGGGGTTTGAGGCGATTGGTGCGCACGAGGCCGCGTTGCTCGCCTATGGCACGCGTCGGCTGCAGGAAGTCCCTGGACTCCGATTGATTGGCACGGCGAAGCGCAAGGCGAGTGTGTTGTCGTTTGTGCTGGGTGACGCCCATCCGCACGATATCGGGACCATCGTTGACCGTGAAGGCGTCGCGATTCGTACTGGCCATCACTGCGCGCAGCCGGTGATGGACCGCTTTGGTATTCCGGCGACGGCACGCGCGTCGCTGGCGATGTACAACACGACGGACGATATTGATGCATTGGTGCACGCGCTGGGTCGCGTGCGCGAACTGTTGGGGTGATGTGATGGGCATGTTTTCATTTCTCGCGGACTTGACAGGCAAAAAGGCCGAGGCGGCCGAGCAGACAGCCGAGGCTGTCGCGGTCGCGGAGTCTGAGGGCATGGTGGACACACCGCCGCCGTCACCGACACCGCCGCCATCGGCGTATCCGCCCGTGCTGACCGATACACCGTTCACGCCTCCCGACGCCTGGAAGGCCGAACCGATGGCGCAGGCCCCGCCCGCACCGGCACCCGCAAGCAGCCAGGACGGATTGCAGGTCGGTCCGCTCGATCCGGATCAGACGGCCGCGCTGCAGGGCAAAATCGTTGAGGCCATCAAGACGGTGTTTGACCCGGAGATTCCGGTCGACATCTACGAGCTGGGTCTGATCTACGACATCATCGTGGACACGGACAAAAACGTGCTGGTCAACATGACGTTGACCAGTCCCGCGTGCCCGTCGGCGCAGCAGTTGCCGGTGGAGGTACGACACAAGGTGCGCTCGCTTCCGGAAGTGACCGACGCCCGCGTGGAGATCGTGTGGGAGCCCGCCTGGACGAAGGAACGCATGTCGGAAGCCGCCAAGCTCACGCTGGGGTTTTTCTGAAAATGCAGGATTTGCACGACCTCTATCAGGAGGTCATTCTCGACCACAACAAACGGCCGCGAAATTTTGGTCCGCTGCCGGATGCGACGCAGTCGGCCCGGGGGCACAACCCGCTGTGCGGCGACAAACTGACGCTGTCGCTCAAAATCGCGGGTGACCGCATTGAGAAGGTCTCGTTCGAGGGATCCGGTTGCGCGATCTCCAAGGCCTCAGCCTCGCTCATGACCGACGCGGTCAAGGGGCGCACGATCGACGAGGCGACGCATCTGTTTGATCTGTTTCATCAGATGGTCACGACGCCGATCGATCAGCCGATCAACGAGGACGCGGTCGGCAAACTGGCCGTCCTTGGTGGCGTACGCGAGTTCCCGGCGCGCGTGAAGTGCGCCTCGCTCGCCTGGCACACCCTCAAGGCGGCTCTCAGCAACACGCAGGAACCCGCCAAAACCGAGTAGGGACCGTGGACCCTGGACCCTGTCGGACCGTGGACCCTAATGTCCCCACGGCGCCGGCGGAACCGGGACCGTGGTCGTCAGGTCAAATTCCACGCGGAACAGTCGTCCCGGTCGTGAGAGCTCATAGGCGAACATTTTGCCTGGGTGCACTTCCATCGCCCAGGTGTTCGTGTTGGACACCGTGCGATTGGTGCGCGTAAAGAGATCGATCGAAAACTGATCCACGGGAAATTCTTGACGGGTCGCGGTGCCCACGCTGGTGCTGTCACCGCCGTATTGCGTGAGTTCGTCTTCAGTACCGTCCTGATGCCGGTGGTCGTGTTTGAGCCTGATGCGGTCCCCGTGGATCGTCAGCACCCAGGTGCGGGATCGATCCTCGCCGACGTGAAACGGCACGAGCACCCGCTCCTGGTCAGGCTCACAGGTGCGCACGTGCATGACGAGTGCCTGGCCGACGAAGGGATCGTTCGGCGTTGCGGGCTCATTGGCCGCAATCCGTCCGCCGTACGCATTGCCACACATGGCGGCGATGGCTGACAGGAACTGGGCGGCCTGGCTCTGGACCGGCGCAGGCGCTTCTGCGCTGCAGGCCACACCAGCGAGCGAGATCACCACGACGGCGGCGATGAGGGATTTGGGCATGCGGGGCATTCTAGAACTTCCAGACGAAGTTCGCGATCGGCAGTGCGATCGCGTCACCCGCACCGAGCGGAATGAACAGCCCGAGGTCCGCCGACAGGGACTCTCCCAGGAACCGCACACCGCCTGAGAGGACTCCTCCGCCGTTAAACACGTAGTTCTCACTGATGAGTTTGATCCGTGGGCTGACGCGTTTTTCACCGCCGAACATCGCCACCACCGCGCCCTCGTCATTCTTGTTGGTGTTGACGTATGACCATCCGACCCCAACCGTTACGGCATCGTCTGTGGTGCCGATGGTGGAGGCGACATATGCAATGCCAAGATCGACGTCTTCCACATTCAGGAAGTGGAGCGCACCCACGGAGGTGCTGATGCGCGTGTTCTCTTGGACCTGGAACTTTGGGGTGATCCAGAAAGGCCGGTCGCCTCCGCCAAACACCAGCGGCGTGCCGCCGCCAATCGACAGCCGGTCCGTGAGACCGACCTGCACGAAGGGCAGAAACAGTTCGTAAACGCCGATGTAGCCTTCGCCCTTTTTAATGGACCGGCCGGTGGGTCCGAAAAACAGGCGGGTCGGGTTCGGATCCCGTCTCCGGAATTGACCGGAGTGCAGGCGTCCCTCCGCCAGGCTCAAGGTGACGATCTCACTCCGGGCCACATCCATTCTGGCGCCGCCCGTCGTCCGGAGGACGACCCGATCAGGCGTCTCCTGCTCGACGGTGCCGAAGATGCGGGTGCCGTCTTTGAGCACCATCTCGTAGATCGTGCCGGCGGGTGGCGGGGATGTCTGCTGGGCCGCCGCTGGTGTCGGCACGAGCAACGCCAGCGCCAGCACAAACGCGATCTGACCGATGCGAGTACGCGGCATCTGAAGCCCCTCAATCTAATAGAATTAACAGGCATGTCTCGACCGCCCGTGTATCTCGATTATCACGCTACGACCCCGGTTGATCCAAGGGTGCTTGAGGTGATGCTGCCGTATTTCACGGAAAACTTCGGGAATCCGGCCTCGTCGAGCCATGCCTGGGGCTGGAAGGCGCAGGAGGCGGTCGAAGAATCGCGTCGCCGCGTCGCCGCACTGATCGGGGCCTCGGCGCGTGAAGTGATTTTCACGAGCGGCGCCACCGAGTCCAACAACTGGGCCATCAAGGGCGTGGCCGCGTTATCGCCCGACACCCGACGCCACATCGTGTGTTCGGCCATCGAGCACAAGTGTGTGCTCGAAGTCTGCAAGTCACTCGAGAAGTCCGGCTGGTCCGTGACCGTGCTGCCGGTGAATCGTGACGGTCGCATCTCGCTCGAGACGCTTGCCGGCGTGGTGACCGAACAGACAGCGCTGGTGAGCATCATGTCGGCCAACAACGAGATTGGCGTGTTGCAGCCGATGGCCGAGATCGTCGCGATCGCCCACGCGAAGGGTGCACTTGTGCACACCGATGCCGCGCAGGCGGTCGGCAAGATCCCTGTCAACCTCGCGGAGGTCACAGTCGATTTGTTGTCGCTGACCGCGCACAAGATGTACGGTCCCAAGGGGTGTGGCGCCTTGTTTGTTCGCAAGCGCACCGAACTGGCCCCGCTGATTGTGGGCGGCGGACAGGAACGAGGATTCCGCTCGGGCACGTTGAACGTGCCCGGCATCGTGGGTCTGGGGTACGCCTGTCACCTCGACAAGCTTGAGATGGCCGTCGAAACGCCGCGACTGGCGCGGATGCGCGATCGCCTGCTTGAGGGGCTGCGGCAGAAATGTGGCGGCGTGGTGGTGAACGGGTCGATCGAACATCGCCTTCCGCACAACCTGCACATCGCATTTGAGGGCGTGGACGGTGAGTCCCTCATCATCGGCATTGGGGACATCGCCGTCTCGTCGGGGTCCGCGTGCAGCTCGGCGTCCGCCACGCCCTCGCATGTGCTCACGGCCCTGCGCGGTGCCGACCCCGTCCCGGGCGCGACCGTGCGGTTTGGTCTCGGGCGGTTTACGACCGACGACGATATCGACTACGCGATTGAGAAGTTCGCGGCCGTCGTGAAACGCCTGCGGGCGACCGCGCCCGCATGAGAGGACCTTGCCCCTGATGAGTACGCCATCCGTGTCTGGACGTGGCCGTGAGACTCGGTTGCTGCTGCTGGTGATCATGGTCGCCGTGGCGGTGTTGCTCGTCCTTGCGCAATTTCAATATCCGACACCCGATCGCGCGGTGGTGTCACCGCTGGCCGGGCCCATCGAACGGTTGGCGGCGCGAGCCACGTTTGAGGAACTGGCGCTCATCATGGGCGATCTCTCGACGCGTGTGCAGCCCGCCCTGACCGTGATCACCCTCGAACGGATTCCACCACCGGCGGCGCCGACGCGCCGCGGCGCGGCGCCCGTCGCGCCCGCGCCCACCGATCGGCGGATTGTTGCTGCCCTTCGGATCGATATCAACCTGGCGATCGCCCATCTCCCATCAGGCTTCAGAGTCGTGCCCGCGGCAGGCATCGAGGTCGCCACCGAGGATCCCGACCGCCGGCTGGTGCTCGTTCGTGTGCCAGACGCCCCGTTTATGGGACTGGGCTCGGTCGCCCAGGGGATCGGCGGCCCGGGCTACGTGGCCGTGTTTGAAGGTGCGCGCGGGGGACCGGCTGCCCGTCCGCTGTTTATCGGCCGCGTCGATTCCTTCGACGACCCCAGGTGGACACAGCCGCTGCTGTCGGTTGGTGGCGATCCGCAACTGAACGCCGGGGCCTTCATCTACACCCTTGACGGTCGGCTGGTCGGCATGACGTTACCCGATGATCTCGGCGTGGCCATTACGCGGGTGCCTGCGTTACTCGCCGCCGTGGAGGCACTCCGGGTCCAATGAGTGATCAGCGACGACGGGAGCTGGGCGGTCTGGACCCCATTGACCGCCGACTCGGTGCACCGCCACCTTCGCCTCTGCGCTGGCTGTTTTCCCTGTTGCGCACACGGTCGGCGCTGGGCCTTGCCCCGTCGCTCACACCGGCGGTGGTCTTCCTCCCACTCGGGGTGCTGCTCGGGCCCCACGGTCTCAATTTGATCACCGGCGATATGCGCACGCTGCTCGACCTGAGCGTCACGCTCGCGCTGGCGCTGGTCGGCGTGTTTGTCGGCATCGCCTTTGGCCGCGAGGTGCCGTCCGCCGGCCGGCTGCTGCTGGCGGCCAGCCTGGAAAGCCTGGTGACGATCGCGGCAGTCGCCGGGGCCACGTTGTACCTGGTGGTGTCGACTGGTCTGCCGCTGGATGCCTCGGCGGTCATCATCGCGTTGGCCCTTGGGCTGTGCGCGTCGGCCTCGTCGGCGACCTCCGCGGATCCGGATGCCGACCCCGCCGCAGCCGTGGCGACGCGTGTGGCCGATCTCGACGACATCCTGCCCATCATCGTCGCCGCCGGCATCTTCACCGTGGCCACAGGCACGGGTGCCGATCGCTGGTGGATTGCTCTCATACCCGTCGGCGCCGGCCTCATCACCGGCCTGATCGGGTGGCTGCTCTTTGAACGCGCGAAGTCCGTCGCTGAGCGAGGCGTGTATGTGCTTGGCACGCTCGCGCTGGCGGGCGGCGCCGCCGCCTACATGCGCGTGTCGCCGTTGTCGGTGGGACTGGTGGCCGGACTGCTGTGGACGATGGTCCCTGGCCGCGCCGACCGCATCGTGCAGGACGACCTCGGCAAGTTGCAACACCCGCTCGTGGTGCTGTTGCTGGTCACGGCCGGTGCGTTGTGGACACCGTCGGCCGCGGGCGCGTGGTTGCTGGTGCCGTTTCTGCTGTTTCGGCTCGCGGGCAAGGTGGCCGGCGGCTGGATCTCCGCTCGGATCGTCGGGGATGTCCGGCCCAGTGACATGGCCGCGTATCTGATGTCGCCCGGGGTGATTGGGATCGCGTTTGCGCTCAACTTCCGGCAGATCCTTCCCGCGGCGTCCGGTGAAGCCCTGTTGTGGGCGGTGGCAATCGGCACGGCGGTGTTTGAAGTGTTTGCGGTGGTGGCGTTGCCCCTTTGGCGAAGGGAGCCGCGCTAGGTGCGTCGTCTGGCTGCGCTCACGATCACCATGGCGCTGGCGTGGGTACTGGTGTCCCACCTGGGCGATGGCACGGCCTCGGCGACCGCCCTTGCGCTCGGCGTGACATTGATTGCCGCTTCGATCGTGGGATGGTTGTTCGAGTCTGCGCACCTGCCCAGGCTCACGGGGTATCTCGTCTTTGGCCTGATCTGCGGCCCCTACGTGCTGAACATCATCACGCGGCCGATGGCCCGCGACCTTCAACTCATCAACGGTCTGGCGATTGCCATCATCGCGTTCACGGCCGGTCTTGAGCTGAACATCGCCCGCCTGCGGCCGCGCATGCGTTCGATCGTCACGCTGGCCGGCGTGACCATTTTGCTGGCGTACGTCGTGCTGTTCGCCTTGCTGTTTGTCGTGTGGCCGTGGCTGCCGATTGCTCCGGACGTCGCCGGCTGGCCCCGTGTCGCCATTGTCGCCATCGTCACCTCGGTGCTGGTGGGTTTTTCGCCGACGGTCACGACGGCCGTGATTGCCGAGACACGGGCGCGTGGATCGCTGGCCGAATTGACACTCGCCGTGGTGGTCCTCGCCGATCTGGCGCTGATTCTGCTGTTCGCGTTGTCGATGGAGGGCGCCCGCGCGGTGTTCGCGCAATCGGCCGATGCTCCGGCCTTTGTGGCGTCACTGCTGTGGGAACTTCCGGGGTCGGTGGCGTTCGGCGCGATCGTCGGCGCCATGTTTGCGTTGTATCTGCGATGGGTCGGTCGTGAAGTGACGCTGGTCCTGGTCGGCGTGTGTGCCCTCATCACAGGGGTCGGGCAGTTGTGGCACTTTGGCGCACTCATCGCGGCGATCTCCGCAGGTCTGGTCGTTGGGAATCTCGCGGCCTCCGAAGGCGATGTGTTGCGCGATGCCATCGAACGGGGATCCACACCGATCCTGATTCTGTTCTTCACCGCGGCTGGTGCGTCGCTGCAGGTGGACGCGCTCGCGACGATCGGTGCGATCGCGCTGGTGATCGTGGCCGTCCGCACGGTGCTCCTGTATGCAGGATCGATGATCGGATCACGCCTGGTGACCGGCGAGCCGGCCTCGACGCCGCTCTTGTGGCGTGGGTTGGTGTCGCAGGCCGGAGTCACGTTGAGCCTCACGATCCTGGTGTCGACCGAGTTCCCGGAGTGGGGCGGTCGATTCGAGACGTTGATGGTGGCGATCATCGCCATGCACGAATTGATCGGGCCGATTCTGTTCAAGTCGGCCCTCGTCTCCGCCGGAGAGGTGGGCCGGTCGGCCGGTGGTCTTGTGGTGGTGTCCAATCGGGAGCCGTATCTGCACGAGTACGCGCCGGACGGATCGATCAAGGTGCGTGCGACGCCCGGAGGCGTCTCGGTGGCCCTGGACGCCCTGATGCGCGAGCGAGGGGGCGTCTGGATCGCCCACGGTGCGGGCACGGCCGATCGGGCCGTCAGCGATGAACGTGATTCAGTCGGCGTCCCGCCGGAATCGCCGTCGTATCGACTTCGTCGACTGTGGTTGACCCCGGAAGAGGAGGCCGGCTACTACGCAGGGTTTGCCAATGGCGCGTTGTGGCCGTTGTGTCATCAGGCGCACGTGCGGCCGGTGTTCAAGGCCGAGGAGTGGGAGACCTACCAACAGGTCAATCGCCGCTTCGCGGAAGCCGCCGCCGCCGAGGCGCCAACCGAGGCGTCCGTGTTCCTGAACGACTATCACCTCGCGTTGGTGGGGCAGCACCTGCGCGAACTCCGTCCCCGGCTCCGGACGGCCATCTTCTGGCACATTCCGTGGCCTGACGCCGATCGTCTGCGCATCTGTCCGTGGCGCGTTGAGATCATTCGCGGCATGTTGGCCAATGACCTCGTGGCGTTCCAGTTGCCGCGCGACGAACGCAACTTCCTGCAGGCGGTGACGGACGAACTCGGAGCCAGCGTCTCTAACGAAACGGTGTACTTTGGCGACCGTCCGGTGCGCGTCGCGGCGATCCCGATCGGCGCCGACTTCGATCGCATCACGACGATCCTGGCCGACGACGAGTTGCCGGCGCGGATGACCCGTCTGGCCGGCGACTGGGGGCTGGAGGGCAAGGTCGTCGGGATCGGTGTGGACCGCCTCGACTACACGAAGGGCATCCCTGAGCGTATGGCTGCGATCGGGCGGGCGCTCGACGCGCGCCCCGATCTGGCCGCTCGATTCGTGTTTGTGCAGATTGGGGTGCCCTCGCGCGAGGAAGTACAGGGCTACGCCGAGATCTCCATTGAGATCGATCGACTGATCGCCGACATCAACACTCGGCACGGTCGAGGCCCGGACGATGGCCCGATCCGGTTTCTCAAGCAGTCGTTTGCCATGCCCGATCTGGTGGCGTTGTACCGGCTGGCGGATTTCTGTATCGTGTCCTCCCTCCACGACGGGATGAACCTGGTCGCCAAGGAATTTGTGGCGGCGCGGGACGACTTCGACGGCGTGTTGATTCTCAGCGAGTTGGCGGGCGCCGCGCAGGAATTGGAGGAGGCCCTCATCATCAATCCGTACGACGAACGCGGATTCACCGACGCGGTGCTGCGTGCGGTCGAGATGCCGGAGTGGGAAGTGCGCCGACGGATGCAGGCCTTGCGGAGGCGTGTGGCCGGTCGCGATGTGCTCGCGTGGGCCTCGGACATTCTGCATCAGCTCGAACGCGGAAAGGGCTCGGGGTTTTTCTCTGACTAGCGGGGTCTATCACACGTCGGATGTGGTCGCACGTGAGGTGCGGCAATGGCTGGGTGAGCGCCATCTGCTCCTGGTCACCGACTTTGACGGCACACTCTCCGAACTCGCGTTGACGCCCGGTACGGCCGTCATGTCACCAGAGGTGCGCGACACCTTGCGCCTTGTCGGCGAACATCCCCGCACCACGCTGGCCGTGGTGAGTGGCAGGCGTATTGACGATGTGCGCGCGCGGACGGCGGACGTGGCCCCGTATGTGGGAGGACTGCACGGCCTGGAAATCAGCGGACCCACGGGCGGGTTCCTGCACCCGGCGCTGGCGCGTGTCGCGCCGGTGATCGCGGACATCCTCGCGCGAGCCAGACTCGCGCTCGCCTGGTGTCCAGATGTCGTCCTTGAAGACAAGACGTACGCGTTGACCTGTCACGTCCGGAAGGTCTCGCCCGACGCGGCGGGGACGGCGCTCGGACAGTTTGTCGAGGTGGCGCAGCCGGCCCTCGATGCCGATCTTCTGAGGGTGCTTCCCGGCGCGCAGGCACTGGAGTTGCTGCCGGCCGCTGAATGGCACAAGGGCAAGGCCGTGGAGTGGATTCGGTCGGCGGTGGACATCGGGCCGACCTCAGGCGTCGGCGTCGTCTACCTGGGCGACGATCGGACCGACGAAGATGCGTTTGCCACGCTGACAGGTCGCGGCGTGTCCATTGGGGTCGGCGATCGTCCGCACGACCACCTGATTCAGTTCAGACTGGCCGGTCCCGCGTCAGTGGGCCGGTTCCTTGATCGGCTGCATGCTGATCTTGCGTAACGTCCGGAGCAGGCGTCCGCCGGCGCGTCCCTCAGGGGTCACCGTGACCCTGACCACATAGTCGCCCGGCGCCAATTGGGAAATCGGGAGCACCGCCGTCGCCACCGCGCGGGTCGCGACTGGCGATGCCTCCACCAGCCCCGGCATCGTCAACACCGCCGGGCCGTTGGTGGTGGCGGCGATTTCGAAGACCACGCGCGGCACCGGCGACACCGCGCCGTAGAGTTCGAGCATCGCGAACGCGGTGGGTTCCGAGGTGAATTCCAGCGCGGGCACAAATCCACCCTCACGCGATAGCCCGATCATCACGGCGCTGGCGTAGAGGGGGCCGATCTGTGTGAGCGCGGCGTCGATCGTCTGGTCGGCCGTGCCGCCACGTCCAGATGATTCCAGCGCGGCCGCGCGCAGTCGATAGGTGCCGGTCGGCACCGAGAGCGCGGCCACAACCGGTCGCCGGGCCAGGACCTCAGAGGACATTTCGAGGCCAGTCACTAACTGACCGTGTTCATCGAAGACGCCAATCATCGCGCTCGAGAGCACGGCAGCAGGATCCGACGAGTCCAGCGTCACCGCAAGTCTGACCTTGCCCTGGTCCTCATCGCGAAAGGCATGTGCCGTGACCCGCAACGGGAGGTCGCTGACGATCCGTGGCTGACGCATCAAGTCGATGACAGTGGTCGGGGTCGTTGGCGCTGTGGTGGATGTGGCACTCGCGCGTGTCACCAGGAACTGCGGTGTCCGCCAGATCGTGACACCGGACCGCGAGGTCGAGACGCTGATGTTCTGGACCTGGTCCGCAGTGTCAGACGGCTCTCGTGTGATGCGCGCCACGTAGTGCCCGGACGTTTCCGTGAGGATTCGTCCCACGGCCGCGCGGCCGTCGTCAGTCGACAGGTGGAGAAGGGGCCCGCCAGTCACGCCGGAGATGTGCTCAAGGCCATCGAGGCCGCGGCTGCGCTGTTCAAGGTCGGCATGCACGACATAGAAGTGTGCGCGCGCGCGGGCGGCTGCGTGTCCCAGATCGGTGAAGTGGGACGCACGCAGCTCACACGCGCCGCCGGCTGAGGCCTCACCGGTCATGCGAATCATGTTTTGAGGGCCAGCTTGGTGGCTCGAAAAGAGGACGACCGTCACCGGATCCTCCACCGCGCTGAGTCTGAGGAGCATGTCGCTCATCGCGGCGAGTGTGGTCAGCGTGCGGCACTGCGCGTCGCCCACTGTTTCGCCGCGGGAGCTCTGCGCGGTGAGTCCGTTCAACGCCTGGAGCACTCGTGTGTGATCGGTCGTGAGGTCGACGGCGAGCCCGCCAAAAGGCACCGTGACCAGGGCCACACGGTCCCGCGGCGCGAGGCCTGCCAGCAACTGCTGTGCGGCGTCGCGGACGGCCGCGGTTCGGCCGGGTCTGATCGTGTCGGCGTCCACCATCAGAATCAGCGATCGTGGGGCCAGTGGTGCGACGTTGTCGCCAAACGGGGCAGCGACCGAGGTGACGTCGTGAGCCTGCGCACGCACAAAGTCGAGCGCCACAACCCGACGTGCCTTGCCCCCTAGCCGGACGGTCACGTCTGCCGGCGCCAACGTGTCGAAGGGGGAGCCGTCCTGACCTGTGGCGAGGAAGTCGACCGCCAGCAGGTTCGCGCGGTCACGCGACGACAGCACAAACTGCGGGCTCTGGGCGTACGACGTCGCGCCGAGCACGGCCGCAATCAGGGCGAGCAAGAGGGAACGCATGGTGAAAGGCCCAGTGGAAAAAAAGAAGCCCGGGGGGGACATGTCCCCACCCGGGCCAGTATGCACGAAACGCTATCGCTTACCAGCTGATACGAGTGATGAGCTGGACGACGCGTGCAGTGTTGGTGCCGGTCAGGCCGCCGATTTCGAAGCCCGCTCCCGTGGTGCTGCCAACGCCCGTCACGGGGACGTAGTTGACCGTGTTGAACGCGTTTAACATCTCAACGCGGAACTCCGCCTGGACCCGCTTCACGATGGGCAGGAGCTTCATGATGCTGATGTCCACTTCCTTGAAGGCCGGACCGCGGACCGAGAGTTCCCGCGTGCCGCAATCGCCGTAGTTCGCGGAGATGGTTTCCAGGCAGTTCGCTCCCATCGCGGGCGCGAAATATTTGCCGCTCGGTGCGCCGAGCGCGCCGTAGCCGCTGGCCGTCGTCGGGCTGGTGCTGAACGCCTTGATGGTCTCGTCAATGATCGCCTGCGGCAGCATGAAGACCCGCTGGTTTTCGTTGATACGGAGCTTGAACATCTTGCGCAGCTCCTTCTCGTCGAAGCCGACCATGTTGACGTTGCCGAACTCGACCCACGCACCACTCTGGACGCGGACGTTGCCGTGCAGCTGCCAGCCACCGACCACACGATCGAGGATGGACCCCGCATCGCTTATGAACCGCTTGCCGCGACCGAAGGGCAGTTCCAGCATGTAGTTGAGCTTGAACGCGTGGGTGACCTCGGCGCCACCGGCGATGCCGGTGCGCTTGGCCGTCTGACGCGGGACGCGGAACGAGTAGCGAATCGACTGTTCCCCGACGCCCCAGACGTAGCTGGCGTTGAACTGCACGCCGTTGGCGAGACGCCGGCGCAACTCGAGCTGCAGCGAGTTGAAGTTGGTGAAGTCACCATGACCGCCCACCACGGCGCCACCCAGCTTGTCCGGGTTGGCGCGCAGGAAGTTGGCCGGAAGGCCGGCCGCCAACGCGTTGGCGCGACGGGTGGCATCGTTGTCGAGCGCATTGCCGAACGTGAACGGGTTCGGGTTGTGTCGCGACAGCGGGTTCAGAAACGTCGTATTCGTGAACAGCGTCGACGAGTACCGCGCCGCATCACCCGCGTTGGCCCCGGCCACGCCGCTGAAGTACGCGAGGAAGATCGGCAGCGGTGAGGTGCCCGTGCCAGGGCCGCGGTAGCGGAACCCTTGCGTCGACAGTCCGGCCGCCACGTTGGCCTGCAGGTTCGCCTGCGCGAGTTTGAACTCATTGAGGATGCCGTTTTCAATGATGTTCAGCTCGTTGTAGTTGTAGTTGGTCCACTGCTGACGGGCACGTGTGCCCACGTAGCGGACTTCACCTGCCATGTTCTTGGTGATCCCGCGCTGCACACCCAGAGTCCAGGTGTCGGCATACGGCACCTGGAGATTCGGGTCAAATGCGTTGACGCTGTTGGTGACCAGACCGGAGTTTGGAAACACCGGCGTGTCGTTGAAGGTCGCAGGCGTCATGTTCGCCGAATCGCGGAACAGCAGCGGGTTCGCGCCGAGGTTGCCGAGCGACTGGTTCTTGGCCACCGCGATCGCGAGACCGGGGTTGGTGGAGAACCGTGCGCGGAGATCGCCCATCGCCGGGCGCTGGAAAGACCGCGCGAATCCGCCGCGGATGGCGAAGTCGCCTGAGGCACCCATCAGCGTGCCCAGGAATCCATCAAGGCGATCGGGCGTCCAGTTGAAGCCAATGCTCGGCGCCACGTTGTTCCAGTCCACGTTGTACGCCTTCGTCCCGGCCTTCCACTGTTCGTACACCGTCGGTGAGCCCGGCATCTGGCCCGGCTTGAAGAGGTTGCACGTCTCAGGCGTTGCGTTGGAGAGGTCGCAGCCCGCGGCATAGCCCGACCGGCCCCACACGCTGTCGATCGTGGCCGTCGCGTAGGAGTTGTTCAGGGCGCGGAAGGGCGCCTGCACATCCCAGCGCAGACCGATGTTCACGCTCAGGTTCGAACGCACGCGCCAGCTGTCCTGCGCGAACACCCCGTACTCGTCGAGCCGGGACTCCTCGAGGCCAAGACCGCTGAACACGTACTTGCCGGTGGACGAATCCACGCGCGCCGTGCCTGCCAGGCTGTTCACACGGCCCGTCAGCAGCGCATACATGTTCTGCGCGGCGGTCAACTGCGCCGCCGAGGCGCCCGGGAAGTTCGCCGTCGTGAACATGCCGATCGCGGGGTCCGTTGGCAACATGGCGAAGCCGACGGTCGGCACCGTTGTCTTGAACTTGTTCCAGGAGTTGGCCCGGTCAAACGACGCGCCAAAGCTGAAGCTGTGCGACCCCTTCAACCAGCTCACCGTGTTCTCGATCCGCCAGGTATCGACGTTGCGCGACTGCGCATTGGGGGCAGGGCCGGCGTTGTTGATCCCGTTGCCCAGGGCGAGGTGGAAGCCGCCCTGGCCGCCAAACGGCTGGTTCCAAATCTGCGGGTCAAACTGTTCGTTGAAGAACTCAACGGGCGAACCCTGGAACGCAATGCGCGCTTCGTTGACCACGTTTTGGCCGAACGTCGAACGCAGCGAGTTGCTCGACGACCGGCGCTTGGAGGACTGCGACCCGAACACCGGGAAGCCAGGGAACGAGGGATCAAAACCGTTCAAGGTATCCGGGAAGTCACTGAACGAGTGCCAGTTCAGGATCGTCGAGAACCTGTGGTTGTTCGTGAAGTTGTAGTCGAGCCGGTACGTCGGGAACCAGCGGCGGGATTCCACCGCCACGTTGTAGTCGTAGGTATCGTGCTGCGGATTGGCATTGGTGGTGATGCTGCCCGTTGTGGAAGTCGCCTGACGAATATCCGCCAGCAATTTCTGAATCGTCGGATCCATCGTCGCCAACTGGCCGTTGGCAGCCGCGAGTGTGAGCAGGTTGACTTCCGTCGGGGCGCCAGCGGTGCCGTAACGATAGAACCCCGCGCGGGCACGTTCATGGAAGATGGTCCGTGTGCGCGTGACCTCCGAGGGCTGGAGGAAGTGTTCAACGTTGGTGAAGAAAAACGCTTTGCCGCGTCCGTCATACAGACCCGGGATGACGATGGGACCGCCGAGGCGGCCGCCACGCTGATGCTGCAGAAGCTTGGGCTTGGCCACGCCATTGCGATTGTTGAACCACGTGTTCATGTTCAGGTTCAGCTTCTGCCCAAACACATTCCACGTGTCGTCGCGATAGTAGTGGTACAGGCTGCCCGTGTAGGCATTGGTGCCCGAGCGGGTCGTGAACCGAATCTGCACGGCACCGGAGCCGCCACCGGCTGATTCGCCGGCCGCCGTGGACACCGTGACTTCTTCGATCGCGTCAAGACGCGGAGAGATGATGGTGAAAAACCCGTCGGTGCTGCGCAGCGTGTTGTCCTGGATGTTCACCCCGTCGAGCGTGATGTTGATCGTCGCCTGCGGGAGGCCGTTGATGGCTGATCCGCGGTTGCCGCCGGCCGTCTGCACGCCGGGCAGGAACGTGACGAAGTCGATCACGGACCGGGAGGTCAGCGGCAGACTCTGAATCTGTTTGGTGTTGACCGTCGACGACACGGCCGACGACACCGTCTGGACCAGCGCGGTCGCGCCTTCGACGATGACCGTTTCCGTGATGCCGCCGACTTCCAGTCGCGCGGCGATCGCCGACGGGACACCGGCGTTGAGCATGACGCCGTTATAGACGGCCGTTTTGAATCCCGTCAGTGACACCGTCACTGAATAGGTGCCGGGGAGCAACGCGGGAATGGTGAACGTGCCCTGCGACGACGAGATGGCTTCCGTCGTGACGCCGGTACCGCTGTTTTTTGCGACGACCGTGGCACCGGGAATGGCGCCGCCGGAGGTGTCGAGTACGGTGCCGGTCAGTGTCGAGCTGACACTGCCCTGACCGTAGGCCAGCGTCGTGACCATCAGCATGATGGCGACGAGCGAGCCGAGCCGGACGAGTCCTTGCTTCATTACTTCTCCCCCTAAGTCTGGATTGCCGAACGACCAAGCGCCCGTTGTCGGACAACTTCGTACCGTATTTACAGGAATTCGGCACTGTAAGCGGGGCCACTCGCCCCCGTCAATCCTTTGTTCGGGGACTTTCCGAAGTTCTTTCGTTATGGGAAAAACTATGCTGACTCGTAGTGGACGGACGAAGGCAGAGGTGTTCGCGGTATCAGCGGGCTTGCAAAAATATGACGTCGGCGATCGTGCGTGCGGCCTGGCCCACGCGCGGGCCGGGGATGACCAGGGACGGGTCGGCCAGGAGATGGACTCGTCCGTTTCTGGATGCGGGAATGCGTGCGTCCCGCCACACGCCCAGCTCGCGCGCGCGCCGATCGGGCGACCATGCCTGTCCATTGCGCAATTCGATCACCACGTCGGGGGCGCGGCCGAGCAGCTGTTCACTCGACAACTGGAGTCCCTCACGTGCGACGTCGGCCATCACGTTTTCGCCGCCGGCCAATTCCAGCAGGTCATGCAGGAAGCCGACGCCGCCGCTGACAAACAATCCGCGCAGCGACCCTTCTTCGCGTCCAAAGACGACAAGCGTCCGCGGTCGTGCTTTCCCTGCAGACCGTGCTTTCACCGCCGCCAGCTCCGTTTCAATCTGCGAGGCCAACGTCTGTGCCTGCGCCGCATGCCCTGTGCGTACGCCCAGCGCGCGAATGGTGGACGTGATGTCGGCCAGCCCGCCGTGGCGATAGGAGAACCATGGGATGTTCGCGGTCTTGAGACGTGTGGTCAGTTCATCCTGTGACCCGTAGGTGATGACCATGTCCGGTCGAAGCGACAGGATGCGCTCGAAGTTCGGATCAAAGAGTCCCCCGACTTTCTGGCGTGTCTCCACCTCCGCCGGGTATGTATCGAAGCTGGAGACCCCGACGACCTGGTCACCCGCACCAATTGCAAACAACATTTCGGTGACCGCCGGGATGAGACTGATGATCCTTTTCGGCGCGGGTTGCGTCGCCGCACTCAGCACCATCGCACTCAGAACGAGGACTCCGAGCAGGAACCCTGGACCCTGGACCTTGTCGCATCGTGGACCATGTCTCGTCATGCGGTGTTCCTTGTTCTGGTAATGAGCATGTACAGAAAAAACGGCCCTCCGATGAGCGCCGTGATGATGCCGACGGGCAGCTCCATCGGCGACAACACCGTGCGCGCCAGAACGTCACAGCCGACCAGGAACGCTGCGCCGAAGCCAAATGATGCCGGCAACACGAGCCGATGGTCCGCGCCAACGACGAGACGCACCAGGTGCGGCACGATGATGCCGATAAACCCAATCGGGCCGCCGATGGAGACCGCCGCGCCGGTCGCGAGGGAGCCTGTGAAAAACGCGACCCGCTGGGCACGGACGACGTCCACCCCGCGGGTGGCTGCGGCATCCGCGCCCAGTGTCAGGAGGTTGAGCGGACGAGCCAGCCATCCAAAACCCAGCAACGCGATCGCGATAATCGGAAGTCCCGCGAGAATCGGCTCGTAGCCGGCGACGTCGAGATCCCCCAACAGCCAGCGCAACGCCCGGAACGTCTCGGTGAAATCGCTCAGGTACTGCACAAACAGAATCAACGCCGAAAAAAACGAATTCATTGTCACGCCCGCGAGCAGCAGGACGGTGGTGGAGAGTCCGGAGTGGCGCGCGGACGCCAGCGCATACACGACGATCACCGCCAGGCCCGCGCCCGCAAGGCTGGCGCCGGCGACGCCACCCATCGGCAGGCCGAACGGAAGGACAAAGCCGAAGGTGATGGCCACCATCGCGCCAAAGGACGCGCCGGCCGAAATACCCAGCGTGTACGGCGTGGCGAGCGGGTTCCGCAGGAGTGCCTGGAACACGACACCGGCGGTCGCGAGTGTGCCACCCACAAGCGCCGCCGCGAGCGCGCGCGGCAGTCTCGCCAGAAAAAAGATCTGCGCGTCGGTGTTGTCGGCAAAGGGCAGACGCGTGGAGAACACGGCGCCAAACGAGAGGGGTGTCGGGCCGATGAACGGCGCCGCGATCACCGCGACGACTGCGACCACCAGGCAGAGCACCACGGTCGAGATTGCGCGACGAAGGGGATGTGTCATCGCCACACGCCTCGGGGAATGCCCGTTGGGAGTAACGATGAGGCCATGTCGCGTGTCAGGCCGTAGACCGACGACAGCGTGTCTGCGGTGAGGACCTGCGAGGGTGGCCCCATCGCAACCACCCGGCCCTCCGCCAGAAGAATCAGTGTCGTGCAGACCGTGGCCGCGAACCTGAGATCGTGGGTGCTCGTGAGAATGGAGAGAGGCGAATCGGCCGCCTGGCCCTCGTCATGCAGACGGGCCACGAGCGCCGCAATCTCCACCTGATACCGCAGGTCGAGCGAGGCCGTCGGTTCATCGAGCAGAAGAAACCGTGGCTCGGTGCGGCGGGTGGACGTACGCACGTCGAGCTGCGCGAGGGCCGACGCGATGGCGACGCGTTGTTGCTCGCCTCCGCTCAGCGTGGTGAACGCGCGCTCCGCCAGATGGGCGGTCCCGGTGGAGCCGAGCGCGTTCATGGCGGCCGCCAGATCGGCCGGTCCTTCGACCTCAAACGCGCCCAGATGCGGATACCGCCCCATGAGCGCGACCTCCAGCACCGAGTAGTCAAAGGCCAGTTGGGTGTGCTGGGGAACGACCGCGATACGGCGCGCGAGCGTGCGGCGATCCAGTTGGCCGATCGGGCGGCCGTCCATCAAGATGGAGCCCCTCGCCGGCTTCAGCGCCCCCGCGAGCAATCGCAGCAGCGTCGTCTTGCCGCAACCATTCGGGCCGAGCACACCGACCATGCCGCCCGCCTGGACGTTCAGCGACACGTCCCAGAGGACGCGCTGATCACCAAAAGCGAACGACAGGTCGGTGGCGGCCAACACCTAGAATTTCAGTCGCAATCCCGCGTGCACCGCACGACGCCATGCCGGGTATCCAAGCGGTTCCATGTAGTCCACGTCGGTGAGGTTGTCCACGCGGACAAACGCCGTGGCCTGTGACGCCACGCGCCAGGCCAATTGCCCGCGCCACAACGTGTGGCCGTCGGTGGCCGTGATCGCCGGTGCCAGCGCCGAGAAGTCGCTGTCATTGCGGCGACCAATCCAGGACGCGCCGAGATCCGCGGAGAGTCGGCCACGGTCGAGCAGCACCTGCGCCTGACCGGAGTGACGCGGGCGACGAAGCGCCCACTGGCCGGCGGCGAGCACCTCGCTGAACTCGGACGACGCGTCGATGATCTCGGAATTGACGACGGTGTGACTGGCCGAGAGACGCACGCCGTCGACCGGCGCCACGTCGAGCACCACCTCAAGGCCGCGCGCCTCGGTCTTGCCCACGTTGAAGTACTGCGCGGTATAGGGCGAGAAGCTGATGGTACGCGTGTTGATCTGGTTGGTGAAGGCGTTGTCGAACCAGACCACCTCGACCTTGGCGCGGTCGTCGAAGAGCCGCTGCTCAACGCCCACATCCCAGGTGCGTGATTGCTCGGCCTTTAATCCGGGATTGCCAAAATCAAACGGCGACAAGCTGAACGACTGCCGGAGGGTCGGCTCTTTGATCCCGGTGCCGGCGTTGGCCTTGAGTTTGGTGGTGCCCCACGTCCGTCCCAATGTCGTGCCGCCCGCGTGTGCGAGCAGCGCCGCTGAAATCCGGGGGACCACGGAACTGCCGAAGCTGGCGTTGTTCTCGAACCGCACGCCAGTGGTGACGGCCAGACGTCCGCTCACATGCTGGTGTTGCAGGGTAGCGCCAACGTTGTTGCGCGAGGGCGTGGTGACTCCGCCGTTGAGAAAGTCCTCCAGAGTGCCTCGCTCGCCGTCCCAGTCGAGCGCTACCGTGACGATCTCGACCCCGGCGAGGGCGCCGCCGTGGGCGAGCCTGAGGTCCGCCTGGTAGCTCGCGTGATGCCGCCGGAACTGCGATCCGCTGTCATACGCAAAGTCGTAAAACTCGAACGGGGACTGGCTGCGGCCATACGTCGGGGTGTACGGCGCGTCGAGGATCAGGTTGGTGGAACGCTGTTCGGAGATCGCCAGCGCATACGTCGCCCGCTGCGTGAATCGCACGGTCCGGTGCTCGAGCGTTGCGCCGCCGACGGTGTGACTCTGGCTGAACGACGCGTCGAGGTCAGGTCGGCCAAACGCCGTCTGACCCGGCGCGCCGGCGTTGCCGTCTTCCACGCGGCCAACAACCCTGAGGCTGAGGTTCGGTGAGAGCGCAGCGCCTGCGCTCAGCGAAAAAGCGGTCGACTCAAATCGATTGTTCGGATCGCGGTTGTCGGTCACGTACCGCTGACCGTGCACGGAGTAGTCCAACTTCGACGTGCCGCCCGAGACGCGACCACTCATCTGCTGTGACCCGTAGCCACCGCCCGACAGTTCCGCCGCAAACGCCGGACGTGCGCCGAGCCGCCCCCGCGCCGTGACCAACTGGAGGACGCCGGCCATGGCGTCCGACCCGAACACGGCGGACTGCGCGCCCCGCACGAGTTCGATTCGTTCAAAATGCCCGCTGGTCAGTCCACCAAAATTGAAGGACCCGCCGGGCTCGTTCAGTGGAATGCCATCGAGCAGGACCTTGGTGTAGTTGTTCTCGCCCCCACGCACAAACAACGAGGTGACGTTGCCGCGGCCGCCGTTCTGCACCACGGCCACCCCGGGCGCCTGCCGCAGAATGTCGCCGACCAGGGCGTCACCGCGACGTGTTATCGCCGCCGCGTCAAACACGGTGACGCTGGCACCCACCTGACTCGAGGGGGCCGCGCCGCGTGTCGCACTCACCACCACCGTCTCCTGCACAGGCGCGAGCGCCAGCACGATGCGGGTGTCCGGCGTTGGTGTCGACGTGGACGTCAGGAAGCCGGGAAGCGCCGCCACCACCGTGCAGGACGCACACGACACGGCGAACGTGAATCGCCCGTCGCGGTCCGTCAGCGTGGCCGACCGCGTGGTGCCGGCCGAATCAACGAGCCGCACGGGAACACGAGCGATGGCCGCGCCGGAACTGTCCGACACCACACCGCGGATCGGCGCCTGAGCCAGCGCATTCGCCGGGACAAAAAACATGAAAAAAAGTGAACAGAGAGAAAATGTGCAGGCAGACAGACGTGATCGGATCACGGGGTGGGCTCCTTTTCCGGCGTGTACGCGCCGGTCTGGCGTCGCGGTATGCGACGACAGCAAAGGACGAGCCCAGAGACCAGGTATCCTGACTTGCGGATCAACGCCGTGTGTTCGCGTCTTCCCACCCTTGCTCAGGACAGTGACGGTGGTTCAACTCGGGCTTCGACAAGCTCAGCCCTCGCTCACCACAAAATGAACACGCGACTCCCCGCTAACAGTGGCGTCACCGTGTGGGATCTGCACCCACTTCCCGATGGCCGCCGGGCAAGCGTCGGTTGTCTTGGTCAATATAGCATGGCAAAATGAGTGGCTTGGACACCGTACGCAGGAGTTCCCTGAGCACCGTTCGTCTTCAGCCGGTTGAACCGGTCGTCGCCGAGTCGGGCCCCATACACGTCCGTGCCGAGCACTTTTCGCTCGAATCGTCCGCCCGCCTCCAGATTGTGGACGTGACAGACGATGTGATGACCCGGGCACGGGACCTTGGCGTCCGCGAGGGTGTGGCCACCCTGCAGTCGCTGCACACCACGCTTGCCGTGTTCGTCAACGAAAGCCAGGACGCCTTGTGCTCCGACTTCGCCACCTTCCTGGCCGCAGTCATCGACCCCGACGCGTCCTGGAAACACGACGACCCCGCCCAGTCCGATTGCGACCGCCGGAACAGCGACTCCCATCTGCGCGCCCTGCTCATGTCTCCCTGCCTCACTCTGCAGGTCAGCGGTGGGGAACTCGTGCTCGGACAGTGGCAGCGCGTGATGGTGGCGGAACTCGACGGCCCACGGACGCGCACGCTGCGTTTACAGGTGGTGGGCATTGTCTGAAGACCGGGGCACCATGATCGCCCGGCTGCACACGCTCGGCCTGGCAGATATCGCCGAACGTCTGGACGCTGGCGCACGCCTCTCGCTCGAAGACGGCGTGCGGTTGTTCGAGTGCCCGGACCTGCATGCCCTCGGCTGGCTGGCAAACCGTGAACGCGAAAAGCGCCACGGCGGTCACACCTTCTACAACTACAACCTGCGCCTGGAGGCAACCAACGTCTGCGTAGCCACGTGCCTGTTCTGCTCGTTCTCGCGGCTCAAGCCCGGCGACGCGCAGGCGTACACGATGACGCTCGAACAGGTCTTCGACAAACTTCGCCAACGCGCACATCAACCGCTGACCGAAGTCCACGTCGTCAACGGGCTGCACCCCGATCTGCCGTTTGACTACTACACGGACCTCCTGAAGGGCCTGAAGGCGATTCGCCCGGGGATTCACCTCAAGTGTTTTACGGCTGTGGAGATCGCGTTTTTCTCCGACCTCTACAAGATGACCGACGAGGAGGTGCTGCGCCAGTTGATGGCGGCCGGCCTCGATTCGTTGCCCGGCGGCGGCGCCGAAATCTTCGCGGACCGTGTGCGCAAGAAGATCTCCCACGACAAGGCCGACGCCGATCGCTACCTCGATGTACACCGGATCGCGCATCGCCTCGGCATGCGCTCGAATGTGACGATGCTCTACGGCCATATCGAGACGATGGCGGAGCGCGTGGATCACATGATTCGCGCGCGTGGGTTGCAGGATGAGACCGGGGGATTCCAGGCGTTTATCCCACTCGCGTTCCACCCCGACAACAACCAGATGCGCAAGTTGCCCGCGCCGTCCGCGTCCGACACGCTGCGTGTGCACGCGGTCTCGCGTCTGATGCTCGACAACATTCCGCACGTCAAGGCGTTCTGGATCGCCACCGGTGTCGACGTGGCCCAGATCTCGCTCTGGTACGGTGTGGACGATCTCGACGGCACCGTGCAGGAAGAAAAGATTTACCACATGGCCGGTGCGCGCACGCCGGAGATTCTGACGACGACGCGTATTCGACAGCTCATCAAAAACGCCGGTCGCCTCGCCGTTGAACGCGACACCCTCTACAACGTGGTGACTCCGCCCGACGCTGCCTGATCGCTGATTATGGACGTGCAACTCCTGACAGCCTACGAAAAGTCCCAGCTGTCCACACGGCAGTCGTTGCCGGACGTGTATCTCGGTCTCGACGACGAGGTGATGGCGGCACGGATTGCGGCCGCCCGCGCGACGCTGGGTGATCGCCTTTTGATCCTGGGCCATCACTATCAACGTGACGAAGTGATCCGGTTCGCCGACGTCACCGGCGATTCGCTCAAGCTCGCACAGTACGCCTCGACCAGGCAGTCCGCGGACTACGTCGTGTTTTGTGGCGTGCACTTCATGGCGGAGAGCGCGGACGTGCTGGGCGCACCCAATCAGCAGGTCATCCTGCCCGACTTGGCGGCCGGGTGTTCCATGGCCGACATGGCGGCGATCGACCAGTTGGAGATCTGCTGGGACGAACTGCGCCAGCTCGGCGCCAGCAGCGTGATTCCGATCACGTACATCAACTCGGCCGCGAGCATCAAAGCCTTCTGTGGCGAATACCACGGCAGTGTCTGCACGTCGAGCAACGCCGCACAGGTCATGGCCTGGGCCTGGGACCGTGGCGACAAAGTGCTCATGTTGCCCGACCAGCACCTCGGCCGGAACACCGCCTTCGCCATGGGCGTGCCCCTGGACGAGATGGTCGTCTGGGATCCCCATCAGCCCTACGGTGGGGTGACCCGCGAGGCGCTGCACCAGGCCCGGCTGATCCTGTGGGCGGGGCACTGTTCGGTCCATACCCGTTTCAGCCCCGCGCAAATTGCACAGTTCAAAACGCAACACCCCTCCGGGCGGGTGATCGTGCATCCTGAATGCACGTTCGAGACGGTCCAGGCGGCAGACGAGATGGGGTCCACGGAATACATCATCCGGACCGTCTCGGACAGTCCCGTCGGGTCGGTCTGGGCTGTCGGCACCGAGGTGCACCTTGTCCATCGTCTCGCGCATCGTCTGGCGCCGACGCACACGGTGGTGACCCTCGATGCGCTCGGCTGTCTGTGTTCGACGATGTTCCGCGTGTCGCCGAACCATTTGTTGTGGATTCTCGACAGCCTCGTGAGAGGTGAGGTCCCGAATCAGATCGTCGTGCCCGAGCCCACAAAGGGGTGGGCGCGTGTCGCACTTGATAGAATGTTGGCAACCACCTGACCAAGGAGACTTTGACAATGGCACATGAACTCGCCCCTCTGCCGTACGCATTTGACGCACTCGAACCGCACATCGATATGCAGACAATGCAGATTCACCACGGCAAACATCACGCCGCGTATGTGAACAACCTGAACGCGGCGCTCGAAAAGCATCCCGAACTCCAGGGCAAAAGCGCCGAGGACCTGATCAAGGACCTCAACGCGGTCCCCGAAGGCATTCGGACCGCCGTACGCAACAACGGTGGTGGCCACGTGAACCACACCATGTTCTGGCAGCTGATGGGACCCAACGGCGGCGGTGTGCCGACCGGCAAGGTGGCTGAGGCCATCAACGGTGCCTTCGGCAGTTTTGATGCGTTCAAGGAGCAGATGAACAAGGGCGGCGCCGGTCGTTTCGGCAGCGGCTGGGTCTGGCTCGTGGAGAGCGGCGGGAAGCTCGTCGTCGAAAGCACGGCGAACCAGGACAACCCGATGTCGGAAGGCAAGCGCCCCATCATGGGCATCGACGTGTGGGAACACGCGTATTACCTCAAGTATCAGAACCGTCGTCCCGACTACCTCGCCGCGTGGTGGAGTGTGGTCAATTGGGACGCGGTCGCCGCGCGGTTCTGAAATGAGCCAATGATGCAATGAGCCAATGAGGCAATGAGAAGATGAAAATTGGCTCATTGCCTCATTTAATGCCATGCTGTGCCGACGATGGCCCGATGGTTGTTGGTATTGGGGGTGTTGACTGGTCTCGTGATGGGGATCGGCGGGTACACCTTCATCTACGCCAGGGGATCCTCCTACCTCACCAATGATCCGGCGGCGTGTGCCAACTGCCACGTCATGAACGACTACTACGTGAAGTGGCAGCGGTCGAGTCACCGGTCGGTGGCGGTGTGCAACGACTGCCACACGCCCAAAGGGTTCATTCCCAAGTACGTCACGAAGGCCAACAACGGGTTCTGGCACTCGTTTTATTTCACGACCGGCAATTTTCCCGACAACATTCAGATCACGCCCCGCAACCACAAGGTGGCGGAAGAGGCGTGTCTCAAGTGCCATGAACCGCTGACGCGCACGATGATGCCAGGCCATGAGACGCAGACCGGCTGTGTGAAATGCCACGGCAAGATAGGACACCCGCAATGAAATCTCCCAAACTGATCTTCGTGACGGCACTGGTGGCGGCCGCCGCCGCCGCGGGCATGACGGCCCTTCTGGTCAACATCATGGAGCGCAAGCAGGAGGCGCGCGACCCGTTCTTCCGCGTGGTCGAGCTGACCGACGAGATTGACGACCCGGCAGTGTGGGGGAAAAACTTTCCGTTCCAGTACGACAGTTACCTGAGGACCGTGGACCAAATGCGGACGCGGTATGGCGGGAGTGAAGCGATTCAGCGGACGCCGACGCAGGCCGATCCGCGATCGATCGTGGCGCAGTCCCGTCTCGAAGAGGATCCCCGCCTGAAGACCATGTGGAACGGGTACGCGTTCGCGGTGGACTTTCGTGAAGAACGCGGGCACGCCTACATGCTCGAGGATCAGACGTTCACCGAGCGGCAGCAGGTCGTGACCCAGCCAGGGACGTGCATGCATTGTCACGCGTCGGTGTATCTGCCGTACAAACGTCTCGGGAAGGGAGATCTTGTCGCCGGCTTTGAAGCGATGAACAAGATGCCCTACAAACAAGCGCGTACGCTCGTCGAGCATCCGGTGACGTGCATCGATTGTCACGATCCAACGAACATGAAACTGCGGGTGACGCGCCCCGGGTTCCTTGAGGGCATGAAGGCCTACAAGGCGTCGCAGGGCATCGAAAACTACGACGTGAACGCGTCAGCGACCCATCAGGAGATGCGGTCGTTTGTCTGCGGTCAGTGCCACGTCGAGTATTACTTCAAGGGACCGGAAAAGCGGCTGACGTATCCCTGGACCAAGGGCTTGAAGGCCGACGAAATCCTGTCCTACTACGAGGAGAACGGGTTCAAGGACTGGACCCACGCGGACACCGGGGCGCCCAATCTCAAGGCGCAGCACCCCGAGTTCGAGATGTGGAACCAGGGCATCCACGCCAAGTCCGGTGTGACGTGCGCGGATTGCCACATGCCCTACATGCGCCAGGGCGCGCTCAAGGTGAGCGACCATCACGTGCGCAGCCCGCTGCTCAACATCAACAACGCCTGCCAGGTGTGCCACACGATGCCTGAGGAGGAGCTTCGAGAGCGCGTGTTCACCATTCAAGATCGCACCTACCAGATGCGCAACGTGGCGATGGATGCGCTCGTGGAGTTGATCGGCGATCTGAAACTGGCGCGATCAGACGGCACATCGGTCAGCGCCGTGACCGCGGCCCAGACCGCTCAGCGCCGCGCGCAGTTTCTGCTCGACTTCATCGAAGCAGAAAATTCGATGGGCTTCCACGCGCCACAGGAATCCATGCGCATCCTCGGCCTCTCGATCGAACACACCCGCAAGGGCCAGCGCGCGTTGTTTCAGCGCTGACACGGCCTCGCGCGGGTATCAATCACAGGGAGCCACGGAAACACGGAGCATTGTCAGTAAAACTCCGTTGGCCCTGTGTCTCTCTGTAAAACGATCTAATCGTAAAACGTGACCGTCACCATCGCCCCTGCCTCGACCGTCTCGACGTCGGACGGGATCACGACGTAGCCGTCCGCGTGTGCCATGGAGGTGATGTCGCCCGACGCCTTGAACGCAGGAACGGCGTGGCCCCCCTCCAGGCGCACGGTGTAGAACTGCAGGCGGCCCGGTGCGGATGTGATCCGCCGAGCCAGCGGCACCGTGACCGTACGAGGCGTCCATTCGGGGAGGCGAGCGGTCAGTCGCAACAGTGGCACCAGCAACACATGCGCATTCGACAGACACGACGTCGGGTAGCCCGACAGTCCGAGCAGGATCGTGTCTCCGATGCGGCCAAACACGGTTGGCTTGCCCGGTTTGATCGCGATGCCGTGAAAAATCACCTCGCCGTGGGTGCGGAGCATGTCGATGACCAGATCGTGCTCGCCAACTGAACTGCCGCCGGAGGTCACGATGATGTCGCACGTGCGGGCGACCGCCAGTGACCGGTCCAGCGCCTCAAGCGAATCGCCGGTCGTCGGAATGATCACCGGCTCACCGCCGTGGCGACGCACGAGCGCCTCGAGGGTGTAGCGATTGACGTTGTAGACCTGGCCTGGTTGCAGCGGTTGTCCCGGGCTCACCACCTCATCGCCCGTGCACATGATCGCGACACGCGGTCGCGCGAACACCTCGACGTGCGTCTGACCAATGGCCGTCACCGCGCCGATTCGCGCCGGGTTGAAGACTGCTCCAGCCTCGAGCAGGGATTCCCCCTCGCGGATGTCTCCACCGCGTGGACCGACGTGTTGCCGCGGCGCCGGGGGCTTGCTCACAAAGACGTGCGTGATGTCACGTGTCGTGTGTTCGACCATGACGACGGCGTCGGCACCAGGCGGCAGTGGTGCGCCGGTGGCGACCTCGATGCAGGTGCCCGACACAACGAACGCGTCGCTGGTTTCACCCGTGAATACCCGTCCGATGTGGCGCAGCGCCACGGGAGCATCTGGCGACGCGGGCGCCGTGTCCGACGCGATCACCGCGTATCCATCCATGGCCGCGCGATCAAACGCCGGCACGTCCTGATCGGCCAGGATGGCGGTGGCCAGCACCCGGCCATCGACGAGTTCGACAGCGATCCGCTCGACTCGGTCCGTGGCCCGTGCCGCGTCAAGGACGAGACGATAGGCAGCGTCGAAGGGCAGGGTGCCGGCAAATGGGCGCATGCAAAAGACGTTATCATCGGCCCATGTCTGTGACTGCCCATCGTGCTGACGCTCCGGTGTCCGTGCCGTGCCTCGTCCTGACGGTCAGCGACACCCGAACCCCCGACACCGACACCAGTGGCCAGGCCATCGCCGACCTGCTGATCGCCGCAGGCCACACCGTGGTGGCGCGCGAACTGGTGCCGGACGATCCCCTGAAAGTCGCCGATGCCATCCGCGCGCACCTCGGCCGCAAAGACGTCCGCGCGGTGATCACCACGGGCGGCACCGGCATCACCCGGCGCGACAACACCTACGAAGCCGTGACTGCGCTCTTTGACAAACAGCTCGACGGCTTCGGCGAGCTGTTCCGCATGCTCAGCTTCGAGGAGATTGGCGCGGCGGCGATGCTCAGTCGTGCCTGTGCCGGAGTGGTCTGCGGTGCCATCGTGTTCGTGCGCCGTCGCTCCGAGGACGCGGTCCGTCTTGCCATGCGACGACTTATCCTCCCCGAACTCGGCCACATCGTTAGAGAAACCGCCCGATGACACGAACGATTCACGGAGTGCTGGTCGGCGTCGTGCTGGCCGGCGGAACCGCTGTCGCCACGCAGCGCCAAGTCACACCGCCCCGCCCGGCACCGGTGGTCGCGGCCGCCGCGCTTCCCGACACGCTGGACCGACAGGCCGAGCGCTGGGTGGACGAGACCTTCAAACGGATGACGCTGGACGAGAAGGTCGGGCAGTTGTTCATGACGTCGATTGATTCGATGTACCTCGCATCGGATACGGATCGATTCGACGCGCTGGTGGAGAAGATCAAGACGCTCAAGGTGGGCGGCATCATTGCGTTCGGTGGATCAGAGCGCGCGCCGTCGGTGCTGCTCAACAACACCTACGGCACCGTCACCCTCGGCCAACCGTTTGCGGTGGCGTCGACGCTCAACCGGTTGCAGGACGCGTCGGCCATCCCGTTGCTGAACGCGGCGGATTTTGAGACCGGTGTGGCGATGCGCATCGCCGGCGCGACCGGCTTTCCCAGGGCGATGGCGTTTGGTGCCGTGGCTGATGAGCAGTTGGCGTTCGAGGCCGCGCGCATCACCGCGAAGGAAGGTCGCGCCCTCGGCGTTCATCTCAACTTCGCGCCGGTCGCGGATGTGAACAACAACGCGCGCAATCCCGTGATCAACACACGGGCGTTTGGCGAGGTGCCCACGGCGGTCGGCACCCTGAATGCCGCGTACATCCGCGGGCTCAAAGCGGGCGGCATGTTGTCCACCCTCAAACACTTCCCCGGTCACGGCGACACCGACGTGGACTCGCACATCGGACTGCCGATCATTGCGCATCCGCGCGAACGCCTCGAGGCGGTGGAACTCCCGTCGTTTCGCGCAGGCATTGCGGCCGGCGCAGACGCCATCATGACCGCGCACATTCAACTGCCGGCGCTCGACCCTGGTGAGTTCAGTCCATCCACGTTAAGTCGTCCGATTATCACGGGTCTGTTGCGCGGAGAGATGAAGTTCAACGGCCTCATCGTGACCGATGCGATGACGATGGACGCCGTGTCGAGGAGGTTGACGCCCGGCGAAGCGGCGGTCCGCGCGGTGCTCGCGGGGAACGACTTGATTCTGCAGTCGCCCGATGACGCCGCGGCCATTGCGGCAGTGAAAGCGGCGATCACAGACGGGCAGATTCCGGTGGCGCAGGTCGACGAATCCGTGCGCCGGATCCTCCGGACGAAGGCACGCCTCGGACTGCACCGCAACAAACGGGTGTCGCTCGACGATCTGCCGGCCCTGGTTGGCGGGCGCGAACACGCGAAGATTGCGCGCGACGCCAGCCAGCGCTCGATCACGTTGCTCAAGGACGATCGCAATCAAATCCCGCTGCGCGCATCGCGTGAAGCGGCGGTCCTGTATCTCTCGGTGCTCGACTATCCATCAGGGTGGCGCATTGCGTCACCAAGTCGTACGGTCATCCCCGAGTTGCGACAACGCTGGCCGTCGCTGACGTCGGTCGAATTGTCGGATCGGTCAACCCCATCGGAAATTGATCTCGTCCGCGCCACCGCCATGCGCTACGACGCCATCGTCGTCTCCGTCTTTGTGCGCGCGTCGTCGGGCAGTGGTCGCATGGACCTGGCGCCGCCCGTGTCGCGACTGCTGCAGGACCTGGCGCGCATGACCGCCAACACCCCGAAGCCGTTTGTGACGATGTTCTTCGGCAATCCGTACGTGCCGATGTTCATGCCCGAATTGCCCGCGGTGCTGCTGACCTACGACTTCTACGATCAGGCCGAGTTGTCCGCCGTCCGAGCGCTGGCTGGGGAGGCCCCAATCACCGGTCGTCTGCCCATCACCTTGCCCGGATTTTTTAACGTGGGCTTCGGAATAGTCCGCTGAGTCGTTCGCCGGATCAGGGAACCTGATATAATTCGCAGGTTCTTAGCGCCCTTAGCTCAGCTGGATAGAGCGTCTGGCTACGAACCAGGAGGTCGCAGGTTCGAATCCTGCAGGGCGCACCAAACATTGATCCGGGGGGCTTCGCCCCGCCGGACCCCCGACGAGCTTCACTCGTGGGGCCCCTTACTCCCCACTCCGTTCGCTCGGCTCGCGCCTGACCTGGCACTCGCGCGTCTTTGGACTCCTGGACTCCTGGACTCCTGAACTCCAACGAGACGAAGGTTGAGCGAAAATACTATCTGAGTGATCCGTGGTGCGCAGGCGAATCCGGCTGGACTGGAGCCGCGCGCGTCACGCCCCGCGATGCGACTCGAGGCCGTGCGCAAGTTGCGCGACGCAGGGATACAAGTCGGTGTCATGGTGGCGCCGATCAGTCCGGGGCTGACCGATCACGAGGCGCCCGCGATCCTGGAAGCCGCCGTCGCGACGGCGAGTTGAAGGACTCGACGTTTGGCACCCGTATGCGCGGCGAAGGGCCGTTCGCCGACCTTGCCTTGTGCCGGGACTAGGCGGTTGTCAGATGCGTGTCGCGTACCGATCGATGCCTTTGTAGGGCGTGGGCTTCAGCCCCGCCATCTTGGCGGACCTGAAGGTCACGCTACGTACGACACCCAACCGAAAACTGCTCTAGGCGAAGGGCGTGGTAGTCGGTAAGCTTGGGGCCGAGGTGTCCTTGCCCAAACCGATTGTCCGCACATTGTTGTTGCCCGGCCTGGTCCTTGCGGCCGGGTTGTCCCTGCCGACTGTCGCTGCGCAGCAGGCGCCGCGGCCGGAGTTTCTCACCACACCCGCGCAGCGCGAAGCGATTGAACTCGCGGCGGTGCGTGGGCTCGACTACATCCCAGGCGAAGTGATCGTGAAGTTCCGGCAGGGCACCACCGTTGCGGGGCAGACGCGTGCACTCGACGCGTTGCGTTCCCGACCGACGGCTGATCGCCTGCAGTGGATCAGCGACCGCACTGCGCGGTTGCAGGTCGACGGGGATGTAGACAGCCCTGCGATCGCGGCGGCGCTGTCGCGGCAGCCGGAGGTCGAATACGCGCACCCGAACTGGTTGCTCAAGCCAAAGCTGGTGCCCAACGACACGTCGTTTGGGCTGCGACAGTGGAACCTCACGGCCATCAACATGCCCGGGGCCTGGGACGTCAATCCCGGCGGTGCGGGCATCACGGTGGCGGTGATCGATACCGGCATGACCAGTGTCACGGCGACCTACGGGTTCAAGACCTGGAGCGGCTCGGCGATCGTGACAGACGAGATGCCGTTTGCGATTAGTCCCGACTTTGCTGCGGCACGGATCGCCCCCGGAAGAGACTTCGTGTTCTGGACCGGGCCGGTGCTCGACAGTGACGGACATGGGACGCATGTGTCGGCAACCGTGGGCCAGTCCACCGACAACAACCTCGGATTCGCGGGCATGGCCTACAACGCCAAGGTGATGCCGCTCAAGGCGTGCCTCAGCTTCTGGGATGTGCAGATTCTGAGGTCCGAGCAGGGTGTGCCCGGATACGCGGCACTCAACTCGGACTTCTGTCCCACCTCTGCAGTGATCTCCGCCATTCGCTACGCCGCTGACAATGGCGCGAAGGTCATTAATCTGAGTCTTGGTGGCACCAACCCGTCTCCGTCGTATGTGGATGCGCTCAACTACGCGGTCAGTCGCGGTGTGTTTATCGCGATGGCGGCTGGCAACGAATTTGAGGATGGCAATCCCACGACGTACCCGGCCTCGTATGCTCCATCGATTCAGGGCGCCATGTCGGTGGGTGCGGTGGGGCGGTCGAACACCAGGGCGCCGTATTCCACGACCGGGAGTTTTGTGGAGATCGTCGCGCCCGGCGGCAACGGCAGAGACGGTGGGTCAGCGGGTCTCATCTGGCAGGCCGGGATCTTCTTCACCGACTACGACCCCGAGGTCATCATTTTTCCGAGATTCGATCGGTACTCGGACGTCGCGATCCAGGGCACGTCGATGGCCTCGCCGCATGTCGCCGGTCTTGCGGCGTTGATCATGAGTCAGGGCATCACGTCGCCGGCTGCTGTTGAAGCCATCATCACGCGCACCGCGCTGGATTTGGGCACCGCCGGGCGCGATAACGATTTTGGTGCCGGATTGATCCAGCCGCGCGCGGCGCTGCGTGGGTTCGGGATGGTGAGGTAATGATGCGGACACGAGTGGTGTTGGGCGTATTGGCTCTGTTAATCACGGCCGCGCCCGTGTTCGCACAGACGACCCGTGAGGGCATTGGCGGTCGCGTGTTTGCCTGGGGCGACTGGCAGCAGATGACCGCCAAGGAGTCGTTTGATGCGGTGACCGGCGCGGCGACGATGTCGGGGGCTGGTGGCGGGGCGGAAGTCCATCGTCTCTGGCGCGGGGTGTTTGTGCGTGGATCGGTCTCGAGCATGATGGCCGATGGCGAACGACTCTTTGTGTTTGACGGCACCGTGTTTCCGCTGGGGATTCCGCTCGAGATTACGATGACGCCAATTGAACTCGGCGCCGGGTGGCGATTCGCGCCGGTGGGTGGGCGTTTGGTGCCGTATGCCGGAGCGGGCGCGTTGTGGATGAAATATCGCGAGACGTCCACTGGTGACGTGGGCTCGGAACGCGTGAACGAGACCTACACGGGCGCCGTGGTGTTTGGTGGTATCGATGTGTCGGTCTGGCGTTTTGTCTCGGCCGGAGCCGAGGTGGCCTGGCGCACGGCCAAGGTCAAGGATCCCGCTGGCTCGCTCGAGGCGTTTGGTGAGGACGACCTGGGCGGCGTGTCTGTGCGCGTCATGGTGTCGATCGGGCGCTGAACACGTCGATGCACGACACGTTCATGCGCGAGGCGATCACGCTGGCGCGCGCGT
>CAYZLT010000002.1:0-12244 GCA_964479175.1 uncultured Solibacteraceae bacterium | reverse complement strand
GCAACCAGCCGATCACTGCACACGATCCCACCGCCCACGCGGAGGTGGTGGCGTTACGCGACGCTGCTGCACACGCGGGCAACTACCGGTTGCCTGGTGCGACGCTGTACGTGACGCTTGAACCCTGTCTGATGTGTGTCGGGGCACTGGCGCATGCCCGGGTGGGAACCGTGGTCTACGGCGCGACCGAGCCCAAGGCCGGCGCCATGGAATCCACCCAGCGCGCGCACGAACACCCCGCGCTCAACCATCGCATGTTGGTCGTGTCTGGCGTCCTGGCGGCCGAGTGCCGCGAGCTGTTGCAGTCGTTTTTCTCCGGCAGACGGGGCTAAAGGTTGCCGGGGTCGGCCCCGATGTGCGATCCTAGTGGACCGTCCCCCCTCTGCGGAGAGGTACCGAAGTGGTCGTAACGGGGTCGCCTCGAAAGCGTCTTGCCCGCAAGGGCACGTGGGTTCGAATCCCACCCTCTCCGCCAAAACATCAAAAACGTATAGCAATTTTTAATGATCTATCGTTTATCCCACTTTAAATCCCACATTTTGATTGTCGTCCGTCCTGTCCACCGCCTCCTTGCTGGCTGGCCTTGCATCAGTCGGAGTGCCGAGACTGCTTCCCTCCGCCGGCTTTCTCCGAAATCCAACGAGCGCGCTTTCGCTTGAGCGTGCCCTCGGCCAATTCGGCGTCGCCATTTTCAAAGAGCAGCTCGTTCAACACGCACTCAACATCCTTATCATTAAATGATCCAGTCACAACCTGCACCATGATCGAGAGCCGGACTTGGGCGTGACCCGTTAGGGGCTGTCGCCGACCGTCGATCTGACGCCGCAGGCTGGATGTATCGACTCGTTGCCGCTTCACGAAGTCCCTGAAGTCATCCATCAGGGTGACCAGTTCTGCCGTGGGTGGCTCATCTTCAGGAACACGGAACCGATTTTCCCAGAGGTAGTCATCGAATTGCTTGCGTCGGCTTGTTAGAGCACTCAGGGCACCCAGCGCGTGCTCCGCACACTTGTCCAACTCGTCCAGCTCACGGGTGATGTGTCGCTGCGCATCAGACATTCTCTTGGTCTGAGCGGCTTCCCAGAAACGCTGGGCGAAGAGGTCGGGCTGACACCCTTTGGTGACCAACCGACCAAACGCCCTTGACGCTTGTAGAGTCAACGCTCCAAGAAACGGGACCTTCAGCCGCTTCTGCCAGTACCCGGCGTCCCGATCCCAGACGTCGTCAAGCGCCTTGTCCGCGGAAGCAATTTTGCCCACCCGCAGCAACCTCTCCACCGATTCTCGCTGGTCGGGCGGCTTCGGATGGAGCCTACCGACGCTAGAGGGCGTCCCCGCCTGAAGGACCTCGCAATAGTCCAACCATCGTCGCTCGAAACGCGCGTCTTTTTGGGACCGGACGGTGATCGGCATGTTGTTCTCCCAGGGGACGCAACTCCGCTGAAGTTCCGTCGGTTGGTGTCCCCGGTTTATTCGCTGATCGGAGCGTCAATGGTAGCAGCGGTCAGGGAAGTCCAGGCCGACTGATAGGAGGCCATAGGATGTTGACGAGAGCACAACGAGCTTTATCGCACATAGCGGCGCTACCAGACGTGGGTTTTGTGCGCCTTCCGCAAGTACTTAACGTCGTTCCTATCAGCCGATCGAGCTGGTGGGCGGGTGTTCGAGAAGGTAGGTTCCCGGCGCCGATCAAGATCGGCCCGCGGATTGCCGTCTGGCGCGTGGAGGAGATAAGGGAGCTCATTGAAACCCTCGCCTACTCCAAGGGTGGTGCGAGGTGACGGACTTTGATGAACTCCAGCTTGCGGTCCAGCATCGCGACCTGCTGCGGGCCAGTGCAATCAAACCTGCAGTTGCGCTGGCTCGCGGCTATCGGTCTGTCACCAACGTCTCCGAAATCCGGGACAAGGGCTTCGCCAAGGGTTGCGCGGTTCCTGGTCTGCTGATCCCGATTCACGGGGTTGACGGGACCCTGCGGACATTCCAGTACCGCCCAGACGTACCTCGCATTGACGCCAAGGGAGTTGGAAGGAAATACGAATTCCCGTTTCGGTCCAGGCACTCTCTTGATGTCCCTCAGACAATCAAGCCGCTCCTTGGCGATCCGGGCGTTGCATTGTGGATTACAGAAGGGGCGCGAAAGGCCGACGCGGCGGCCTCGATTGGGCTCGCGTGTGTCAGCCTCGCTGGCGTATGGGGCTGGCGCGGCACAAATGAGTCTGGCGGTAAGGTCGCGTTGGCCGATTGGGAGAGCGTCGCGCTGAACGGAAGACAGATATTCATCTGTTTCGATTCCGACGTCATGACAAACCGAGCAGTGCAACTGGCCATGTCGCGACTGGCTGACTTCCTGAGACACCGCGGCGCCGTGGCAACACCGGTTTATCTTCCGGCCCTCGATGGCAGGAAGGTCGGCCTTGATGACTACCTCGCCTCCCATTCGCTGGATGAGGTGATGGCTCTCACGTCAGGCAACCGGCCGGAGTCACCTGCGGAGAATGCGATGCCATCGGTTGCGACAACGCCCGCGAGACCCCGGACCTTAGCTGAAGTCGAGGCTGTCTTTCATCGATGGATTCCCGACAACGATCCCATTCCCACCCGGGTCGCGCTCGCCACCTATGTTGCCAACCAGAGGCTCGATGGGGATCCGGTATGGACGATGTTCGTCGGCGGTTCTGGAGTCGGCAAGACCGAACGTCTGATACCCCTCGCCGCCATGCCGGATGTGGTCCTTGCGTCCACGCTTACAGGACAGGCCGCCCTGTTGTCGGGCTCTGCCCAGAAGGACCGTGCGAAGGACGCTTCAGGCGGTCTACTGCGGCGGATGCCCTCGTCTGGCGGGGTACTAGTGTTGAAGGACTTCACCAGCATCATCGACATGCATCGGGATGGGCGAGCGGAGGTTCTGGCTGCTCTGCGTGAGATCCATGACGGGCGATGGGACCGAAACGTCGGCGCTGACGGCGGAAAGACGCTGACGTGGACCGGTAGGTTGGGCTTGATCGCAGGTTGCACCAGCGTAATCGACAGTGCTCATGGCGTGATGTCTGTGATGGGCACCAGGTTCCTCTTGGTGCGACTGGCCGCCATACCCGACATCGCTGGCGCTGCATTCGACCATGCTGGTCACGAGGCCCAGATGAGGCAGGAACTGTCGGAGGCTGTTCGTGGCCTCCTCGAGAACCTGCCAGGGGTGTCTTACGAGAAGTCCGAAATTCGCGCGGCAGTCAGCGCTCTCGCCTCCTACGTGGCTCGGGCGCGCTCACCCGTCGATCGGGACCACAAAAGTGAGATCCGCCAAGTGCTTGACGCAGAGGCACCGACGCGCGTGGTGAAGATGCTGGTGCAGCTTTGGCGCGCCGCCGGTCTTTTGGGCATTCGGAAGGCAGACGCGTGGACGATGGTTCACCGAGTTGGGATGGATTCGATACCAAAGCTCCGACGAGTGATCCTGGATCATCTGGCTGAGTATCGGAACGGGTCAAACACAGCAGAAATTGCGGGCAGGATCCGCCACCCCGTTCAAACGACCAGGCGCGCTCTTGAAGATTTGACCGCGCACGGTGTTGTGTGTCGCTTCCCAGGGGGCCCCGGAGTCACGGACTCATGGGAGTTGAGCTTTCGGGCGCTTGAGTGGCTACGGACAGCCATTCCGGTTTCGTCGGTAAAGTCCCAGCCACGATCCCATCGTTCGTCGCCGCCTCTTAATAAATTCGAAATCACCAAAGACGACAAAGCCGGAAACGTGGTTGCAAGCAGCCAGGATTCAGACCTATCAAACCCTCGCCCGCGCTCGTCTTGCTGTCTCGGTGGGCCACCGCGGCTTCGCTGCGGCAACTGCCGTAATAAGCCGCAGCTCTGGCGAATAACAAAGGAGACCCCGCAATGACCATTCTTCAAAAGGCACCCCAAATGCGGCCCCTTACAATCGGCGCCTTCCGGTTGACCGCAGCAGGGATGACTGTCAAAGGCCGGCCCTCATTCGAGGAATACCAGGGCGCGGGTGATTTCATCCGCCTCGCGCATCAGGCTTCTGGCTGGTGGTTGGTCGAGTGGATTGCCTATGGCGAGAGCCGGGAGGATTGGCGCGACCGGCTTGATCAGGCGATCGATGCTGGCGTCGTCAACGAAAATACCGTTCGCCAGTACCGCTATGTGGGCAGGAACGTCCCGGTCTCAAATCGTATTGACGGGCTGCCGTTCGCACTTCACGTCGAGGTCGCCAGTTTGCCGAAGGAGGAGCAGCGTGGTTGGCTGGAGAAGGCCCAGGAGGAGAACTGGTCCACGCGCGAACTACGAACTGAAATCCGGACCTCCAAGCGGTCCCGAGTTGTCGAGGGGCAAGCTCACCTCGAAGGAATGTACCGGGTCATCTATGCTGACCCGCCATGGACATACCGCGATAGCGGCGCCACCGCTGATGGATCGCTTGGCAAGGCTGAACGTCACTACAGCGGCATGTCAATCGAGGACTTGTGCAAATTGCCCGTCGCTGCCCACGCCCGTCCGGACTCAATCCTCTTCCTCTGGGTGACTGCCGCAATGCTGTTGGAGAACCCCGGCCCGCGAGAAGTGATCGACGCATGGGGATTCAAGGCCACGACTGGGCGGGTGTGGAACAAAGTGCTGGGTCTGCCTGGGCACTATGGCATGCAGGTGGTTCATGAGCATCTCATCATCGCCACTCGCGGGGCATGCCTGCCTGACGTGCCGCTTCCGCATGACTCCAGCGTGCTAACGGTTCGTCGATCTGATGAACACAGCTCTAAGCCAGAGGAGATGCGGGCCTTCCTAGAGAAGCACTGGGCTGGTCCCTACCTTGAGCTCTTTGGGAGACGGAAGCGCGAGGGCTGGAGCGTGTTCGGCAACGACGCGCGGCTATGGTCCAAGGACGCGGACACGCAGAAAACGGAGGGATAGATGTCAGAAGCGAGCAGGAGATTGAAGGCAGCTGACGAAATCGTCGGGGAGTTGTTCGAAGTCATGGAGAAAGGGCATGTGTTGCTACGCGACATGAGTCTGGATCCGGAGCTAATGGTCGAAATTCTCGCCGCCATAGTTGTCATCGAGCAAGCCCGGCTCTATGAGGTGCTGACCTGCCCCGCGGAGCGTGCGCGACTGGTCAGCAGGGGGACCAAGATGGGCGAAAAAGTCCACTACGTATTAACTAGCGACTGGCCAGATCAAGCGGCTGATCGCGTTGTGCGTGACGGCGTGAGCGAGCGAGGCGGCGGTGTAAGTCACTAGCGAAACGAGCAGAACAATGGCTGTAAATAACAAGACGAAAACAAGACGTATCGGGCGCTGGAGAAAGGGTGAGACAGGGAACCCCCACGGGCGACCGAAAGGCGCCGTCAACAAGGCCAGCCGCGAAGTTCGGGAGTTTTGCCGTGGCCTGCTTGAGCGTCCCGCCTACCAAAAGCAGTTCCTCGGACGCTGGGAGTCGGGACAACTGCCGCCGCAACTTGAGGTGATGGTGTGGCACTACGCCCACGGCCGACCGGTTCAGGCGGTGGATTTGAACATGACGTTTGACCCAGCGAAATACCTAGCACGTGAGGAAGAGGCCGATCATGAGTGACGACGATGCGCGAATCAGGCGCCGGCTTGAGCGTTGGCGCCTCCACCCCATCACGATGGTGCGGGAGGAATTCAAAACTGAACCGGAGCCGTGGCAGTGCGAGGCCCTCGAAGCGTTTCCCCATGTCGATCGCATGGCGTTCAAAGCGAGCAAGGGTGTCGGAAAAACCGCGACCGAGGCGTGGCTCATTTGGAATTTTCTGGCGACTCGAAAGAACTGCCGCATCGGGTGTACATCGATTACCGGCGACAACCTTTCCACGGCGTTGTGGCCGGAGTTGGCGAAGTGGCAACAGCGGTCGCCGTACTTGTCAGCGATGTTCACGTGGACGAAGACGCAGGTCGTCAGCAAACACTACCCGGCGACATGGTGGGCCCAGGCACGGACATGGCCGAAGTCCGCGAACGCGGAAGAGCAGTCGCACGCACTGGCTGGTCTGCATGAAGACTACGCGATGTTCGTGCTGGATGAGTCGAGCGAGATTCCTCAGGCGGTCATGGCGACCGCGGAGGCCGTGCTGGGGTCAGGTAAGGAGGTCAAGGTGGTGCAGGCCGGTAACCCGACGCGCCTGGATGGGCCACTCTACCGGGCGTGCACCGTCGACAAGGCGCTGTGGAAGATCGTTTCCATCACAGGCGATCCAGACGATCCAAGGAGATCCAACCTTGTTCGGCTAGATTGGGCGCGGCAACAGATCGAGACGTACGGGCGCGATAACCCATGGGTCATGGTTAATGTTCTCGGCCAGTTCCCACCGACGAGCATTAACGCGCTCCTTGGTGTGGAAGAAGTCGAAGCCGCGATGGCCCGGCGCCTACAACCCCGGGACTACGATTGGGCCCAGAAGCGACTGGGGATCGACGTCGCGCGGTTTGGTGATGACCGCACGGTCATCTTCCCGAGGCAGGGACTGGCGGCGTTTCGGCCCGTGGTGATGCGGAATGCACGGACGACGGATATCGCCGCTCGTGTCATGCGAGCCAAGGCAACGTGGGGCTCTGAGATGGAGTTGGTCGACGACACAGGGCACTGGGGCCACGGCGTGATCGACAACCTCTTTGCGGCGGGCCTTAGTCCGATCCCGATCGTGTATTCAGCGAGGGCGTTGAGCCCCCGATACAAGAATCGTCGGGCTGAGATGTGGCTGGCGATGGCAGACTGGGTGCGCGGAGGAGGGATGCTGCCGAACGTGCCGGAGTTGGTCGGAGAGCTCATTACGCCGACGTATACGTTCGTCGGCGGCCAGTTCATGTTGGAGGAGAAGGACCAAATCAAGGTCCGTCTCGGCCGATCGCCTGATCTCGCCGATGCGCTCGCTGAGACGTTCGCCATGCCCGACATGCCTGGCGAGATGCTGCGAAAGCTGCAGGTTCAACCACGTGCGTTGACAGACTTTGACCCGTTTGAGCTTGGTCGTGCCGAACGGGATTTCGATCCGTATGCAGGGTAGGCCTTCGGCAGCGCGATTCCAAATCCCTGCTGGTCCTCTTCGCGCGGTCCTGTCATTTCTTGGCCTTGAGTCTCCCGCCTAGATCTTCCAAGAGGGCGGTCATCACGCTCGCAGCAACGTCCAAGGCACGGACAGCGATTTGCTCTCCCCCAGCGACAATGTCGACCTTGCCGTCTGCTGCCGACGCCTTAAGAAAGCGAAGATGCGATACGACGGGAGGAGGCATGTCGAAGAACAGGGTCGATACGATACGGTCCTCGCGCATCGTCATGTTATGGACGCCGTCTCCAAGAATGACGTGTTCGTGAATTATGCGCGAGCGGATGTCGTTGAGCTTGCCAACCCATTCGGTGTCGGCGGCGACCATCACCTGCCCAACTCGGGTGAGAGAGAGAGGGTTCTTGCGGTCACGAGCAGCCCTCACAAAACCATTCCATTTCAGGTTTCGGTCGCTCGGCTTCCCAAGAATGACTCCGACCAAATTGCCTGAATAATCCAACATTGAAATGGCGTTGAACAATACGTCATCCATCAGGTAAGTCAGGAAGCGGCGACAGTTGTAAAGAAAAGACCGGTCCTTCCGCACCAATGCTCGCTTCGTATTCGCCTCATGAGTGATTTGGCGAAACTGCCATTGAAGCAGGTCTACGTGAAAACCGACCGCTTGGCCACGATAGAGCATGCTGTCGCGAAGGATGATTATCGGGTTGTTCTTTAGGGGTGGCGTGTCGCGCCGAAGCACGATCGGGCCGTTGCGGCCCAGTGCCTTGATAACGGCATCTGTAGCCTCGATCCGAAGATGTTCGAATTGAGGTATCCAAAGGCGAGGGTGTTCTTCCACAGCGACCAGGCTAGTTGTCAAATATACGTTTATCCATTGAGAAGGTGAGTACGGACGACGAAGGTGCAGAACGTCGAGAACGATACGCGGAAGTAGGATCGTTGCCGTCGCCGAAATGAAAACGCCTTTCGCCGAGAGGAGGCACTCGGTGTTCGGCCATCATAAGACGGAGTCGCTACTCACTGCCGAGCCCATAGAACACTGGCATGTCGGCGTGGTTGGGACATCGGGACCTCCTGAGGGCAACTTACAGGCCCTCACACTGTCCACGAAATCCTGGGAACTCCAGTTTCCAAAGAACGACGGATACGCACATAGACCCATCGAGGTGGTAACAGTGCGTTAAAGACATACCGAGAGAAGACGCTAATCCGCTCGCAATCGAACGACAGCTGAAAATCGCGGTACCACTTCACTTGCTGCTCCTCCGGCTACGCGATAAGATTCGTGCCAGGCGGAACAAATTTGGAAGGGTTGGTGCCTGATGCGAATTGATCGTCTATCTGTTGCATGTTTGATTGCGGCCTCGTTGGCCTTGCCGACTCTGTTGGCGAAAGAGCAGTCCGCAAAACAGAGCGGTGGAGCTCGAAAGCAAAAATCGTCTCCAACCACTCTTGCAATTGCCGAGATGACTCCGGCTCAACGTGTTCACGCGGAGTTGTACAAGGACTTCGCCGGGGACACCAAAGTCCTTGACGCCGGGATTGTGATTGAGAGACTCGTCCACTCGGCGAGCAGTCCAATCGCCGGACGTACCACGGACAAGGCAGTCGGGGAGATGGCTTGCACTGTTGACACTGTCTTCGTAGGGCAGGTCATTGGACAGACGGTGATGCCGACTCTTGATGGCACCTTTTTGTTCACCGACTACCAAGTTGATGTAACCGACGTAATCCGAGAACCAAAGGCCGGTAGCACGCCAGCACGAGCAGTGGTAACGAGGCCGGGTGGTTTTGTCGAGCGGGATGGCGTCAAGGTCGGGGTAACAGTCAACACATGGCCGCTGTTGAAGGTAGGTGCGACGTACCTGTTTTTTGGTCAACTCGTGCCGCAAACCCGAGCCTATCGCACGCCAAATGCTGTTCTCTTTGAAGTTGCTGGTGGATCGATGAAGTCGACGACACCAGTTAAGGGAGTAGTGGATTCAGACTGGTATTCGGGTGTTGCTCCGGCCTCCCTAAGAGCGACGATTGCCAGCGCAAAATGCACGGAGGGCCGGTAATATGCGGGGCCGCGTTCTACGCCTCGTTCTGATGGTGTCGGCCCTGATGTTCCTCCCAAATGTCGCTCATCGAGTGGGGACAATTGCCTTCTGGTCAGAAGGCAAGGAGCGGGGACTGTGGGAAGTCGTCGTTTGTGCCGAAGAAGTCCTGCAAGGCTGCAATAACCAGCCTCCTCAGTCAACTCTGTTCAGAGGATGGGACCCACGAACGGTCTATTACGACCTCTCTGGACTCAGTGCGATTACAGACGAAACGAAAAGAAGCCAAGCGAAGGCTCAGATGATTGCGGCGTTTGTTGAATGGAATGCTGCCCTGTCTGGGACTGGCGTGGTGTTCAAGGAGGCAACGGACGCCGCAACGAAGCAGCTTGCCACGGAGCATGGTGTCCCTGTCACTATAGGCAGCGTTGGCGGCGACTATGCGATCACCTCTCGGACGGGCGTTTCGGGGCTAGTGTTCAAAGCGCCCATGAAGTTCGATCTAAACAATAACAATCTTTACCATCGGAGCCAGCCTGGCTGGTCCACCATCGTGAAGAAAGTGATGTTGCATGAAATTGGGCACTCGCTGGGCTTGGACGACGTAACGCCACCCGATTGTTCTCAGCAAAACGGCAAGTCAATCATGAACGCCGTCTGCAACGTCAACGGTCAGCCCAATGATAGCGAAGAGCAGATGCCCTCCAGCCTGCAAGATTGCGACAAGCAGCGCGCGCGAGTGTTCACGTCGTCGACTCCAGGAGGCGGTGGATCGACCGGAACCCCCCCGCCTTCGAGCGGTACGGCGGTCGGTGGATTCACGTCACTGACGGGGTGCTACGATCCTTTCGACTGTGATGGAGATGGCGTCAGTTTCCTGGCCGACTGCAACGACGACGACTGGGACATCGGCGCGTGTTGGACCAGATCGGTAATCCTTTCCAGTTCTGATGCCCAGCAGTATGGCTCGGCCGAAGTCAGCGACGAGTATCCATATGTGATGCTTCATGGAGCTGGGCTCGCGCCTCGGAACTGTTCCAACTACGTCGAATGGTCGCCTGTCTCTAAGGCAAGCTTGATCGACTGCCTCGACTACTGCGAAACGAACGGTGCGGATGCGTGCGAATGGGAAGCGACTTCTCGGGCTTGCTACGCAGAGTTTGGAGATGGCTGCCAACTCGAGGGTACCTACTTTGGCTGGTACGGTTATCTCTTGGCTGGCGGGGGGAATCCTGGCGGCGGTGGCAGCGGTGGGAGTGGGGAGATGCAGCAGCATACCGGCATTCGAGGCTGTTCGGACTATTACTACCTGCCTCCGGTCTACAAGGCCGATGCAGGAGCGTGCCTCTCCTATTGCCAAGGCGAGAGTGCAGATGCTTGCGAATGGCACGAGGCCAGCGGTGATTGCTACGCCGACTTCGGAAGCGGATGCTACGTGGAGAGCGGACATGGGGGCTGGTACTCAGCCGTACTGAATAACGACGGGCGAGCGGCGATTGCAGCGCGGGCTGCCGCAAATAGTCCGGAGACCGAGGACCGTTACCTGATCATTACTGCGGCTGCAGTCATGCTCAGTGCACTCGGTTTTGCCATGTCGCTCTTGGTCGTCGCACATGGTGGTCGAGTACGACGATTTGCTTCGGCAGCTGCTCAATGAGCGTTAAGCGATGAGCAGCGGTCAAGTCGATCCGGACTCCCAGATAAGACATTCCGCCTCCCGTGGAGTCCCGGGACCAACTGGTTTCGGGACTCCCTTGGTTCGGGTGGCGGCGGTGGGCGGTGTAATCTGTCTCTTAGCTCTCTCCGTAGGTTTGACAGTCGCCCTGCTGGGTTTGCGGCAAGTGCGGAGCGAGTTACGCGAGCTGAAGGCAGCGTTGGTGACCGCTTCCCGAAATGCAGGCCGACCGCCAGGGCCGCCGCCGCTCGCCGCACCCAAGGAGGCGGTCTCTATCAACAGTGCTCGCACAAAGGGGAACGCCGCCGCCAACGTGGCGCTGATAGAGTTTTCGGACTTTCAGTGCCCATTCTGCGCTCGATTCTCTCAGGAGACTAGGCCCGAACTTGAGCGGCTGTATGTCGAAACCGGCAAAGTTATCTGGGCTTTCCGACACCTGCCGCTGGATGCGATCCACCCGGAGGCCTCGACGGCTGCAGTAGCAGCTGAATGCGCTGGAGAACAGGGCAAGTTCTGGCAGATGCACGAACTGCTCTTTACTAATCCTCGATCTCTCAGTGCCACCGCAATCGCTGGCTACGCAAGCCGAGTTGGTTTGGCGGAGTCGGAGTTCGAGCGCTGTCTTTCCGGAGACATGAAATCGAAGGTGGCGAGCGATCAAGCTGAGGCGCAGCGACTGCAGATTCATGCAACTCCAGCGTTCCTGATGGGCCTGGTCGGGGCTGACGGTCGCGTTGTTGTTTCTGACGTCTTGTCTGGAGCCCAGCCGGCTTCTGAGTTCAAAAGAACATTGGACAGACTACTTCTGCGTGCTCAATAGCGCGAGAGGGTGGGAGCTGGCAAGTCTGCGTAGGGTGAGCGACTGGTACCAGCGGTGGCTTCACAATGGCCCCGAGGGATTGGTGCCGCGGTACCCACCCAGGCCGTCGACGCCTGGCTCGACGATGGCATCATCGCGCTCATTCGCCAGGCTAGGACCGAGCACCGGTACGGCGCCGTGCGCGCGCAAATCTGGCTGGCCCGGGTGCATCACATTCGGACGACGTCCCGGACCATTCAGCGCGTGTTTCGCGACCTCGGTCTGCCGTACCTCAGCAAGACGCCGCATCGGCGTCCAAAACAAATGAAGCTGTTCGAGAAGGACGCGCCCGGCGACTCCGTCTAAGTGGACGTCAAAGTCGTAATGAGGGGGCGTCTCAGCCGCACAATGCTCGTTGGTATTTGCCCAGAGGTGGTGGATTTATTCAAAGACAAGTCGGTGAACCACTCGACCTTCGCGGTGCTACGGAAGATGCGGCCGTTGAGACAAATAGGGGCGGCAGAACTCATGGATACCGCGGGCAATTACAGCTCCAGCTACGCAAGGGCAATCCTGGCGTGCGCATTCCAGCCATCGTGCCGCTGGACGTCGGTCACCGTGGCGAGCCCCCAATCGTCGAGGATGCGCATTCCAGCCATCGTGATCAGTCCGTCCACGCCATCGTGATCACGTA
>CAYZLT010000001.1:25427-64338 GCA_964479175.1 uncultured Solibacteraceae bacterium | reverse complement strand
AATGCAAGACGACTTTGTGCTTTCGCGAGGCACAGCTGCCTAACCCTTCGTTGCATCGGACTGCCTTCGGCCGCCGCTGAACTCAAACGTTGGGCAGACAAGGAAGACCGTATGACGCGTCCAGAAGCCGACTGGCGATTACTTCGGGCGCTCCATCACACGGCGTTGGATCGTTATTGTGTCCGTGTGCTCCAGGAGTGTGCGCCCGGAATTCAGGACACGAACAGTCCGGTTCACGATCGATACCTTCGTCTTTTTCGAGTCGTGAACGAGCGGGAGCCTCGCGTCGATGATTGCTCTCGGGGTCGTCACTGACGAGGAGTTGAGCCAATTCAGCCCGCCAACTCGCGACTCGGCCACGACCGTGGCTGACCTTCTGCGACGCGGCGCGACCCACGCGGATCCTGCGCACAGCTGAGCAGAAACATGTCGGGCCGGTAAATCGCTCAGAGATCGTCGGGAGTCAGTCCAGTGTTTTGTCGATCCGACTCAACATCTTTGGGCCAAGTTCATCGTCATCGTGGAAGGCGAAGACCGTATCTGCCCATCCGTCTCGACAGAGGGTGCGGTGGGAGCCAGACTGCCGTTTGATCTGCCACCCGATCTTGCTGAGCGCCGTCAATACGCGACGCGCCTTGGTCGCCGGCCAGGTGCTCACGCTGCGCTGAAGGTGACTGTCAAGAATTCGGCAGGCGCTTCAGCGTGCTCCAGCCGCTCGGCAAGCACCCTGAGGGCCAAGGCCTGCACTCGCGCCACCGCTTCGTCTTGAGTCCGACCATACGACAGGACTCCGGAGAGAGCGGGGACTTCGGCAATCCATCGACCATCGTCCTCACGATCGATCTCGATTTCAAATGTCATCGACATGGCGGTCACCCAAGGCTAATGTAGCACCCACGCCAAAAACTGCCTTACACGCCGTGCAGCCGACGGCGGCGGGTAAAATCATTTGATTCCGCCGCGGCTGAAGCCGGGCGTTGGGCCGATATGAAGATCTATAAGTACCGAGAGGTCGACTCCAGCGACGGCGTAAGTCTGTCGAGGCTCAGTCGGATTGTGCGTGACGGCTTCGTGTGGTGCGCTCGGCCGGACGCCCTTAACGACCCAGGAGAGTTCGCGTGGACGTGTGACTTCACGCCGTCACCCACCACTCTTGATGTCCTGGGAACTCTCCTGCAGAAGGCGAACCATCACCCCGCGCCAGAGGCGCGTCGAAGAGCTCAGATAGTTCTCGATCGAGGTGTTCTGGAATCTCTGGGTCGACCAGTGATTGCCGACATGATTGGCCAGATACGTGACGAGGTTGGGATCGCGAGTTTTGGGTCAACGTCAGATAACCCAATAATGTGGTCACGCTATGCCGGCGACGGTAGGGGTGTCGCAATTGAGATCGACGTCCCCGAATCGCTGATGGGCACACAACTGCACCGTGTCATCTACGACGATGACCGAAGAATTCACATCGACGACTTCATACGGTCGATGGACGAGCGCGATTCGGCTATCGGGGTCTATGCAACGTTGTTGACGAAGACGAGGTCATGGTCCCCAGAGCAGGAAATTCGATTCCTGGCCAGAAGACAGCAAGGCGAGGTCAAAATTAATGGCTCGAGCGTATCCAAGGTCGTGCTTGGTCCCAGGGTGTCCGCGGCCGACATTGCGGCGGTCGACCAGATAGCCGCTGGCATTCCAATCGTTACGTGTGTGGGAACGGCCTAACCACCGCTTGCAGACGTCGGCGGATGGTGCAAGCATTTGATTCCGCCGCGGCTGAAGCGGCGAGTTGGGCCCCAATCCCTCGCTCGGAGATCTATCGGACTCCAGGATGCGGGCGTAGAATCTGATTGTGAAAGTCCGGTACTTCATCGACGAGTCGACGCGGCAGCCGCACATCTACCGCCACGATGTCGAGGAACAGGAAATCGAGGACGTGTTGACACGGCCAATGGAGGATCGAGCGGGACGCGATGGGTCGCGCGTGGCGCTTGGCCCAAACGGAAGCGGGCCGGTACTTGCGGGTCATCTACGTCCCCGATCCGGTACCGGGTGCCGTCTTCGTGATTACGGCGTACGAACTCGGTGCGAAGGCCCTCAAGGCCTTGCGTCGTCGTCAGAAGTCATCAACGCGGAAGAAGCTATGAAGAACACGACGAAACAGAATCAGTTTCCCGTTGGTTGGAACGCGGCTCGCGTCAAACGAGTGATCACTCACTACGAGCAACAGACCGACGTCGCGGCGGTCGCCGAGGACGAGGTCGCCTACCGATCCACCAAGGCCACGCTCATGAAGGTGCCAGTGAAACTGGTACCAGAGGTCCGGGCTCTGCTGGCGAAGCGGCGGGCGAGCTAGTTCCACCGTGAGGCCTAACGTGCGTTGCACCAGTCGGCCGCCGGTGGGATCCGGTCAAGGCTGCGGAGAATCTCGAGAAGCATCGAGTTGACTTCGTCGAGGCGTCCACGATTTTCGGCGATCCCCTCGAAGTAACGATTCCCGATCCCAAGGAGCGCAGAGCGTATGAATCTTCCTGACCGGTGACATTATTTATGAACTGGCTTGCCTGGCTCGGCGTCCTGACCACTGGCATCTATCTCCTTCTTATGGGAGGCGCCTCGATCGTCCGACCGGATGCAACCAGACGCTTTCTCGGCAGTTTCGCGAGCTCAGCGCGTGCCCACTACATCGAGCTGTTCGCGAGACTTGTGCTCGGTGCGGCGTTCATTGTGGCCGCGCCGCAGATGCAGTTCTCCGAAGTCTTCGTCGCCTTCGGTTGGCTGCTGATCACCACGACGATGGTTCTGCTGGTCGTGCCCTGGCGATGGCACCGACGTTTTGCCGCCTGGTCGGTGCCGATGGCCACACGGTCCATGACCACATTCGCGATTGGTCCGCTGGTCGCCGGGGCCGTGGTGCTGTACTCGCTGTTCAGGTAGCGGGGCCGGATCCACCTGGGGTCGCTCCGGTAACCAGTCGGGGTAGAATCACCGGCGAGGTTTCCTGATGGCCCACGAGCGAATGGATCGACGGACGTTACTGCACGGTGTAGGCGCAGCCACAGCTGGCCTGGTGGTTGGCTCGGTCCATTTGTCGGCGCAGGCGGTGCCTCCCGCACAGGCCGCGACACAGGCACCAGCGGCCACCACATTCCAGCCGATGCGGCATCCCCAGGACGCCTGGCTCGATGCGGTGCCGGGAAAACATCGTGTTGTGCTCGACGCGGTCTCGCCCGACGGCGCGGCGCAAGGCATCGGCTACTCCAACAATGTCTTCAACGCGAACCGGACGGGGTACGCACTCGAAAACCCCGACATCGCGCTCGTCCTGGTGTTGCGGCATCACGCGACCGCGTTCGCCTTCAATAACGGGATGTGGAAGAAATACGGCAAGGTGTTCGCCGACTTGACCAACTACAAACATCCGACCGACCCGGGTCCGCCGGTCTCCAACCCGCGCAACTCCGGCGAACGTCCGCCCCTCGATCGCCTCACGGCTCGTGGTGCCCACATCATCGTCTGTGGTTTGGCCACGGGCCTGTATGCCGGACAGATTGCGGGCGAGGGCGGCGATCGCGCCGCGGTCTACAAGGAACTCGAGTCCAACATGGTGGCCAATGCGCACATGATGTCGGCGGGCGTGGTCGGGATTACCCGCGCGCAGGAATACGGCTACAGCATGATCTACGTCGGTTGACGCGGGCGGCGTGCACGTCGACACCGGTCTCGTTCGTGCGCACGGCCTTGCAGCCCTTGTCACGCTGCTTGTGTCGGTCACGTTCGGCCTGATCATTTCCATTCAACTCTGGTGGCCCGATCTGGGCGCCGGTGTCCCTGCCCTCAGTTGGGGCCGCCTTCGCTACGCACATACCCAGGGCATCATGCTCGGCTGGCTTGCGAATGCGTTTTTTGCGTTCCTGTACCATGCTGTGCCCAGACTCACCGGCAGTTCGGTGACGAGTCCACGCCTGGGCCGGTGGCTCTTCGGCATCTGGAACCTCGCGGTGATGGTGCCGGGCTGGGCGCTGGTCCTTGCCGGTGTCAGCCAACCCCTCGAATGGGCGGAGTTTCCACTCGTGATTGACGCCTTCGTCGCCATCGGCATCGTCATGGCGCTGATCCAGTTTGTGCCGCCGTTTTTTGCGCGTGGGCTTGAGTCGCTGTACGTCTCGAGCTGGTATGTGATCGGCGCGCTGGTGTTCACGATGCTGGCCTATCCGATGGGCAACATCGTCCCCGAGTTCGTGCCCGGTGCGGCTGGTGCCGCGTTCAGCGGATTGTGGATTCACGATGCGGTGGGATTGTTCGTGACGCCTCTGGCCCTGGCGATTCTCTACTTCGTGATTCCTGCCGTGACGGGCAAACCCATCTACAGCCACTTTCTGTCGATGCTCGGCTTCTGGCTGCTCTTTTTTCTGTATCCGCTCAACGGCACCCATCACTACGTGTTCTCGGTAATTCCGATGTCCGCGCAATTTACGGCGATTGCCGCCTCGGCGCTTCTGGGCATCACGGTCATTCTGGTGGTGGCCAACCTGTTGTTGTCACTGCACGGGGCCGGCGCGTTCCCGAAGGATCTCGGTCTCAGGTTTGTGGTGATGTCGACGATCTTCTACTTAATCGTCAGCGTGCAGGGATCGCTGCAGGCGTTCATGTCGGTGAATCAGGTCGTGCACTTCACCGACTGGGTCATCGGTCACTCGCACCTGGCCATGCTGGGGTTTGCCACATTCGCCGCCGCCGGAGGATTGGTCCACGCGTGGCAACGCACGCCGGGTGTTCGATTCAACGCACGGGCCGTTGGTCGGGCCTACTGGTTTTTGTTCGCCGGTGTGCTCCTGATGGTGACCGACTTGACGATTGTCGGCTTGGTGCAAGCGCAACACTGGCAGTCTGGCGCGCCATGGATTGACTCGGTCGTGGCGTCGCGTCACGCCTGGATCATTCGGTCGGCGACGGGCATCCTTGTGCTCGGGGGCTTCCTCGATCTGCTTCAGGGCCTGCTGACCGGACCGCGCAATGCCGAGGTGCACCCGTGAGGCCGCTGCGCATGGCGTACCTCGCGGCGCTTGTGGCCGGCGTGGGCTTCTTCGTCACGTCGGTCGTGTGGCTCGGTGTGTGGCCGGCGCGTGTGCTGGAAGAACAGGCGCGGGCCTTTGGTCCAACGGCTGCACTCGCACTCACGGCGAGTGAGCAGCGCGGTCGAGAGATCTACGCGCGCGAAGGCTGCGGGTACTGCCACACGCAGCAGGTGCGATTCACCGCCGCGGATGAAGCGAGGTTCGGCGCGCCGACGCTCGCGTGGGAGAGCCGTCGCGACGTGCCGCACATGCTCGGTACTCGTCGCATCGGGCCCGACCTGTCTCGCACATCCGGCACCCGTTCGGAAGACTGGCATCTGGTGCATCTCTACAACCCGCGGCTTGTGGTGTCCCAATCGGTGATGCCAGGATACCCGTGGTTGTTCGCCGGCTCCGCAGACCAGCCGAAGCAATCCGCCCGGGACGTCGTGGCGTACCTCGAGTCGCTGGGCCGGGCGCGACTCCTCGCCGCGAGTGGCACGAATGAGGTAGTCGTCGTCAATCCCGCCTCGCCGCGCCGGTCCGGCGAGTTGCCGACATTGCCGCCCGATCCGAACCCGGCGTCACGCTGGACTGACGCGAAGGGCGCACGTGGCGCTGAGCTGTACACGCTGCACTGTGCCTCGTGCCACGGACCGGAGATGAGAGGCGATGGACCCGGAGCGCGAGGACTGATGCCGGCGCCGACGTCGTTGGCCGATCGCTTTTATCGGTCGGATCGGGTGCTTGAGGCACTCTGGCACGGAGTACCCGGCACCGCGATGCCTGCGTGGCGAGACATGCCGCTCGCCGATCTCGCCGCGCTTGTCTCACACGTGCAGCAGCCAACGGCGCTGCTTCGGGAAGACCGCATTGGCGAGATGCCGGCTCCCGATGCCGCTGAGCGTGGCGCTCGTGTGTATGCCGACAACTGCGCGCAGTGTCACGGCCCCACCGGCGCGGGCGACGGCTCGGCCGCCAGTTCACTCCCCCGGCCACCGACCAACTTCCGCCTGCAGCAGATGTCGTTCTATGGCGTGGTGGAAACGCTCGAGCAGGGGATTGCTGGCAGCATGATGGCGTCCTGGGGCTCACGGTTGAGCCGTGCGGACATGGCGGCGGTCGCCCATCACATTCGCGGCTTTTTTGATGAGGCCGATCGGAGATCCAATCGATGATTCCCGACCTTCTCGTATATGCCGTGCTGGCCTTGACCGCCGCCTTCGTACTCGTCTGGGCGCTGAGTCCCAGGCTCCGGGCGCGAATAGAGGCGCCCAAGCACCTGTTCGTCGAGGACATTCAACGTTACGATCGGACGCATGATGACTGACCCGGCGGCCACCACTCGTTCGTCTTCAGGCTGGACTGTTGCGCTGGCCGTCACCGGGGTGCTCGGCGCGGTGGCGCTGGCCGCCACGTTGTTCGTGATTGCCGACCGGGCGAAAGTTGATGGCGACGTGCAGGCTGACGCCACGGCCGAATATGGTCGTCGACTGATTGCACAGACCGCGATGTTGATCGGCCCGAATCATCCCGATCCCGACATGCGATACACGGGCAGCGGCCTCAACTGCGGGTCGTGCCATCTGCAGTCGGGCGAACTGCCTGGTCAGCTGTCGCTCACCGAGACGTATCAGAAATATCCGAGGTTCTCCGGCCGTGACGGTCGCGAGGCGGATCTGAAGGACCGCATCGACGGCTGCATGGAGCGCAGCATGAACGGCCGCATGCTGCCGCGTGATGGTGTGGAGATGAACGCGATGGTGGCGTACATCAAGGCGCTCAGCGACGAATACGCCGCAATGAACCCGCTGGCAAAAGCCATCAATGAACCGGCGCCCTTCCGCACACCGACCCGAGCCGCCTCACCCGAAGCGGGGAAACTGATCTACTACGACAAGTGCGCCGTGTGCCACGGCCGCGACGGCTCCGGTCTGCCCGCGTCGTCCGATCCCCGGCGCGGGTATGTGTTTCCGCCGCTGTGGGGCGACGACTCGTACAACAACGGCGCCGGGATGGGGCGTGTGATCACGGCGTCACGTTTTATCAAGGCCAAGATGCCGTTCGGCAAACCTGACCTGACCGATGATGAGGCGTTCGACGTGGCCGCCTTTATCAACTCACAGCCTCGCCCGATGCTGAGTGCCGACAAACTTGCACGGGACTATCCGGACCGGTCGACCAAACCCGTTGACTCGCCGTATCCGCCCTACGCGGATCCTTTTACGGTGGACCAGCATCGCTTCGGGCCGTTCCAACCCATCGAAGCGTTCTACAAAAAAAAGTAGCTATCGCGCCCGCAGGGCGGCCAGGATCTTCCGCACCTGAGCGGCGTCGTAGCGGGCATCAGCCGCTGCGCGCACGAGCGCGGCTTCGGCGTCACGATACAGGCCAGCCTCCGCCAGAGTGATGCCACGCGCGAGCGGCTCGTCGGCAAGGCGTGTGCGTGCCTGGGCGACCGTGGCGGCGTCGGCGTCAGACAAGACCACAAACCTCGCCTCTGGCTGCGGGGGAGCGGGACTGACGATGGTGCCGGTGAGGGTGGTGGCGGTGATCTGCCACACGAGCACCTGTCCACGTGGGAGATCACGATCGGGCCGCCAGGTCGGTCGTGTGAGTGGACCACTTGTGGCGACCACACCGAAGTTGTCGTCGTACACCGACACTTCATACGACGTCGCGCCCGAGCTCGCGCTCCAGGTGAACTCCGGCCGCGTGGATGTCACGGCCGTGGCAATCGGCGACGTTGGGGTGAGTGGTGGAACTCTGGACGTCTCGCCGAGCAACGTTCCCACACGACCGCGCACGACCTCGTGGAAGGACGGCCAGGTGGGTTGGCCGGCAGCGAGCGCACGATCGACAGCCAGACGATCCGCGGGCGTCAGGACATCAGGTGTGGCAGGGTTCGACGGGGCTGCCTGCGACGGAGTGGACACCAGCACGGCGTCCGGCTCTGGTGGAGCCGAGTCAAAGGCGCCGCCCGCCCAGGCCATCAGTGCAAGCCCGGCGGCGACCGATCCATACACGATCGCTCGGCGCCATCCGCGGCGGCCGGTAGCGGTTATGGCCGGCGTCACCCCGGCCTTCAGTTGTTGCTGCACGTCACGCAGATCGCCGACATCCTCGCGACACATGGCGCACACGATCAGATGGCTCTCGATCCACTCGACGTCGGCACCACCGGCACCATCGGCCAGTCCGTCCACGTAATGGACCAGCAGGTCGTGGGCCGGGTGGTCAAAGTCGCCCGCCTGCGGAGAGAGTGCCGTCGTCAATCGTCGCGTATCCGTCACGGGCGGGTCCCCATTGATCCTGATGATGATGTGCCGGGAGCGATATTACCGGCCAGTCGGCGGGCCAGTCTCGCCCGGCCTGATTTTCGAAGGTTGATGACCTGTTGGCGGGTAATCCCAAGGCGGGTCGCAATGGTCAGGTCATCAAGCGGGAGGCGCGCCCACAATTCCCCGAGGTCCTCGAGCGAGATCTCAAGGGCCCGGGCGATGTCGCCCATGGTCACAACGCCCGTGGTGGGCAACAACTCCAGAATGCCACCCCCCTCGGGATCACGCATATTCAGCAGGAGCGCGGCCCGCTGACGCACGGGCAACTCCACGATCTCTGCCCAGACCTCGCGCAGCGACGCCCGATGCTCCAGCACCTCCGGAGCCATGGGGGCGTGGTCCGCCGCCTCGATCGGGCTGGATTCGGCGGCATCGGTCACCCCGAAGATGACGGAAACGGCGTCCACGAGCCGGTCAAACTCGACGGGACCGTCGCAGGCAGCGAGCAATCCTTCCAATAGGGATGGAAGGGGTGTCGTGTCACTCAGGTTCCGGTCTGAGGCAAAGGCCCGGGGGGAGTCCTGCAACCGTTGGACCGCGCCGACCGCCGGCGCCGACCGCACCTTGTTGATCCGGCACCGCCAGAGCCCTGGCGAATCTTCAACCAGGGCCAGCGTCGGGTGGTGCGTCATCACATATCGCATCCGGTTGCGCAGACGAGTGCGGTTGGGAAACCGCTGGCGCAACAGCCCGTAACACGCGTGGACCGTCGTCGTTGAGGCGTACCCAGCCACGTTCTCCACCGCGTCCGCTGTGCCATCCCTCCAGGCGCGAAGGCGCTGGACCAACTTCATCTGCACGTCCGCCACCACGTCTTCGGTTGCAGCGAGCAGTGCCGGGGATCGTCTGAATGTCCGCTGGACGGTCGGGATCACCACCTCCGTCACCGTGGTGGCGACGAGATGCTCCAGGGAGAGGTCATCCAGGTGGGTGGGCAGAAGTGACATACAGGAACGAACCGGATGGTAATACGAGCGCCCGCTCGGCGTCATGTCGGTTCGGAGAGACAGATCGCATGGATGACAGATTGACGTTGGTGTGGGATCGGACGTGGGATCAAATATACCGGGTGCTGGTGCTGGCCGCGCTGGTGCTGGCGGTCGGGGCGCCGACCGCGGCCGCGCAGACCGGCGCGCTGACCTCGCTGACGGTGGCAGGCCTGAGTCCCTCCTTCAGTCCGACCCAGAAGCAATACACAATTCCGAAAACCAGCGCCTGTTCGGTGAACGTCACCGCCACGCTCGCCAATCCAGTCCATCGGCTGTACATCGCCAGTGGCGAAACCGCCAGTGGGGCCACCCGCAGTGCGTGGGTCTGCGGCAGCTCTCCCACGATCAGCATCGTCATTTACGCGAACTGGACGGAGGTTGGCCGCTACACCATTACGCTCGTGACCCCGCCGCCGCCTCCCCCACCGGCACCGGTCACGTATTTGTCCGCGCTCTACACGGCGAACCTCTCACCGATGTTCACCCCGACGACGACGCAGTACACCATTCCCAGGACGAGCGCCTGCTCGGTGCCCGTGTCGGCGACGTTGACGGATGCGACGCACAGACTCTATGTGGGAGGCAACCAGATCGTCAGCGGTGCCACGACCAACGCGTGGGTGTGTGACGGCCGGACGAAGATTGATGTCGTCGTGTACCAGGTGTGGTCCGAGCGGGCGCGGTACACGATCACTCTGGTGGACGCGCCAATGCCGCCCAATCCACCGACACCGCCCACGCCGTCGCCAACAACCCCGACACCGCCGGTGACGCCCCCGCCTGTGTGGGAACCGACACCAGAGCCATCCGCGATTCCGTCGTTCGTCAATGATCCGCTTCCGGCTGCCGTGCCTGTGGACAAGTTCACCGCAGAACGCCTGCTCTCTCAGGCGACGTTTGGCGCAACCCATGCCGAGATGGCAGCGGTGCAGGCCAAGGGCCTCGAACTCTGGATCGCCGAGCAGTTGAAGATTCCCGCCGGTGGTCTGGCTGACGGAATGGACAACAACCAGGTGCGAGCGCAGATGTTTCTCAAGCTGGCCAATGGCCAGGATCAGCTCCGTCAGCGAATGGCATTTGCGCTCAGCCAGACGATAGCCGTGTCCACGAACAAACTGGTCAACGGCTACGAGGTGATTCCGTGGGTGCGCCTGCTCGAGAATCACGTCTTTGGCAACTACAAGACGCTGCTGCGCGAAGCCACGTTGAGTCCGTCGATGGGCAAGTTCCTCGATCTGGCGAACAGTGTGGGTACGGGGGGCAACGCGCCGAACGAAAATTATCCACGCGAACTGCTGCAGCTGTTTGGCATTGGCCTCTTTAAGCTGAAAATGGACGGTTCGTACGACAAGACTGCCGGTCAGTTGGTACCGACCTACTCGCAGAACACCGTGCGCGAGTTTGCGCGCGCACTCTCCGGGTGGACGTATCCCACACAGCCGAACTTTCAGCCGGCGTCACACAACCCGGACTATTTCGTCGGCCTGATGGAGCCGCGACCGGCTCGTCACGATGCCGGGTCCAAAACGCTGCTCAACGGCGCCGTGTTGCCGGCCGGTCAGTCGGTGACCAAGGACCTCACTGACGTCATCGACAACGTGTTCAATCATCCGAACGTCGCGCCGTTTGTTGCCACCCGACTGATTCGTTCACTAGTGACGAGTAATCCGTCGCCGGCCTACATCGAACGCGTCGCCAACGTCTTTGCCGACAACGGCGATGGGGTGCGTGGTGATCTCAAAGCGGTGCTCATGGCCATCCTGACCGATGCCGACGCGGCCCTGCCTGGAGCGTCTGACGGTCGTCTGCGCGACCCGATTCTTCATGTGATCGGTCTGGCGCGAGCGCTGGGTATCCAGATCGCGAACGCGAACCAGTTCATGTATGTGTTCGCCACGCTCGGTCAGCAGGTGCTGTCGCCGACCACCGTGTTCAGCTTCTACTCTCCGCTGGCACCGCTGCCGGGTGACGCGACCAAGTTCGGACCTGAGTTCCAGATCTACACACCGGCGCTGGCGGTGCAGCGTGCGAACTTCGTGTATGCGTTGTTCAACGGCAGCTTCTCATCGTCTTTCCACTTGAACATGGCGCCCTACACCGCGCTGGCGGCCAACCCGGCGGCGCTCGTGGAGCACGTCAATCAGACGTTGTTGTTCGGCCGGATATCGACCGAGCTCAGGCAGTTGCTGACGTCACTGGCGCAGGCGACATCCGATCACAACCAGCGCGCCTTCGGCACGTTGTTCCTGACGGCCATCTCCAGCGAGTTTATGGTCCACACCGGCCACTCGTTTCTTCCCAACTGAGCGAACGGATTTTTTCATGTCACACTCACACGCAAAAACACCCACCCGTCGTCACTTCCTCAAGCTGAGCGCGCAGCTGGCGGCCCTTGGATTGACGGCGACCGGCGCTGGATTGGGTCGGTCCAAATCCCTGTTCGCGGCCGAAGCGCGGTCCACGGCCGACCTCACCGACTACAAGGCCCTGGTCTGCATCTACCTGTTTGGCGGCAACGACGGCAACAACATGATCGTGCCGCTTGAGACCGGCCTGCACACGACCTATCAGAGTCTGCGTGGCAACCTCGGACTCTCGCCGAGCGAACTGCTCTCGCCGATTGCGGATGCGAGTGGAAACCCGTGGGCCATGCACTACGGCATGTCTGAGTTGAACCCGCTCTATGAGAGCGGCCAGATGGCGTTTGTGCTCAATGTCGGCCAGCTGGCGGCGCCGCTCACGCGTGCGCAGTACCTGGCGGGTCAGGCGGCACCCACCAATCTCTTCTCACACTCCGACCAGACGGTGCAGGCCCAGACCGGTCTGCCGACGCCGAACGGATCAGGCTGGGGTGGGCGTCTGCTGGATTGTTTCGGGACGTCGGACAGTCTGGCGGCCGTGGCTGTGTCACAGCCCGCGTTGTTCCTGCAGGGATTCAACGCCGGCGGCAATGTGATTCCGCCGGGCGCCGATCTGCGTCTCTCCGGCATGAACTTCTGGCCGTCGAACCAGGCGCAGTCGCGTCGACAAGCGGTCAACGACCTGTTGCAGCTCGACGGCGGAAATCCGGTCCGCAAGGCCGCGAACAAGGCACTTGCCGATGGGCTTCAGCTGGCCGATACACTCGGCAGCCAGGGTGGCGGCGGCGAACTGTCGTTCCCCGGAACAAATATCGGCAATCAGTTGAGGGAAGTCACGCGCCTCATCAAGATTCGCTCGGCGATGGGACCAGGTCGTCAGGTGTTTTTTGTGTCCTTGGACGGCTTTGACCTCCACAGCTCGCAGGACTGGACGCACTGGTATCTGCTCAATCAGCTCTCGCAGTCGCTGTTTGCGTTTCACAATGCTATTGGCGACGCTGGGCTGTCGCAGCAGGTCACAACCTTCACACAGTCCGAGTTCGGCCGTACGTTGCAGCCCAGCGGCAGTGGTTCAGACCATGCGTGGGGCAGTCATCAAATCGTCCTGGGGGGGGCCGTCAAGGGCGGCGTCTACGGCTCCCTGCCGACACTCGCCCTGGGCGGACCAGACGATGCGAACAATCGGGGGGTGTGGATTCCGACGTTGTCGACGTCGCAGTTTGGCGCCACGCTCGGCAAATGGTTCGGAGCGTCTGCGGCCGATCTTGCCTGGGCGTTCCCGAATCTGGTGGCGTTTCCGACGAACGATGTCGGGTTCATGTTGCCCTGACCTGATCTACGCTACTGGTCATGTCTCGAACTGTGTGTCGCGCTGTTCTCGCCGCTGTGCTGGTGATCGCCACGGTGATCGCGGTTCCGCAGGCGCAGACGGCACAGCAACTGCCGGTCGATCCTGGGTTGGTTCGCCAATTCGCCGAGGCCACCACCACCGAGGCGCGCGCATCGCTGCTGGCGGCGCATCCGGTTTTGGGTGAGTCGGCTGGCCGGAACGCACTGTCACGTTTTGGCACGCAGATGACCAACGAGCGGCAGTTCGCGCGCGCCGACCAGGCGTTCCTCACGCTCCAGTGGTTGGGCGATCGCATCAAGAACGTACGCACTCGTTCGGGCGCCATCATCGGATTCGGCGTCATCGAGGGAGCGCGGGGCAATCTGGCGCACTCCCTCCAACTCACGGAACAGGGTCTGGCCATGCTTGAGGAGGTCAACGACCAGGAGGCGATGGTGCCTCCGCTTATCAACCTGGCGATTGTGTACCGTCGCATGGGCAACTACGATCGCGCGGCCGAGTTGTCGGCACGGGGCGTGACGATGCTCAAGGCGCAGCCGCCGTCAGCAGGTCAGACGGCGCAGTTGTCCCGCCTCTACAACAACATCGGCGTCATGCACTACAACCAGGGCAATCTGGCGCTCGCTCGCGAGTACCTGGACCTGAGTCTGTCGCTCAAACAGGATGATGGCGGACGCGGCACGTCAGACCTGGCCAACGGGTATTCGAACCTTGGTTCGTTGTACTCCGCCCTCGGCGACTACGACCAGGCGCTGACGTATTTTGAGCGTGCCGTTGCGCTGTTTGAGCGCATCGGTGCGGGGAATGCCGCTCTGACGTTACGCAACAACATCGCGCATGCACACATCGCGCTCGGATCGGTCGCCGCTGCAGAGACGACCCTGCAACAAACCGAGATCGTGGCGGAATCGGCGAATGACAAACGGGCGCTCGCGCACGCATTGTTCCTGCGGGGGCTGGTGAGCCGGAATCGTGGTCAGTTGATCGAGGCGATTGCCTTTCAGCAGCGCAGCCTCGCCCTTCGCGACAGCGTGGGCGACATGGCTCCACTGGCAGAAAGTTACTCGGAGATGAGTCACCTGATGCTGCGCCACGGCCGGCCGATTGAGGCGGAGGCGGACGCGCGGCGCGCGGTCGCCCTGGCGTCCGAGGGACGCCTGCTCGGCATCCTGGCGGGCGCGCAGCTCTTCCTCGCGCACGCCCTTGAGGCGCAGGGGCGCACCGCTGACGCCCAGCTCGAGTTCGAGAGAGCGATTCTCACCACCGAACAAATGCGGGACCAGGCGCTGGCCGGCGAGCGCTCACGTCAGGCCTTCTTGCGTGAACGGATCGGGCCCTATGTGGGACTCAGTGCGCTCCACTCCAAAGCTGGCCGAGCATGGGACGCCCTGCGTACTGTGGAGCAGGCACGGGCGAGGACGTTGCTCGACATGGTGGCGTTTGGCCGACCCACCACGGCCGACCTGACCGACGCGATGCGGAGTCGCGAACAGGCGCTGACCACCGGACTGGTGTTCGCGACCGTGTCGCTCAGCGAGGCACTCACCCGCAAGCCGATCAACCCCACCGAAGTCACCACACTTGAAGAGGCGCGGGATCGCGCGCGCATCGCACATCAGGCGTTCACGGATGACCTCTATGCGGCCTACCCGCGGTTGCGACTCAGCCGGGGCGAGACTCCGGCCCTGTCAAGAGCTGACCTTGATGCCGTTGTGCCCCCCGGGACGGTTGCGCTCGAATTCATGGTGAACAGCGACCATGTGTGGGTGTATGTCGTCGTCGGGTCGGATCATGGCGCCACGGTCATCGCCCATCGCCTGCAGATGCCGCCGACCGCACTCATGGCGCTGGCCGAGCGGTTCGCGAAACAAGTCAGTAGCCGCGACCTCGGATTTGCCGGTACCGCACGTGAGTTGTACGACGCACTATTCTCGGACGTGGACGTCCATCTCGCGTCAGCCAAGCGGCTCATCATCGTGCCGGACAGCGCGTTGTGGAGTGTGCCGTTTCAGGCGCTGACGACATCCCGAGGGCGGTATCTGATTGAAGAGCGCGCGGTGTCGTACGCGCCGTCGCTCTCCTCGCTCGTGGCACTGCGCGCACGTGCCGCCGAACGACCGTCGCTCTCCCGCACGCTCGTCGCCATCGGTGACCCGATGACGACGGGGAGTGCGAGTGGTGAGATGCGGGGTGCCGCCACGGGTCCGTTGCCGGACGCGCGTCGGGAAGTGGAATCGCTGGGCCGCCTGTATGGCGCGACCCGAAGCACGGTGCTCGTGGGCGCCGAGGCGAGCGAGCTGGCGCTGCGCAACGTGGCGTCACGCGCCGGTGTGCTCCACATTGCGTCGCACGGCGTGCTGGACGACCGGAGTCCGATGTTCTCGCATGTGCGTCTCTCCACCGGGGATACACGCACCACCTCGGGTGATGGCCGCCTCGAAGCCTGGGAACTTGCGGACCTGGACCTGGCGGCTGACCTGGTGGTGTTGTCGGCGTGTTCGACTGTCGGCGGCGTGGTCGGTGGCGGCGAAGGGGTGATCGGTCTGTCGTGGGCGTTACTTGCGGCCGGTGCGTCCACGGCCGTGCTGAGTCAGTGGGAGGTTGAGTCGTCAAGCACGACGTCGTTGATGATTGCGTTCCATCAGCAGCGCCTCAAAGGTGGCGACTCGGTCGATGCTGCGCCCGCCGCGCTCCGCGCCGCCGCATTGACAATGCTGAAAGACCCGAAATATCGCCACCCCTTCTACTGGGCCGGTTTCATCGTCATGGGGTCGTAGGGGCCTTAAATCGGCGACAATGCGGCCATGTTGTCGCGAGTGTTTGTGTTCGGCGCTGTCGCGCTGTCTCTGTTCTCCCTCCACGATCAATCGTGGACCCCACTCTTCAACGGTCGCGATCTGACCGGCTGGACACCGAAGTTTGCCAATCACGATCTCGGCGTGAACTTGCACGACACCTTCCGCGTGGAAGACGGCGTGCTGAAGGTGGCCTACGACAAGTGGACGAGTTTTGACGGCGAGTTTGGCCACCTGTTTTACGCGCAGCCGTACACCCACTACCGCATCGCCGCCGAGTATCGATTTGTCGGAGAGCAGTTGCCGGCAGCAGCACGCGGCGCCGGGTGGGCGGTCCGCAACAACGGGTTCATGCTGCATGCGCAGGATCCCACAACGATGGTCCGTGATCAGGATTTTCCGATTTCGATCGAGGTGCAGTTGCTCGGAGGACTGGGGACTGGCGTGCGACCAACCGCGAATCTCTGTACGCCAGGCACCAACGTGGTGCTGGGAGGGCAGCTCCGGACTGCGCACTGCACCAACTCAAACGCAAAGACCTATCACGGGGATCAGTGGGTGCGAGTGGAAGTGCTGGTGCTGGGCGACGAATTGATCCGCCACTACGTCGAGGGCGAAGTCGTGATGGAGTACACCAAACCGCAGATGGGTGGCGGGAATGTGGCGCCGTTTGACCCGGCGGTCAAGGTCGATGGAACGCCCCTGACGGGTGGATATATCGCCATCCAGTCGGAGACCGCGCCGACCGAGTTCCGGAAGATCGAAATCCAGAATCTGGAGCACTGCAAGGCCAACATCGCGGCCTGCATCGCCGGCCGGTGAGAATAGCCGGAACGAACTGCCCGAGCCCGCACGTATTGTCCTGACATGGACAACAGATCCCTTCGCGTGTGGCCCGGCGTCGCCCTTGTGGCCCTGCAGTGGCTGTTGACGTATGCCCTGCCCATCATCGCTCCCAACGCTGAGTTCTTCGAGATGACGACGGGTCTCATCGGGATCCTCGCCGGCATGGTGGGCGGGCTGGGCATCGTGATCTGGTGGCTCCTGTTCAGCCGCGCACGGTGGTTCGAGCGGGTGGGAGCGCTGGTGATGATTGTGCTCGCGCTCATTGTGACCAGGGCCATCGCAGATCCCTCGATCGAAAACGCCGGAATGGGACGGCTCCTGTTTGTCGCGTCCGTGCCCGGCTGGAGCCTCGCGCTTGTGGCCGGGGCCTTTGTGGCCACGCGGCTCTCCGGTGCTCGTCGCACCCTCGCATTGGCCATGGCGATAGTGCTCTCGTGTGTGCCGTGGGTGCTCTTGCGGACCGCCGGCGTGGCCTCGAAAGGTTCGGAGTACCACTGGCGATGGACGCCGTCGCCCGAGGAGGTGTTGCTCGCGCGTGGTGATGACGTACCATCAGTCGTTGCGGCACTGCCTGCAACTCCCGCACCAGACATCGCATCTGCACTGGCCACTCCCGTCGTACCCGGAGCGGCGAGCGTAGCCCTGAGCGAGCCCGTCTTTGGGCGAGTCGAAGGGCGAGTCGAACCGCGAGTCGAAAGAGTCGAATGGCCGGGTTTTCGTGGCCTCTTGCGCGACGGAATTGTCCGCGGCGTGCGGATCAACACTGACTGGGCGACCTCACCACCGGTGGAGTTGTGGCGGCGACCGATCGGTCCTGGCTGGTCATCGTTCGCGGTGCAGGAGGATCTGATCTACACGCAGGAGCAGCGCGGAGATGACGAGATCGTGTCGTGTTATCGCTTGTCGACCGGCGAGCCCGTGTGGGGGCATCGGGATGCCGTGCGATTCTGGGAGTCCAACGGTGGCGCAGGTCCCAGGGCCACGCCGACGATTCACGAGGGCCGCGTGTATGCGTTTGGCGCGACAGGCATTCTCAACGCGCTTGATGCAAAGACAGGATCGCTCCTGTGGTCACGTCAGGTCGCGACGGACACCAAACGGGAGGTGCCCATCTGGGGATTCGCAAGTTCACCGCTCGTGATGCGCGACCTGGTGATCGTGGCGGCCGCAGGCACGCTTGCGGCGTACGACAGGACGACCGGTGACCATCGATGGACCGGACCGTCGTACGGCGGCAGCTACAGCTCACCACATCGCCTCACGTTTGACGGCGTGGAGCAGGTCGTCCTGCTCGGGGGCCCAGGTGCCATCAGCGTGGCGCCTGGTGATGGCACCGTGTTGTGGACACACGCCTGGGAGCCGGGTCCCGTCGTGCAACCCGCTCTGACCGCGGAGGGAGACATTCTGATCAACGCCATCGCGGCCACTGGCGGGCTCGGCATACGACGACTGGCGGTCACCCGCCCTGGAGGCGTGTGGACGCTTGAGGAACGATGGACGTCGACCGGGCTCAAGCCCTACTTCAACGATTTCGTCGTGCACAAGGGGCACGCGTATGGCTTCGACGGCAGCATCCTGTCCGCGATTGATTTGAATGACGGCAAACGTATGTGGAAGGGCGGTCGTTTTGGAAACGGCCAGCTCATCCTGCTCGCCGATCAGGATCTGCTCCTGGTGATTTCGGAAGAGGGCGAACTCGCGCTGGTGTCCGCGACCCCGGACAAATTCAGCCAGTTGGCAACGCTCCCTGCGCTCGACGGCAAGACCTGGAATCACCCGGTCATGGTCGGCGATACTCTGCTCGTGAGAAACGGAGCAGAGATGGTGGCCTTCCGCCTTCCGCGTTGATCGGATGAGACGAGGACGTGATGGAGTGTGATTTGAACGACGGCGTAGCCGTGCGTGAGCGTACGCCGGCCACACTCCGTGCACTGCTGGAGGGCTTGGAACGAAAAAGACACCCGACGTCTTTTTGGGACACACTTTTTGGGACACAGAACCCAGCACCATGAACCATGAACGCAGAACCTCCCGTCTCGGACTACACTTCCTCCGTGCGAACGCTTGGAGTGGGTCTGGTCGGCGTGGGCTGGGTGGCGAGCCAGCATCTCGCTGCGTTTGCCAACAATCCCCACTGCCGAATCGTGGCGCTGTGTGGACGGGATGAAACGCGCGGCCGGAAGCGGCTTGCCGACGACGGCCTGACGTTGCCGGAGGCCCGGTTCACGACGCGTTTCCGGGACCTCCTGAACGCGCCCGATATCGACATCATCTCGATCGCGACGCCCAATCACCTGCACGCGGACCAGGCGGTGGCAGCGGCAAAAGCCGGCAAACACATCCTGCTGGAGAAACCCACCGGTCTCGACGAGCCCGAACTCAAACGGATTCGTGACGCCGTTTGTAAAGCCGGTGTTCGCACCATCGTGTCCTTTGAGCTGCACTACAACCCGTACCTGAGATTCGCGCGATGGTTGCGTGAAGAAGGGTGGCTGGGCAACCTGATCTTCGCCAGATTCCAGTATCTGTCGCGAGTCACCGACTGGTATTCGGGATGGTCGTGGGTGCGCACAAAAAGGAGTGGCCGCAGCCACCTGTTGGCTGCGGGATGCCACGCTGTGGATGCACTCCGATGGTGCACAGGGCTGGAGGTGACCGAGGTCTCGGCCTTCCAGTCGACCATCACCAAGGGCTATCAGTGGCCCACGTCGGTGATTGCCAACGTGAAGATGACGTCCAGTGGAGCACAAAAAGGCGAACCCGTACTCGCGCAGCTCGTCAGTTCGACGGATTTGCAGATGCCGTACACCTTTGGCGTCGAGATGATGGGCGATCGCGCCTCGCTGCGTGACGACCTGATTCTCTGGCAGGATACGCCGCTGAGCCTCGCCCAGCTGCGCAAGGCCTGCCCGTTTGACGACGTCACGTTTCATGCGGCGACGACGCCCACTGGAGCGGCAGCGATTCGGATTGAGACGGTGATGCCCGGATCGGCAGATGTGTCACATCACCCGTTTCAGGGCGAAATTGATGAACTCGTCGCGTGTATCCTGGCGGACCGGGAGACACACCTGAACGTGTACGATGCCGACATCACGATGCGGGTCTGTTTGGCGGTGGACAAGTCGGCGGCACGGGGCGGACGAACGGTTAAAGTCAGCACGGCCAGCAGGGGGATCAAATGACACACGAGTGGACCAGACGAAGTTTCCTTCAGACCACCGTCGGCGCCGTGGCGTTGACGCCGTTTTCCGGGGTGCTGTCGGCGGCGCAGCCCGCGCCGTTGTTCAAAATCTCCCTGGCGCAGTGGTCGCTGCACCGCACACTGCGCGCAAAAGAGATCGACCACCTCGATTTTGCGCGCGTGGCGAAACGCGATTTCGGGATCGAGGCGATTGAGTACGTCAATTCCTTCTTCAAGGACAAGGCGCGCGACTCGGCGTATCTCGCGGAGATGAACACACGCGCGGCTGATGAGGGCGTGACGCAGTACCTGATCATGTGTGACGGCGAGGGCCGGCTGGGTGATCCGGACCTGGCCCTCCGCGCGACCGCCGTCGAAAATCACCGCAAGTGGCTCGATGCCGCCAAGGTGCTCGGGTGTGTGACCATCCGTGTGAACGCCGCCAGTGTCGGGTCATTCGAGGAACAGCAGAAACTCGCCGCCGATGGCCTCAGAAAATTGACCGAGCTGGCCGCGCCGATGAACCTCAATGTGGTCGTCGAAAATCACGGAGGCTTGTCGTCAGACGGCAAGTGGCTCTCCGGGGTCATGAAGATGGTTGACCATCCCCGCTGTGGCACTTTGCCTGACTTTGGCAACTTCTACGAATACGACCGCTATCAGGGCGTAGCCGACCTCATGCCGTTTGCCAAGGCGGTGTCAGCGAAGTCCCATGACTTCGACGAGCAGGGCAACGAGGCACAGAAAGACTATCGCCGCCTGATGAAGACGGTGCTTGATGCCGGGTACCGGTCGTGGGTCGGCATTGAATACGAGGGATCCAAACTTCCTGAACGAGAAGGCATTGCCAGGACCAAGGCGCTCCTCGAAAAAATCCGTACGGAGATGACCAAATGACCACCCCGAAATCCCGTCGTCACTTCCTCAAGACCACCGCGGCGGCTGCGGTCGCTGCGGGGCTGGCCGGTCGAGAGGCCGAGGCGGCCGAAGATCTGGAACCCATTCCTGCGGCGCAGCCCCGCCCCGCATTGGGCCCGAACGATGTCGTCAAGATCGCGGTCATCGGCACGGGCGGCATGGGAACAGGCCATGCGGAAGCCTTCGCCAGGAACGCCCGTGATGGACGGCCGGTCCGCCTTGAGGCGCTGTGTGACCTGTGTGATCCCCGAGTGGCCAATGCCAAGGCACGCGTCGACAAAGTGCAAGGTGGGGACATCGCGACTTATCGTCGTCATGAAGAAGTGCTCGCCCGTCCAGACATTCATGGCGTCCTGATCGCCACGCCTGAACACTGGCACGGGCGCATGGCCGAAGACGCCATCAAGGCCGGCAAAGACGTGTACGTCGAAAAGCCGATGACCTTGAACCTCAAGGACGCCCAGCGTCTCCGCAAAGTGGTCCAGGCCAACCCTTCCGCCATTGTCGTCGTCGGCACGCAGTTTGTGATGACGCCGTCGTACGTCGCCGCGGAGAAACTGATCGCAGAAGGCGCGATCGGCAAGCCGGTGTGGAGTCAGACCAGTTATTGCCGCAACACCAAGACCGGCGAGTGGACGTACTACGCGATTGACCCGGCCTGGACGCCGGGAGGCAATCTCGACTGGGATCAGTGGTGCAAACCCCTTGGCAAGGCCGCGTGGAATCCGGAGATTTACGCCCGGTGGCGCCGCTACAAGAAATACTCGTCCGGCATCATTGGCGACCTTCTGGTGCATCACGTGACGCCGACGCTCAAGGCGCTGAATGTCGGGTGGCCCATCCGTGTCGTCGCGACCGGTGGCCACATGATCGACAAGGCCATGGAGAACCCGGACCAGATCAACATCAACATTGATTTCGAGCACGACCACACGATGGTCGTGGCCGGGTCGACGTGTAATGAGCTGGGCCTCGAGCGCATCATCCGCGGTCACAAGGCCAACCTGTTTGTCGGCGGCCGCAACGCGATCATCAGGCCCGAGCGCATCTGGGCGGACGAGATCGAAGAGCGCGAGATTGCACCAGAAGGCGAGGTGCTCGACCCGCAGGAGATGTTGCGCCGCCACTGGGTGGACTGCATCCGCACGCGGGAAAAGCCGATGAGTGACGTTGAACTGGGCACCAAGGTCATGGTGATCGTGGATCTGGCGCAGCGGTCGTTCTGGGAACGGGCCGCCTTCGGGTTCGACCCGCGCACGGGGAAGGTTCGCAAGCTCTGAGCGCGGAGGTCCTGCGGTTTGCCACCGCAGCCATGGCCACACGCTTCGAATTGGTGTTGCCTGCGGTACGCTCCGCCGCAGACCTCGCGCCGATTGGCGAGCTCGTCATGGCGGAAATCGACGAGTGGCACCAGCGACTCAATCGGTTTGCGCCCGACAGCTGGCTCTCCCATGTCAATCGCACGGCCGCGTCTGAAGCGGTCCGGTGTGATGACGATGTGTGGGCAATGTTGGTGGACGGGCAGACCGTCTGGAGGGAGTCAGGCGGAGCCTTCGACATCACACGGGGGTATGGTCACGCGCTCGTGCTTGATCACGGGCAGCGGACGCTGCACTTCGACGACCCCGCAATGCAGCTTGATCTGGGTGGCATCGCCAAGGGGCATGCGATCGACTGTGGCGCCCGCCTGTTGCGGGCCAACGGCATCACGTCGGCTTTTCTGCATGGCGGCACCAGCAGCGGCATCGCGATGGGGCTCGACGTCGCTGGGCACCCGTGGCACGTGCACGTCGGACCCCTGGACCCCTGGACCCCTGGACTTCGTCTTGAAGACCTCGCGTTCTCTGTCTCAGACGCCGCAGCCCAGGCGCACGCGCACATCGTGGATCCACGCTCGGGTGTGCCGATCGAGCGTGCAACGGCGTCGGTGGTGGTTACGGGGCCGTCGGCGCGACTGTGTGACGCGTGGTCAACCGCGTACGTGGTGCTGGGAGATATTCGGGAGCAATCCCAAGATCGTCGAGTGCGGGTTTCCCCGGAACACACCGTTCGTTGGTTGCCAGGAACGAAAAAATAAACCCCGCACCAAGGAACATGACGCCGACGAGGAAACAATAGAGGACGGCGCGGTCCGGATAGTAGTCCTTGACCGATGCCACGAGCATGGGCCCGACCACGCCGGCGGCCGCCCAGGCGGTGAGCAACGTGCCGTACATCACCGACATCCGTTTGGCGCCAAAGACATCGATGACAAACGACGGCATCGTGCCAAATCCGCCTCCAAAACACAGTAGGACATAACAGACGAGTGCGCTGAAGATCCACGGATCCCGTTCGGTCATCAACACGCCGAACACGATCATCTGGGAGGCGAGCAGGAGCCGGAAACTCTCAACGCGTCCGATGCGGTCGGAAATCATGCCCCAGAGCAAGCGCCCGACGCCGTTAAACAGGGAGCTGACGGCAATGAGTGTCGCTCCGTAGGTGGCCAGCGCGGCCGGTTCCGCAGTCGGGTCGGCCAGCCCCCAAATTTCCTGCAGCAGAGGCGACTGAAAACTGATGACCGAGATACCGGCGGTGATGTTGCAGAAGAAGACCAGCCACATGATGAGGAACTGGCTCGACTTCAGGTAGTGACTCGTGGGCAGATCCGGTGTGACCACGGTCGTTGAGACCGCTGCCGCGGCCGCAACTGCTGGTGGGTCCTTCATGAACATCGCCACGGGCAGCAGGACCATGGCGAAAAAAACGCCCAGCGAGACAAATACATACACAAGGTCGCCGTCGGTCGCGTGCAGCAGCAGCGGGACCAGCACCTTGCTCATCACAAACGCACCGATGCCGAAACCCATCACGACGACGCCGGTGACAAGCCCCTTCTTATCGGGGAACCATTTGGCGACGGTAGAGACCGGCGTGACGTAGCCCAGACCAATGCCGAATCCTCCGACCACGCCGTAGCCGAGGTAAAACAACGTGCGGCTTTCGAGGTGCAGCGCCAGGCCACCGAGGATGTAGCTCAAGCTGAACAACAAGCCGCCGGTGACGGCCAGTTTGCGCGGCCCGAAGCGTGGCAGGTTGACGCCGGCCCACGCGGCTGAAATTCCGAGAGTGCAAATGACCAGGCTGAACGCCCACGCCGTGTCGGTATACGACCAGCGGTACGACTTCACCAGCATCGCCTGGAAAAAGCTCCAGGCGTACACCGTCCCGAGGCATAACTGCAGGATCGTGCCCATGATGGCGACGAGCCAGCGATTGGTCGGTGCCGCTTCGGTCACGGCGCGAGTTCCGCGCCTTCGCTGCGCAGCGCCAGATGGCGATAGAGGCGCGCCATCTGGCCGACTTCATCGGCCCGCTCCAGGAGCGCCTGCGCTTCGTCTGGCGTCAGCGCGTTGGGCGCATCGGGTGCCACCAGATGTGTGGCGTAGCCACCCAGGCGAGTGATGGGTTTGGCGGCCAGATTCACCAGCAGGTAGGACCCGATGATCGACACGATGAAGATGATCGAGATCAGGTAGATCTGCTGGCCGATCGCGGTCTGAATCTTCAGCGCAATCAGGCCCTTGTCCATGCCCACGTGCACCGATCCGGCGATTCCGTCGAGAATCGGGCTCGAGACCTCGACGAATTCGCCAAACCCAGGCAACTGCCGCTCAACGGTGGCGCCCGGTGTGCGGTCGGCCGACTGAATTTCCTTCGGAATCCCCGGCACAAACGTGTGCGCCAGCCAGTCGCCGTGTTCGTCGACGATATAGATGTATTTGATGCCCTGGAGTTCCTTGAACTGGTCAATGAGGGACTGCAGGGTGGACAGGTCGCGATTGAGGATGATATCGAGACTGGAGTTGGCGATCGTCTGCGCAATCGTGCGACTGTTGGCCTCGTATTCGGTCGACAGTTGTTTGTCGACCGTATAAACACACAACGCTGAGGTGGAAACCGCAATCAACCCGAACAACAGGAAGATCCCGAACATTGTTTTTTGAAAGAGTTTCGCGATTCTCACTTTCGCCACTCCTGCCAGTTCGTAATGGGCACGAAGCGTCCGTCGCGCACCGTGGTGTAATAAATCGCGTCCGACCCTTGATACCGCTCGCGCGAAAACGACACCGGCGTGCCCATGCCCAATTCGATGTTGGACAATTGCTCGATCGTCGACACAATGTGTGCGCGTTGCGGCGATGGGCCCATGCGCTTGAGCACCTCGACCAGCAGTTTTGCGTTCAGGAACCCTTCGAGGCTGACAAAGCTGTAGGGCAACATTTTGTAGCCGGCGTCGCCGAACCCCTGCGGCGGGTCCGGTTGGTGTTTCTCCATCAGCGCCCGGTATTCGCGCACGACCGGCGCGGTGGCGCTTTCGTAGCTGGGCACCACCTGCGAGTTCACGAGGTTCACCGTGTAGTCGCGGTCGTCGGTGGCCGACGATGCGCTCAACAGGGCCAGGAGGCTTTCGCTGCCGACAAACGAGACGTTTGCGATGGGCACATCGAGGCCGGCCTTCCGGGCATCACGGATGAATGCCGCACACGCCTCATAGGCACCGATGGAAATGATGGCGTCAGGTTTGATTTCCTGCATGATCGCCACCTGCCGGTCGAGGCTCTCCGAGTACTTGGTGCCCCGGGTGTAGGTGGCTTCGCCGGCGATCTTGAGGCCCTTCTTTGTGAGCGCCTCGCGTACGCCGACCCAGCCACTCCGACCGTACGCGTCGGCTTGGTAGAACACCGCAATGCGCGACCGGCCGGCCGTCAGGAAGTTATCGACCAGCCCCTGCGTCTCTTGCCGATAGGAGGCTCGGAGGTTGACCGCCAGCGACCCGTACGGCGGTTCGCGGTGCGGCTGTGCGCCTGTAAACGGGAAAAACAGGGAAAAGTGGAGGTTTTGATACTTCTTCAGCAGTGGCAGGACACGGGTGACCGTGGGCGTTCCGACATAGTTGAACAGCAGGAACACGTCGTCTTCCAGCATCAACTTGAGGGAGTTCTTCATCGCCGCGTTCGGCTGATACCCGTCGTCGTATGCCTGAATCCTGATCTGGCGGCCGTGAACGCCCCCATTGCGATTGACTTCGGCCAGGTAGGCCATCGACCCGCGGAAGAGCTCGATGCCGAGGCTGCGGGAGGCTCCCGTGAAGGCGGCGGACATCCCAATCGTGATCGAGGTTGGCGACACCCCCTCGGTGGCTTTGGGCGGCTGAGCGGCCGACAGGCCCACAGCGCCCACCACGATTGCACTGATCAAGACCGAACGTCGCGTCACGATGGTCGTCCTCCAAAGGGATAAGAGACGAGAGGATAGCAGGATTGGAACAACGCCCGTAATGAAGGACAATCTCCACGCAATGATTCGTCCTCATCTCGCATCGCTTGCCGTGTTCGGACTCGCCGCCCTGGCGACCCCCGTCTCCACCTTGGCTCAGACACCCGCCCCGGCCGCTCCAGCGGAGCCGCCGGCGATTCGACGATGGCTCGATGTGCAGGCAGTGCAGGCGGGACTTCGATATCGGTGGAACAAGACCTCCGCCGAGGTGGTTACCGCCGACGGTATTCAGTGGCACGGCCTGACGCGTGGGCGACTGCTGTTTGACGCGGCCGGCAAATACAGCGTCAACATGATGGCCTCTGCGGGCCCCACGTACGTTGCCAGTTGGAACGATACGGGTATGGGGAAGGGCGACTTCGTTGGCAAGTTCTGGATGCGCCATCTCTTCCTGTCCGCGGCACCGGTCTCTGGGCTGGAACTGCAGGTGGGTGGCCTCGGCCCGAACCGCGGGGACGTGTCCGAGAACATCTCCTACGACATGGACGGCTACCTCGTGGGTCAACGCGTCACCGTGCGGCCCACCTCCGGGCGCATCACCCAACTGTCGGGCACCATCGGCCACTTTGGTGTGGCCCAGCCCAACGTGTTCCGCCGGTTGGATGACAGCTTTGACTACAACTACGGGCAGGTCCTGCTGGGGGTCAGGCTGACGCCACGGGTCACCGCGTCGGTCGATTACACGCACGAAGACGGTCGTGACATCCTCCGCGAGGCTCTCGTGATTCGGACGCCTGCGGCTGCGAAGGTGGTGACCGGTGTGCGATTCGAGGCCTATCAGCGCGTGTCGGACCTGGAGCGGACCGGGACCAATACGTTCACCGGCACTCCGAAGGGCAAGGGATTGAACGCGTCAGTGGACTTGAAGTTTGGCAAGTTGACGGTGAATGCGGGTGTCATGTCCGTGGATCGGTCCTACATTCCCACCGTCAATGGTGACCGCTACGGTGTCGGCAAGCGGTGGTATACGATCGGCACGTTCCCAGTGACCGCCGACATGTCGCTCATCTGGTACCACACCAAGGCCTTCGACAACACGTTCCCGGTCCCGGTCAATCACCGCTTTGACCTGATCGTCATCGTCAATCCCACGGCGCGACTCAAGCGCGCAGGAATTTTTTAACACGTGAGTGATCCCACGCCCGGTGTGACCCCGGCTCAATGGCCGTGGCTTCGGTACGTTGATTACCTGAAGTGGGCGAGTCTTGCCGTCGCGCTGACGCTCCTGGTGTTCTACGTGATCGGCTCCAGCCGCGCGAGCGCCGCATTGCGGGAGCGGGCGGCCAGGGAGGCGGAACGCGCGGCCAATGTCATTGATGCGGAGCTGAGTCGGGTTCCCGCCGTGGTGAACGCCGTCGCCGCAGACATCAGCAGCGGCCGCGTGCCGAAGGCTGAGGTGCCCACCCGACTTCAGGGGGCGATCGACATCACGCCACAACTGCTCGCCGTTGGCGCGGCGTTCATGCCGCACCGGTTTGACCCGAACCTGCGCCTGCACGCGCCGTCGTTCCGACGGCAGGGCGAATCCACCGTGTTTGTTCCGCTGGATTCGCTCTACGACTACACCCTTGGCGAGACCCGCTGGTACCAGGTCGGCACCACGTCCGCCGGGGGCTGGACCGAACCGTCGACCGACAGCGAACAGGGGCCGGTCGTGGAGTATGCCACTCCGTTCTCCGACCCTGCCTCGTCAACCCCGCAGGCCACCGCCGGTGTGGTGCACGCGACGATGTCGCTGTCTGAAGTGGATGACCTGATTCAGTCCCTCGACCTCGGGGATGTCGGGTATGGATTCCTGATCTCGAAAGACGGCTTCGCGATCTCGCATCCGTTCGCGCAGGAATTCGGCGATGAGTCCGGTGATCTCGATCCGGCGGCCGCCGCCAGGTCCGGCACATTGGTTCAGGCGCAGCGGATCTTTGACGCCGCTCGGACGGCCGGCGTCGACGTGATCGAGAATCTGATCGACCCGGTGACCGGAGAAGCGAGTTGGATTCTGTCGAGGTCGGTTCCCTCCACCGGCTGGACCGTCGGCATCGTGTTCTTCCAGCAGCAGGCGGAGAACATCCGGATGTTCCGCCGCCAGAAAATGACGATCACGGTGGCCGTGCTGCTGGCGTGTCTGCTGACCCTGTGGAGCACCATCCTGAAACGGTCCGACGGCAGGATCTTTGTCCTGTGGGGCGGGGTGGTCGCCAGTTGCCTGATGTTGGTGGTGGGCATCGGCATGTTGTGGCAACACGGGTTTGGAGCGCCCGCGCCGCCCGTTGAGGGGCAAACGGTGTTTGCCAATGCCGGCAGTGTGCGCAAATTTGTGCTCGACACCACCCGCACATCCCTGCAGCGCAGTGGCACGTTGCCGCGATTTGTGCCGACGGGCGTGATTCTCGAGACGTTTGAGCTCATTGGCCCCAACAACATCCAGGTCAGCGGCTACGTCTGGCAGACCTATCCGGCCAATATTCCGGAGACCATCACGCGCGGCTTTTTGCTGCCGGAAGCGTCAGACGTCACCGTACGCGAGGCGTATCGGCGCAAGAACCCGGACTCAGAGACGATTGGGTGGTTTGTGAAGGCCGAGGTCCGGCAGAGTTTTGACTATGCGAAGTACCCGCTTGACCAGCAGGACTTCCGGTTCAGGATTCGGCACCAGGACCTCGACAAGGGCGTGATTTTGATCCCCGATCTCGAGTCGTACCAAATCATTCACCCCCTGGCGCGATTGGGGCTCGAAAAAGACATGACGTTGCCCGGGTGGTCGGTCGCGCGGACACAGTTCAGCAACCTCGCCTCAAATCGCAACACCTCATTTGGTATCGCCGACTCGGCCGGTGGTGTGGCGAACGAGCTGGCATTCAACGTCATCATCAACCGCAAGATCCTTGAGCCGCTGTTTTCCAGCGTGTTGCCGATTGCCGTCTCCAGCTTCATGGTGTTCACCTTGTTGTTGGTGGTCAATCCCAACACTCGCAGCAACGTGGTCCAGATGCTGGCCGCATTCTCAGGGTTGTTTTTCATCCTCATTCTGTCGGAACTTGATCTGCGACGCAGAATGTCGAGCTCGGCGATTCTGTATATCGAGTACTTCTACTTCGTCGTCTATGCCGCCATTCTCAGCCAGGCGTTGATCACGTTGACCAATACCTATACGGGACACTTTCCCAAACTTGAGCAGGGCGATCACATCATTCCGAAGTTGTTGTACTGGCCGGTGATTCTGACGGCGATTACCGTCATCACCTTTGTGGTGTTCTACTGATGAAGATGCGTCACTCGATTCTGGCGGCGTGTGCGGGAGCCGTGATTCTTGTGGGGATCCCGGTGCGGTCGGCATCGGTCAACACCGTGCAGCGCGAGGTGGTCCTGGGCATGTCGGCCGCGCTGAGTGGCCCGTCCGGCCAGCTTGGTCGCGGCATGCGCATGGGAATTGAGGCGTTCATCCAGTCAACCAATGCCTCTGGCGGCATCGCCGGGTACCGCCTGCGGCTGGTTGCACTTGACGATGCGTATCAGGCGGAGCCAGTGCGCGGCAACATGATGCGCCTCATCGACCAGGAGAAGGTGCTGGCGGTGATCGGCAGTGTGGGGACGGCCGGAGCGACCGTGGCGGTGCCAATTGCCAACGAACGAAAGACGTTGCTCTTTGGCGCCTTCTCGGGCGCCGACGTGCTCAGAAAAAATCCTCCCGATCGATATGTCATCAACTTCCGCGCGAGTTATGCGGAGGAGACCGGCGTCATGGTCCGTGGCCTGCTGCGCCGCGGCATCAAGCCCCAGCAGATCGCGTTTTTCACACAGAACGACGCGTACGGCGACTCCGGGCATCAGGGCGCGGTGGCGGCGCTCGAATCACTCGGGTATCCGGAAGCGAAGATACTCGCGCACGGCCGCTACGAACGCGGGACCTTGGATGTGGCCGACGGATTGCTGACCATCATGCAGGCGCGAGTGCGCCCGCGAGCAATCATCATGGTGGGTTCGTACGGCGCGTCGGCCAAGTTCATTTCGCTGGCAAAACAAGCGTTGTCCAATGTGACGTATCTGAACGTGTCGTTTGTCGGATCGGAGGCGCTGATTGCTGCGCTCGGGCCCGACAGCGAGGGAGTCATCATCACGCAGGTGGTGCCGCACTACGAGGCCGACCTTCCGGCGGTCACCGCGTATCGATCGGCACTTGCACGCTTTTTTCCAGGCACACAACCTGGACCCGTATCGCTCGAGGGCTTCCTGGCGGCGCGCACGTTTGGTCGTGCGCTCAGTGGGGCGACGGTCACGCGCGAAGGGATCATCGAGGCCTTTGAGCGCCTCGGCACCATCGACATCGGGGTCGGACAACCCTTCCGCTTCTCCCGCGAGGAACATCAGGGCAGCCATCACGTCTGGTTGACGATGGTCCGAGGGGAGAAGCTCGTGCCGTTCGAGTGGTAGGCCATGGACCGACGAGCGTTTATCGGTCAGACACTCAGCGCCTTTGGTGGTGTGGCGCTGCTGCCGACGGCGGCTGACCTTCTCCCATTTCTCCAGCAAGGCATCATCGTCAAAGTCGGCGTCGTGGGGACCGGCCGGCATGGTCGCGCGATCATCACGGAACTTCAGAAGATCCCGCAGGTCGAGATCGCGGCCGTGTGTGATCGGTCGGAAGCACGGCTGGCGCTGGCCACGCAGCGCGCGCAGTCGGCCGCGACCTTCACCGACCACACGGTCATGCTCGAGCAGCGACCGGACGTGACCGCGATTGTGGTGGCGACGCCGACTCATCTGCATCGCGCGATTGTGGAAGACGCTCTTGCGGACGGCCGTCATGTGTACTGTGAGGCGCCGATCGCATCAACCGTCGAGGACTGCCGCGCGATGGTGGCCGCCGCTACGTCGTCAGAAACGATCTGTCAGGCGGGGTTTCAGGGACGATCAAATCCCACGTACAAACGCGCGCAACCTCTCGTGCGCACCGAGCTGCGCGACCTGGTGTCGATGGCCGGGCAGTGGCACCGGAAGACGTCGTGGCGATTCCCGGCCAGCGGAGGCGACTCGGGTGAACAGGCCAACTGGCGTCTCGACCCGGCAGTCTCGATTGGACTGGCCGGTGAGGTGGGTGCGCAGCAATTTGATGTGGCGCACTGGTGGCGCGGGTCGTACCCGACACGTGTGGCCGGACGCGGCGGCGTGCGTCATCACAAGGACGGGCGCACCGTAGCCGACACGATCGACCTCGATCTGATTTGGGCAGATGGTGTGGCGATGCGGTACAGCGCCACACTCGCCAACTCGTACGGGGGGCAGTGGGAGGTCGTGAACGGTGTGAATGGTTCGATTCGGTTGAATTGGACACACGGGTGGCTGTTCAAGGAGGCCGACGCACCCACGCAAGGGTGGGAGGTCTACGCCACTCGTCAGCAGATCTTCAGCGAAGAAGGCATCGTGCTCATCGCCAATGCCACGCAACTGGCCGAGCAGGGCAACCTGCAGGCCGGCGTGGGATTGCCGCACCCGTCCCTCTACTACGCACTGATGGATTTTCTGAAGAGTGTCACCGACGGAGCACCGGTGGCCTGTTCACTGGCCGAGGGCGCACGCGCATCGATCGTCGGCATCCTGGCGAATCAGGCGATCGTGACCGGCCGGGACGTCGCCGTCACGCTGGAGTAGCGTGCCCATAAAAAAACGCCGGTCCATCCCCGAAGGGATGAACCGGCGGAAGTGCAACGTCGAAACCTGGGCGCGTGTTACGCGACCGAGGTCTTCTGCGTCTTGAAGTACTCGCGCACCTTCTCGGGGTTGAAGTCGAGGAACGTGCCGCCGGAGGCGAAGTGCTGCGTGAACACCTTGCCGATGGCGAACGTGAGACCCGCCGCGAAGGCCGGCACGGCGAGGGTGCCGAGCACGGTGCCGAAAATCGGCACGGCCTTCAGCAGGCTGCCACCGGCGCCGGCGCCGAGGTTCGCCGACACATAGCCGCCGATGACCGCCGCCACGATCGGCCGCACACGATCGTTCTCAAAAGGAACGTCGTAGACCTTGGAAAGGTCGGCGAGCATCTTGAGCTCGACACCGGCGATCGCCGCCATGTCGAGGGTCGGAATCGGGATCAGACCCGCACCCGCCGCGTAGGTGGCGTATTTCTTGACAACTTCCTGGGCCTGTAGATCCTTGTCGCTCATCTCGATTCCTCCCGCACACACGGTGCGTATTTGCAAACTGACGAGGCGAAGTATAGCGGACGTTGATGGAGACTCGCAACCACCGTGCTAATCTCTCGCTCATGCGTTCAGTTCGTCTACTCACACTCTCGTTACTTCTTTGTGTCATCGCGACGTCAACCGCGGCACAAACGCCTGCCCCTCCGCAACAGCCGCCGGCTCCGCCGCCGGCCCCGGTCCCAGGAATGGGAGGCTTCGTTCCTCCTGGAAACACCTTCTGGGTGCGGTCGATCACCCTCGGAGGGTCGATAACGTCATCTCCTTTCCGTCAGGGTCAGCTCGATCCAGGCATTCCTGGCCTCACAGGCGAAGCACTTGGCCTCAAGGGCGAACAGAAGTCATTTCAGGGCACGTTCAGTTTGTTGCGATCGACCAACCTGAACGCGGTCAGCATCGAAGCGTCCTACACCTACGCCGTGGTTGACCCCGTCGGCACCGTCATGGACCTGCCGAAGTTTTCGATCGACTACGACTTCCGGCAGCGTGATGGTCAGCGGTATTTTTTCCTGACCCGGTATGCGTTCTACAAAGACGACGTGCGGAACGTGGACTACTCGCACCAGGTATTTACCGGTGTCGGCCTGCTCGCGCTCGATCAGCCGAAGGTGAAGATCGGACTCGTGCCGGTCCTCGGTCTTCAGCGTGAGAGCAAGGGCCTGGCAGAGTTTGATGACCGCTGGTTGATGGGCTGGGGTGGGATTCAGCGCCTGATCATCACGCCGAACCCGTTTGTGCGCATCGAGCAGCGCGCGTCATTCCAGCAGGCGTTCAACGACTCGGCGTTCCGTGTGTTTGAGGGCAACATCAGCCTGAAGGGCAAGCTCAACAAATACCTCGGCACGAGTGTGGACTTCACCTACAAGTACGACAACGTGCTCTCGCTGGCCGTCGCCCAGGTGCCGATTCCGGGAGTGGGCACCCGGCCGCTGCGTCTGAACAACAAGAGCCAGGTCCTGATGACCGCGGGTCTGCAGATCACCTTTTAGGTCCAAGGTCCGACAGAGTCCAGGGTCCAAGGTTCAAGGTTCAGTGCGACGAATCCTGGACCTTGGACCCTGCAGGACCCTGGACCGTACCGACGCGTCGCACCAGCGCCCGAAGCAACTCGGTGCGCATCCCGGGTTCATGCAGATAGAAGTGATCCCCGGGAAACATCTGCCAGCGAAACTCGCCTGCCGTGTGCCGCTCCCACCCGCGAAGCCAGGCTTCTGACACCGACGTGTCGGCCGAACCCCCGAAGGCCGTGATCGGAAAGGGCAGTGGCTCTTCGACCGTGTACACGTAGCGCTCGTGCATCTTGAGGTCGGCGCGAAGCGCGGGTGCGACCAGTGCCCGCAGTTCCTGGTGCTCCATGACCGCAGCAGGGACCCCGCCGTACGCGCTCGCTACGGCATGTAAAAACTCATCATCACTGGCAATGCGATGCAGTGTGGGCGTCGACCGCACCACATCGGGGGCTGGTGCGCCGGACACGACCAGATGGACCGGCAAGGATCGGCCACGCGCGCGTCGTCGGCGGGCGACTTCAAACGCGATCCGCGAACCTGACGAGTGTCCGAACCACACGACCGGCCGTCCGTCGCCAAAGGCCTCAAGCGCCTCATCGATGTGCGACACGAGGGTCGGCAGGTCATCAAGGGGAGCCTCGAGCAGACGTGCTTCACGCCCCGGTAACCTGAGTGTGGCAACCTCAACCGGAATGTGGGCGAGTTCGCGTGACCACGAAAAAAACGACGACGCGCCCCCGCCTGCGTGAGGGAAACAGACGAGACGCCACGTGCCATCGGGCCGCGGAGTTGTGACAGAAATCCATGAATCAAACACTGGCGCGTAATACACTATCTAATTGCTCGTGTATGTCTCACCCGAATCAGATCAACCCGATGGCTCTCGGATCGGCTGGTCTGTGAGGCATACAACATGAGTGTGCATCAAAAGCCAGAAACGCTCCTTCACCGACTCAGGGAACACGCATCGCGGCGGCCCGACGCCTTGGCGTTTTCCTGGCTGAACGACGCGGGCGCTCAAACTGAGACGCTGACCTATGTCCAATTGGCGCGTCGCGTTGATGCGATCGCCGCTCATCTTCGAGAGGCGACCCGTCTCGGGGATCGGGCATTGCTGCTGTATGGCCCCGGTCTGGAGTTTGTTTCGGCTTTTCTGGGCTGTCTGGCGGCCGGCGTCATTGCTGTTCCCGCCTACCCCCCTCGCAATCGTCGCCATCACGCGAGGCTTGACGCGATCGTGCACGACGCGGAGCCGCAAGTGGTGCTGGTCGGGGATGTGGGCTCGGCGAAGGTGGATGAGTGGCTGAGCACGTTGCCGTTGACGCTCCGCCGGATTGACACGATCGATGTCGTGGCGGCCGATGCGATTCCCGGCAGCAGCGTGTTGCCCGTCGGATCCGATCTGGCGCTGCTGCAGTACACGTCCGGATCCACGTCGACGCCCAAGGGTGTGATGGTCACCCACGCCAACATCGTCCACAACTCGGAATGTCTGCGGACGTCGTTTCATCTTGGACCTCACAGTGTTGGTGTCTGCTGGCTCCCGTCGTTCCACGACATGGGCCTGATCGATGGCGTTCTGCAGCCGCTGTACACGGGGTTTCCGGCGCATCTGATGGCGCCGTCGACATTTATTCAGCGTCCGGCCACGTGGCTTGAGGCGATCACGCGGTACGGCGGCACCCACTGCGGCGGGCCGAACTTTGCGTACGAAGCGTGCCTGCTGGGTGTGACCGACGCGCAGAAGGCGACGCTGGATTTGCGCGCGTGGGAAACGGCGTACAACGGCGCCGAGCCCGTCCGCCGCGAAACGCAGGACGCGTTTGCGAAGGCGTTCGCGCAGTGCGGCTTCCATCCCCGTCAGTTTTATCCGTGTTACGGCCTGGCTGAATCGACGCTGATTGTCACCGGGTCGGAGGTCACGGGTGATCCCGTGTACTTCGCGGCCGATGCCGACGCGCTCGAGCAACACGAGGTGCGTCCGGCCGCAGACCCGTCGAGTCCGCAGGCGCGATATCTCGTCGGGTGCGGCACACCGGTGGATGGGCTGCAGATCGCCATCGTCGATCCCGAGACCAGGGAACGTCGCGATGGGCGCGTTGGCGAGATTTGGGTCGCTGGACCCTCAGTCGCCGCCGGGTACTGGCGACGGGATGAGGCGACGGCTGAAACGTTCCAGGCGATGACGGCCGAGGGTGACGGTCCGTTCATGCGGACCGGCGATCTTGGTCTCCTGCACGAGGGGGAACTCTTCGTCACGGGTCGCATCAAGGACCTGGTCATCATCCGCGGGCGCAATCACTATCCGCAGGACATCGAAGCGACGGCCTCCGCGTCACATCCATCACTCGCGCGCGGACTGGCATCCTGTTTCAGCGTGGACGAGGGTGACCAGGAGCGGCTTGTGCTCGTGCAGGAGGTGCCGCGCACGCAGGCGCGCTCCATGGCGCCCGATGACGTCCTTCAGGCGATGCGCGCGGCCATTGTGGACGCGCATGAGATCGACCCGTGGGACATCGTGCTCGTGCCTGCCCTCAGTCTGCCAAAAACCTCGAGCGGGAAACTCCAGCGCGGCGAGACGCGACGACGGTATCTCGCTGATGAATTTAAGGTCGTCGCGCGTTCGAAAGTGGATGCGGCACCGACAGCCGTCGTTGCCCAGGCCCCGCCGCTGGTCGATAGCTCAAATCGCTCAAATCACTCAAATCACTCGCGCGCCGGTATCACCGCGTGGGTCGTGCAGGCGCTTGCGCGGACGTTGCAGACCTCCGCTGCGGCGATTGATCCGTCGAAGCCGTTCGCCAATCTCGGCGTGGATTCCCTTGCGGCGACGCGCCTCGCAGGTGCGTTGCAGGACTGGCTTGGGCGTTCGGTGTCGCCGACGCTTGTCTACGACTATCCGACCATTGATGCACTCGCGGCACATCTGTCCGGCGAGCAGCTGGCCGCTGCGGCGCCGTCGCGTGTGCCCTCGGCTGAACCGATCGCGATCGTCGGCATCGGCTGCCGCTTCCCTGGCGCCCGAGGACCCGAGGCGTTTTGGAACCTGCTGCGTGATGGTGTCGACGCGGTGGCGCCCGTGCCGCAGGGCCGGTGGCGCGACGACCTGTACCATCCCGAACCCGGCACGCGTGGTCGCCACTATTCACCACGTGGCGGGTTCCTCGACGCGGTGGATTCGTTTGACGCCGGCTTCTTTGACATCTCGCCGAACGAAGCGGACCGCATGGATCCTCAGCAGCGCATTTTGCTTGAGACCACGTGGGAAGCGTTTGAGGATGCGGGAATGGCCATGTCGTCGCTGGCGGGCACCGACACGGGTGTGTTTGTCGGCGTCAGCACGTCGGACTACCGCACCTTGCAGTTTGGATCGCCGGAGTGGCTCGATCACCACGCGGGGACCGGCAATGCTGCGAGCATCGCGGCCAATCGCATTTCTTACCTCTTCGATCTGCAGGGGCCGTCGCTCGCGGTCGACACCGCGTGTTCGTCCTCGCTGCTCGCGGTCCATCTGGCGAGCGAGAGTGTGCGCCAGGGCGAGTGTGGCGTGGCGGTGGCCGGTGGCGTCAACCTGATGTTGACGCCGGACCTGACGGTCGCGTTTTCGCAGGCGCGAATGTTGTCGCCCGAGGGCAAGTGCAAGGCGTTTGATGCCGGCGCGGACGGGTATGTGCGCGGCGAAGGCTGCGGCATGGTCGTGCTCAAACGTCTGAGTGATGCCGTGCGCGACGGAGATCCGATCGTCGCGGTCATTCGTGCATCAGCCGTCAACCAGGACGGTCGGACCAACGGGCTGACGGCGCCCAATGGGGTGTCGCAGCAGCGGGTGATTCGACAGGCGCTGTCGCGCGCGGGTGTGGATCCGACAGCGGTGCAGTACGTGGAAGCACACGGGACAGGCACACCGCTGGGAGACCCGATCGAAATGCACGCCATCCGCGCGGTATACGGCGAAGGCCGCACGGTGGATCAACCGCTGTACGTCGGATCGGTGAAAACCAACATCGGCCACCTCGAGGCGGCCGCCGGCGTGGCGTCACTCATCAAGACTGCGATGGCCTTGCGGGCACGCACGGTGGTGCCGCATCTGCACTTCTCGCAGTGGAATCCCGAGATCGCCCTGGACGGCACGCCCATCGACGTGCCGCGCGTGGTCACCGCGTGGCCCGTGGCGACGACGCCGATGGCGGCGGTGAGTGCGTTCGGCTTTGGCGGCACCAACGTGCACATGGTGCTCGAAGCGGCGCCAGCCGTGCCGGCGCCGGCAGACACCACCGGAGAGGTGGTGCCGTTGTTGCTGTCGGCGCGGACACCTGCGGCCTTGCGCCTCACCGTGGAGCGGTTTCGCGATCGTCTCGCGGCGTCCACGGAAGTGATCGACGTCGCGTTCACCGCTGCTACTGGCCGCGACCGGTTTGCCGTGCGGATGGGTGTGTCAGGACGCACCACTGCCGACCTGGTCCAGTCGCTTGAGAAGTGGCTGGCGCGTCCGGTGGTGACCGAGAGCGGCTCGCGCGAAGGCGCACGGGTCGCCTGGTTCTTCACCGGTCAGGGCTCGCAGTACTCGGGCATGGCGAGCGAATTGTACCGGCACGACGTCAGTCGTGACGTCATCGACCGCCTGACCACCCAGCTCAAGGACACCCACGGGATCGACATGTTGTCGGCACTGCTCACGTCCTGCCCTGAGGGGGATGCCGCGCTCGCGCGCACCAGCGTGACGCAGCCGGCATTGTACGTCGTGCAGTGCGCACTCTCAGCGCTGTGGCAGTCTCGCGGCGTCGAGCCGGCGGCCGTGATCGGACATAGCGTGGGTGAGTTCGCGGCCGCGTGGGTCGCGGGCGTGTTCAGCCTCGAAGACGGGCTGGACCTGATCGCGACGCGCGGTCGCCTGATGGACACGCTGGGGCAGCCCGGCGGCATGGTGGCGGTCTCCGCCGATATCGATCGCGCGACCTCACTTGCGGCCGACCTTCAAGTGGAAGTCGCGGCACTGAACGCCGCCACGCAAATCGTCATGGCGGGTCCACACGCGGACATCGACACGTTCATGGCGCGGTGTGAGGCCGACGATGTGACGGCGACGAGGTTGGTGACAAGCCACGCGTTCCACAGCGCGTTGATCGAGCCGGCGTTGCCGGGCTTGGTTGAAGCCGCCGCGAGCGTTCGTCACCACGCGCCGCGTCTGCCGTGGATCTCGAATCTCACGGGCGCGGCGATGGCGGCGGCCCCGACGCCCGACTACTGGCGCGATCATGCACGGCAGACGGTGCGTTTCGAGCATGGGGTTCGCGCCCTGGAGGCGCTGGGCATCACGGCGGGTCTGGAAATCGGACCGTCGCCTGTGTTGATTGGCCTGGCGCGCCGCACCGCCGGGAGTCGGCGTGCCTGGATTGCGAGCCTGGATCGACGGCGGCCTGCGGAAGAAGTGCTGGCCGACGCCGTGGTGGCGCTGCATACGGCCGGCGCGAACCTCGACGGACAGGCGCTGTTCCCGCAGGCGCGAAGGGTGTCGTTGCCGACGTATCCGTTCGCCACCGAGCGCCACTG
>CAYZLT010000001.1:24276-25417 GCA_964479175.1 uncultured Solibacteraceae bacterium | reverse complement strand
TCCTGCACAGTACGTGCAAGTCCATGGCTCGCGGCCACCGAGCGCCACTGGTTCGAGACACCGGGTGAGCCCGAGTCCCGGCCGAGCCTCACGCGGACGACGGACGCAAAGTTCTACGACGTCGCCTGGCAGTCGCGCCCGTTCCCGACGCCGGCGACAGGTCCCGACCTTGAGATCCTGCGGGCGCACCTCAGCGTCTTTGAACCGGCCTTGCGCGCGCATACACAAACGGCCAATCTGCCCGACGCGCTGCAGGCCCTCGACAGTGTCGCGCTCGACTGGGCCCACGCGGCGATCGCGGGCCTCGCCGCTGGCGCACGGCTGCCGGGTCGTCCCCAGGCAAAGGGACTCGAAGACGGGGACATCGATCTGTGGAACACGCGACTCGGGATCGCGCCCCGCCACCATCGTCTGGCCACTCGTTTGCTGCGGTGGCTCGTGGCACACGATCGGATTGTTCGCGCGGAGGACGGCTGGCGGATCATCGTCGCGCCGAATCCTGTCGAGGCGGCCACGCGCACCGTCACGGATTTCCCGGAGGTCCGATCCGAAGGGGAGCTGCTGTCGCGATGTGGTCCGCGGCTCGGCGAGGTGTTGCGCGGCGAGTTGGATCCGCTGCATGTGTTGTTCCCGGGTGGGGACTTTGCGGCGGCGGCGGCGATCTACACCGAGGCACCGGCCGCACAACTGCTCAACGGCCAGGTCGCGGCGGCGCTGGCGACGTATTTGTCCATGCGCGACAAGACCGAGCGCATCCGGCTGCTGGAACTTGGTGCCGGCACCGGTGGGCTCACCACGTATCTGTTGCCAGTACTGGCGGCGTGGGGCGGTGACTACGAATACGTCTTCACCGACCTGTCTCCGAGCTTCCTGGAACAGGCGAAGGCGAAGTTCAGCGCCTATCGCGGCGTGGAGTATCGCCTGCTGGATCTTGAGTCACTCGATCGCGAGCCCACGGCCTCGTACGACATCGCGCTGGCGGCTAATGCCGTGCACGCGGTGGCGAAGCTGGCGCCGGTGCTGCGTGGCCTGCGCGGAGTGCTGCGCCCGAGCGGTCAGTTGTGGCTGCTTGAAGGCATTCGGGCACAAGGCTGGCTGGACCTGACGTTTGGCTTGACCGAAGGCTGGTGGAAGGCGGCCG
>CAYZLT010000001.1:0-24266 GCA_964479175.1 uncultured Solibacteraceae bacterium | reverse complement strand
GCGGCCGATGGTGACGGCCGGTCCAGCTACCCGCTGCTGCCCGTAGATCGTTGGTGCCGGATGCTGGCGGATGCCGGATTTGAGGGCGCGAGTGAGTTGTCGCTCTCAACCGAAGTCGCGCCGTACGCGCTCATCGGCGCGGCGCGTCCCCATCACGCCAACACGGACACCACGACGCGCTGGATTCTGGCGGGACGCCGGAGTGCCCTGCGCGATGCGCTCCACTCGGGACTGTCGAACCGTCGGGTGGTGGATGTGCCGGTTGACCATCTCGGCGAAGCGCTGGCGGCGGAGCACACCAACGACACCAGCCGCACACACGTGGTCCTGTGTCTCGATGACGTGTTGAGCGACGGTGGGCATCCCGATCAAGCCGAGGCCGACGCCGTCTCGGTGTCCGCGGTGTACCTCGACGCACTTCGCACAATCGTTCGACACACCAATACACGCGTGTCTGTCGTGACGCGAGGTGCGCGCCCACATCCCGCCCCCGGCGAGCGTGATGTGGCACGACTGTCTGCGGCGTCGGTCTTGTGGGGTCTGGGAAAGACCACCTCCCTGGAGTGTCCCGATCATTGGGGCGGCATCATCGATCTGGATCCTGCAGGAGATCCCGACCGTGATGCGCGTAGGGTGATCGATGAACTCACCGATGCGCGTGCGGAAGACCAGCAGGTCTGGCGCGGCGGTGTCCGGTGGGTGCCGCGTTTGCGCGCGCGCGCGGTCACGGCGTCAGCCTCCGGTTGGCCGCAGGCGCGGGGCAGTGTGCTGGTCACCGGCGGCACGGGCGCGATGGGCGTGCAGACCGTGGCCGGCCTGGCCCGTGCAGGGTATCGCCACTTCGTGTTGCTCAGTCGGCGTGGTCACCTCGCTGACGAAGCCGCCGCGCTGCTCAACTCCGTGCGCGCGCTCGGTGCCGTGGTCCATCTGGTGCAGGGTGATGCGGCGACCGCCGCCGATGTCGCTCGTGCGCTCGAAACGATCGAACGTGATGGACAGGCGCTGCAGGGCATCATCCACGCCGCCGGTGTGGCTCATGCCGAGTCGCTCGCGCTCTCCACCCGCGAGGACCTCGAGCGCGTGTATCGCGCGAAGATTCAGGCACCGCTGGTGCTGCAGGCGATGACGCAGGATCGCGGGCTCGACTTCTTCGTCGTGTTCTCGAGCATGGTCTCGCTCTGGGGTGCGAAGGGGCAGGCGGTCTACGCCGCAGGCAATCACTTCCTCGATGACTGGGCGGTGGTCGCTCGTCAGCAGGGCGTTCCCGCCCGCGCGATCAACTGGGGACCGGTCTCCGGTGGCGGCATGGTGCCCGCTGCCGAACTCGCCAAGGTCGCCACTCTTGGTGTGCGCGCCCTCCCGATCGAATCCATTCCGCGCCTGTTGGCCCAGGCGATGACCGTGCCGTCCGGTCACGTGGCCGTGCTGGATGTGACGTGGGAGGTCTTCCGCGCTCACTTCGAGTCCCGCGCGGCTCGCCCGTTTTTCGACAGCACCCGGATGCCGGCATCCCTCGCACCGTCGGCGCACATTCAGGGCTCCGACGATCTCCGCGACGTCGTTCGTCGCGAGGTCGCGGCGGTGCTTGGCCACACCGATCCGACCGCGATCGATACCGAACGCGGCTTTTTTGATATCGGTCTTGATTCACTGACGATTGTGCAGTTGAAGACGCGGCTCGAAGAGTCACTGGGGCTCACGTTGCCGTCCACACTCGGTCTCGAATATCCGTCGATCGACGCGCTGACCGCGCACATCACCTCGCTCATGGCCACCACGCCGGCGGCGGTCGCCTCGCCTCGTGCGGTGGCGGTCAGTCGGTCAGGTGACGAACCCATCGCGATTGTCGGTATTGGATGCCGATTCCCTGGTGGGGCGTCCGACCCGGCCAGCTTCTGGAACGTGTTGCGTGATCGGGTGGACGCCGTGCGGCCGTTCCCGTCGCATCGCTGGCGCGACGTGCCGCCCTTCAGCGCGGACACCGACGAACCCGGCACGATCGCCACCCGGATGGGCGGCTTCCTCGATCACATCGATCAGTTTGATGCCGACTTCTTCCGGCTTTCGGCCCGCGAGGCATCCAGTCTCGATCCCCAGCATCGACTCTTGCTGCAGGTCGCCTGGGACGCGCTCGAGGACGCCGGCTCTGTGTATGCACGTTCTGCCGGCGCTCGTGTCGGCGTCTTCGCCGGTGTCAGTGCCAGCGACTATGCGCGGCGACTGACCACGCCCGACGCGTATTACGCCACCGGCAACGCCCTCAACGCCGCGCCAGGAAGAATTTCATATCTCTTCGGCTTCCGCGGACCCAGCATCGCGATCGATACCGCGTGTTCGTCCTCGCTGGTCGCGATTCGTCTCGCATGCCAGAGTCTGCGCTCAGGCGAGTGTGACGCGGCGCTTGCCGGCGGCGTCAATCTCATTCTCTCGATGGAGACGACGCAGTCGTTGAGCCGCGCGAAAGTGTTGTCGCCGGAGGGGCGATGCCGCGCGTTTGATGCGGCGGCCGATGGCATGGCGCGCGCCGAAGGGTGCGGGCTTGTGATGCTCAAGCCGTTGTCGAAGGCGCGCGAGGACGGCGACCGAATCTACGCCGTAATCCGTGCGGCAGGCGTCAACCAGGACGGCGCCAGCGGCGGCTTCACGGTGCCCAGCCGTGATGCGCAGGAAGACCTCATGCGCCGCACGCTGGCCGCAGCCGGCGTGCAGGCGTCGGCCGTGGACTATGTCGAGGCACACGGAACCGGCACACCGCTTGGTGATCCGATCGAGGTGCGCGCATTGGCCTCGGTCTACAGCGAGGCGCGGCCAGCCGATCGGCCCCTGCGCATCGGGTCGGTGAAGACGAACCTGGGTCATACCGAATCGGCCTCCGGCGTGGCCGGGATCATCAAGACGGCACTGGCGTTGTGGCACGAGGAGATCCCGCCGCAGTTGCATTTCTCGACGCCCAGCCCGCACATCGACTGGGATCAGATGCCGATTCGTGTCGTCACTGAACGCACGGCGTGGCCCTCGGCGATCAAGATCTCGCGTCAGGGACGACCGCGCCTCGCCGGTGTGAGTTCGTTTGGCCTGAGCGGCACCAACGCACACGTCTTGCTCGAAGAGGCACCACCGGTCTCCGACCGCGCCGTGTCGGCGCTGCCTGCGGAAGGCTTCCCGATTGTCGTGTCCGCGTCGTCTGAGGCCGCGCTTCTTGAACGACGTCAGGCGCTGGCCGCCATGTTGACTGCTGAGCCCGATGAGGCCTTTGTCGACGTGGCGTACACGCTGAGCGCGCGCCGAGCCCATCTCTCTCATCGCTTCGCCGCGGTGTGCGTGAATCGCCAGGCGGCCATCGCCAGCCTGGAGGGCACCGGTGTCCAACCGCGTCCGTCCGACGACATGCCCGCCAACGAATCCGAGCGGATCGTCGCCGAGTATCAGCGCGGTGCCGTCATCGATTGGGCGGCGTGGTGGCGCGGGCGCGAAGGCCGCGTCGTGTCGTTGCCCCGATATCCCTTCCAGGCGCGTTCGTTCTGGATCGACCTGCCAATGGCCACGCCGTTGGCCGTGACCCCTGGCCCGCTGGCCCTCCGGACCCCGGAACCTGAAGTGATTCCTATGAGCGATTTGTCCACGGTCCGATCGGAGGTGGTGCGACTGGTCGCTGACCTTCTGCAGGAGTCTCCCTCCACCATCGACGTCCATCGCCCGTTTCTCGAGATGGGCGCCGACTCGATCATCCTGACCGAAGCGGTCAAAGGTGTGGAGCGCCGCTTCGGCGTCGTCGTGGCGATTCGTCAGATGTTCGAGTCACTCACGACCATCGACGCCCTCGCGCACTACATCGTCGCCAACGGCGGCACGGTGCAGACCCCGACGACCCCGACGACCCCGGAACTCCGGGACCTGGGAACTTCGATTCAGAGTTCCTGGAACGACGTCTTCGCACAGCAGTTCCAGCAGGCGTCGCAGGTGCTGACCCAGTTGGCGCAGCAGCAACTGGCGTTTCTTGCCACGCACGGTGGCGGAAGCGCACCAACTCCTGCTGCACCGCCGCCAGTCGTGCCCGCGCCGGCCTCGCCCAGTGCGGCCGGGCCGTCAAGCTTCTGGAAGCAGAGCGCTCCCGAACGTGCCACGTTGACCAGGCGCCAGCAGGCGCACCTTGATGCATTGATCGCGCGGTATGTCGCGAAGACCCTTGGATCGAAGAACAGCGAAACCGCCGACAAGCCGGTGTTTGCCGACATGCGCACGGCGATCGGATTTCGTCTTGAGACCAAAGAAGTCTCGTACCCCATCGTGGCGATGCGGTCGGAAGGCGCGCGGTTCTGGGATGTGGACGGCAACGAATACGTCGACATGTGCATGGGCTTCGGCGTGGCGTTCTTCGGCCACCAGCCGTCGTTTGTGATTGAGGCGCTCACGGAGCAGTTGAAGGAAGGTGTGCATGTCGGACCGCAGTCCAGACATGCCGCCGAAGTCGCGCGCCTGATCTGTGAACTGACGGGCATGGAGCGTGTGACTTTCTGCAACTCCGGCACCGAAGCCGTGATGACGGCCCTGCGTGTGGTGCGTGCCGCCACGGGGCGGCAGCGCATCGTGACCTTCACGGGTTCGTACCATGGCCATTCCGATTCAACGTTGGCGTTGGCCGGGGCACCCGGGAAGGGTGAGCACACGGTCCCGATGGCGCCGGGCGTGTCGCCCTCGGCGATCGGCGACACGATCGTGTTGCCGTACGGCCTCGAGAAGTCGCTCGACGTGATCGAAGCGCAGGCGCCGACGTTGGCGGCCGTGCTGGTGGAACCGGTACAGAGTCGCCGGCCTGGACTGCACCCGGCCGAGTTCCTTCGCAAGGTGCGCGAGATCACGCGGCGCCACAACGTGCCGCTGATCTTCGACGAAATGATCACCGGTTTCCGGATTCATCCCGGTGGATCGCAGGTGGACTTCGGCGTCGAGGCGGATATCGCCACCTACGGCAAGATGATCGGGGGCGGCATGCCGCTCGGGATTGTGGCCGCCCGTGGTTCGTTCCTCGATCGGATCGACGGCGGTGCCTGGCGGTATGGCGACAGTTCGTATCCAGCCGTGGAGCGCACGTTCTACGCCGGGACATTCTGCAAACATCCGCTCGCGATGGCGGCCGCTCGCGCGGTGTTGACGGAGCTCAAACGCCAAGGGCCGAGCCTGCAGGCCGGTCTCAACGAACGCACGCGCCAGTTTGTGACGTCCGTGAACGCGATCTTCGACGACGAGGGTGTGCCGCTCAACCTCGTGCACTACGGATCGCTGATGCGGTTCAACCTCTCGGGCAACTTCAGCTACCTGTATCAGCCACTCGAGATGGACATCTTCTGTCATCACCTCATTGACCGTGGGGTGTACATCTGGGAGGGCAGGACGCTCTTTCTCTCGACTGCACACACCGACGCGGATTTGGAGACCATTCGCACGGCCGTGGGCGGCGCTGTGCGCGACATGAAGGCCGGTGGGTTTTTTGGCGACGGCTCCGACCCGGAGCCGAAGGCCCTCACGGAAGCGCAACGCGATCTGTGGGTGATGTCGCAGTTGGGGGATGACGCCGCGAAGGCGTATCAGGAGAGTCTCGCCATCGACGTGGACGGGTCCGTTGATTCGGCGGTTCTTGAACGTGCCGCCACATGGCTCGCAGGTCGACACGACGCGCTCCGCACATCCATCAGTGCCGACGGTCAGACGCAGATCGTGACCACCACACCACTGGTGGACTGCCGGGTGACCGTGCCCTCCGACCTGCGCGCCGCCATGGCGACCGAGGCCTCCACGGTGATCAGCCTGTCGACCAATCCGCTCTGGAGGGTTCGCGCCTGGACACGGCCGGGCGGGCGCAGCGTGATTGCTGTGTACGCCCACCACATCGTGGTGGATGGCTGGTCCATGGGTGTGCTCCTCGATGAACTGAGTGCGGCCTATCGCGCCATGCTCGCGGGGAAGACGCCGGACCTGCCTCCGGCACCAACCTTTGGTGCGTTTCTCGCCGACCGCGACCACCGTCTCGCCTCCGCCAGCGCACGGACCGCCCGTGAGTACTGGCAGCGTCGACTCGAGGGCACCCTGCCGGCACTGGACCTGCCGACCGACGCGGTTCGTCCCGCTCTCAAGACATTCAGCGCCACTCGCATCCTCAGGACCCTGTCACCCGGTCTCCATCGTCGTCTCTCGACGCTCGGCGCAAAAGACGGCTGTAGTCTGTTCATGACCGTGCTTGCCGGCTACGTCGCGCTGTTGCATCGACTGTCGGGAGCCACCGACATCATCGTGGGTGTACCCGTGGCCGGCAGACCCGCGCCTGGTGATGCCAAGGTGGTCGGCTTCTGCACGCACATGGTGCCCGTACGCGTCACGGTGGAACCCGAGCAGCCGTTCAGTGTGTTGCTCACACATGTGCGCACGGCGGTCCTTGATGCCTTTGATCATCAGGAGTGGCCGTTCGGTCGCATCCTTGACGACTTGACGGTGGAGCCGGACCTGTCGCGCACGCCGGTGTTTGCGACAACGTTCAATCTCGACCGACCGCTCGCAGTGTCCGACTTTGCCGGCATGCCCGCGGCGCTCACCGCGCTTCCGGTGCAGGCGACGGCCTATGACCTGGCCTGCAACGTCGTCGTGAATGGCGACGATGTGGTGGTGAGCTGGGATGGCAACAGCGATCTGTGGCAGTTGGAGACGCTGGAACGATGGATGGCGCATTTCGAGGCGCTGCTGAGCTCCGCGGCACTGGAGCCGTCGACGTCGGTGGCACGACTGTCGTGGATGGACGCGACGACTCGTGCCCAGGTTGAGTCCGGGTGGAACGCCACCACCGAGTCGGGCCCGGAGTTCGAGACGTTGCACGACTGGGTTGATGCGCAACTTCGACTCGCGCGCTCGACTGAAGTGCTCACGTGTGGCAATGAACGCGTGACCGGCGCACAGCTGGACGAACGTGCCCGCGCACTTGAGGCGTCGCTGCGTGAACGTGGTGTGGGATGCGGCGACCTGGTCGGTGTCTCAGTGCTGAGGAGTGTCGACCTCGTTGCGGCGCTCATTGCCGTGCTCCGAACAGGCGCCGCATACGTTCCGCTTGATCCCGCCTTCCCGGAAGCCCGACTGAGCCGGATGATCGAACACTCCGGCGTCTCGTGGATCGTGCGTGGCGTCCAGGGCGGATCGCTGGAGCTGGTGCAGGCGTCAGGGGGTTCCGCGACCGGCCCGCGCCGCCGCGCGCTCCGCACCGACCCGGCGTACGTGATCTACACCTCCGCATCCACCGGTGATCCAAAGGGTGTGGTAATCAGTCACGGTGCGGTCCTGAATCTGATCCAGACGATGGGGCGCACACTGGCACCGGCGTCCTCCGATGCCTGGCTCGCTGTGACGACCGTGAGCTTTGATATTTCCGTGCTCGAGATCTTCCTGCCGCTCACACACGGCGTACGTCTCGTGTTGGCTGACGATCGCGACGTGCAGGATGGCGTGGCGTTGGCCGCGCTGCTCGACAAGGAGTCGGTCACGTTCATGCAGGCGACGCCCGCTGGTTGGCGTCTGCTGATCGAGTCGGGGTGGCACGGTCGTCGTGAATTGACAATGGTGTGTGGGGGTGAAGCGTTGCCTCCGGCGCTTGCCCGGTCGCTCGTGATGGCGGGCAAGGCCTTGTGGAACGTCTACGGTCCGACCGAAACCACCATCTGGTCCACCGCGACCGGTGTGACCAATCCCGATCGACTCACGATCGGCAGACCACTCGGCAACACGCAGCTGTATGTGATGAGTGCGCACGGTCAACTGCAGCCACCCGGTGTTCCCGGCGAGTTGTGGATTGGCGGTGCGGGCCTTGCGACCGGGTACCTGAACGACGACGCCGCGACGGCGTCTCGGTTTGTGCCGAATCCGCTGGGGGGACCTTCGCCGCGCGTGTATCGCACGGGCGATCTGGTGCGATGGACGGCCGATGGAGAGATCGAGTTTCTGGGTCGACTGGACCATCAGGTGAAGGTGCGTGGTTTCCGCATCGAGCTTGGTGAAATCGAGGTCGGGATGACCCGGGTGGCGAGCGTCGAGACGGCGGTCGCGCACGTGGTGGAGACGCCGTCGGGTGAGCGCACGCTCGCGGCCTGGTACACAGGCACGCCGCCTGAAGAAGTCGTTCGCCAGCATCTGACCTCGCAGCTGCCGACCTACATGGTGCCGGCGGTGATCACGAGAGTGGCGTCGTTGCCCAAGACGCCGAACGGCAAGATCGACAGACGTGCACTTGCGTCGAGCCTGCGGGCATCCGCATCAGCCACGCGCACATTCGAGGCCCCACAGTCAGCCACTGAGCAACGAGTGGCAGCCTTGTGGAGTGAGGTGCTGAGTGTGTCATCGATCGGACGTCACGACGACTTCCTCATGCTCGGCGGCAACTCCCTGATCGCCGCTCGCGTGGCAACACGCCTGGGCAACGTCACGCTGCGGGAGCTGCTCGAACACCGGACTGTTGCCGGCCTGGCGGCACTGCTCGACACACGTGGCACGACAACCCGCGTTGAAATTGTTCTGTGATGACCCTTGCGGCGCTGATTGACCGGCTCGAATCTCTCCAGGTCCGCTATTGGGAGGATGATGGCCGCCTGAGAGTGTCGGCGCCGGAAGGGGCGCTGACGCCCGAGTTGATGGAGGCCCTGCGTACCCACAAGGATGACCTGCTCGCACGTGTGCAGGTCGTGGTCACTGATCCCATGGGGCCCCATCCGTTGTCGCTGGCCCAGGAGCGGTTGTGGTTCCTCGAGACCATGGGCGGAACCGGCGCGGCGTACAACGTGGCCGGCGCCGTGCGCATCACCGGTGCCCTTGACGCGGCAGCCCTGACTGAGGCGTTCAGGCTCGTGCAACAGCGCCAGCCCATGCTGCGGGCGCGGTTTGTGGATGTGGACGGCAGTCCGGCGCAGATCGCCACGGCAGACGACGAGGTCACACCCCTGGTGCGCCGGGCCTGGCACGGCGATGCGGCCTCGGCGCTGGATGCGGCTCGTGCGGATGCGCAGGTGTCGTTCGGCATCATGGACGAGGCACTGGTGCGCGCCACGCTGCACGAAATCAGCGCGACGGACCACCTGCTGACCGTCACGATGCACCACCTGATCAGTGATGGTGCCTCGCTCACGGTGCTCATTCGAGAACTGACCGACGCGTACCTCGCGACGACCGCGGGCACAGCCCCGAGATGGCCGGCACTGACAAAACACTACGTTGACTTCGCCCGTGCCCAGAGGGACTCGCTCGGACACGGACAATTTGACCGCGAAGTGGACTACTGGCGCGATCGCCTCCAGGACGCGCCAGAGCTGATCACGCTGCCGGTCGATCACGCGCGCCCGCCCGTCTCCACGTTTCACGGGCGAGCCGTCCCTGTGGTGCTGCCGTCGAGTGTGGCGACACGCGTCACCCAACTCGCGACCCAACGGGGCGCAACACCGTTCATGGTCCTGCTCGCCGCTTATGCATATCTGTTGATGCAGACCGCCGGCCAGGATGACGTGGTCGTCGGCGTTCCCGTCTCAGGACGCCCCGACGGCGCCGACAACGTCGTCGGCCTCTTCGTCAACGCATTGCCCATCCGGATTCAGGGCGCTCCGGATGTGCCGTTTGTCGAGCTCGTCGATCAGGTCAAACATCACGTGCTCGGGGCGATGGCACATGCCGACGTGCCGTGGGAATTCCTGCTCGATGCACTGGAGCCTCGCCGGGACCTGAGCCGATCACCGATCTTCCAGGTGTCGTTCACACTACAGGCCGATCCTGTCAAAGCGTTTGCCGTTCAGGGACTGACGTTTGTCGACGTGCCACTGCCCATTAACGCGGCGAAGTTCGAGTTGTCGCTCGAATTGCAGCCGTCACACGAGGGCGGATTCGCGGGTCTGCTCGAATTTAATACCGACCTGTTCTCACTCGACACGGCCTCGCGGTTTGTCTCCCGCTATCTCCACGTCGTGGAGGCCCTGGTCAGTGCTCCAGCGGCGCCGCTGCGTTCGGCATCGTTGATGTTGCCGGGAGAACTCGACACCCTGACCCGAGCCTGGCAGGGCACACGGGTGCCGCTGTCTGTGGACACCTCCGTGCCGGAGGCGTTCAGCGACATCACCCGACGTACTCCCACGCGTCTCGCCATCGTCTCGGCATCCGGCGAGGTGACGTTTGCCGAGTTGGAGGCGTCTGCCATTGGTATCGCGCAGGGCTTGATCACTCGTGGCGTCACAGTGGGTGACCGGGTCGGCATCCTGGTGGACCGCACGCCGGAGACGATTGCCAACATGCTGGGCGTCCTCTATGCGGGCGCCGCATACGTGCCGATCGATCCGTCATGGCCGGCCGACCGCCGCGCGTCAGTCGAGGCGACGGCTGGGTGTGTCCTGGTCATTGATGGCGTTCTTTCTGCGTCCGGGGAGGTCGCGCTTCCGCATGTGCCGGTGGATGCCGCCGCGTATGTCTTGTTCACGTCGGGTTCGACCGGCGTCCCGAAGGGCGTGGTCGTTGAACATCGATCGCTGCGCCATTTGATCGAGGCCCTGGAGTTCGCGGTCTACCAGCCGCTGGGTCTTGGCGATCGCGTCAGTGTGAACGGCGCGCTGACGTTTGATACCTCCGTCAAGCAAGTCTTTCAGCTGCTCCAGGGTCGCACGCTGGTGTTGGTCCCGGAAGGCGTGCGTCTCGATGGTGAGGCGCTTCTCGCGTACGTCACGGCCATGGGTGTCGAGGTGCTCGACGCCACCCCGTCACAACTGACCTGGCTTGTGGATGCCGGACTCGCCGATCGCCCTGGCTCGGTCAAGGCCGTTCTGGCCGGCGGCGAAGCGCTCTCTCGCGCCCTCTGGCACCGCCTCCGCCGACCTGGTGCACCCGCGCTGGTCAACCTGTACGGACCCACCGAATGCACCGTTGACGCAACTGCGCACATCCTTGGGCCCGACGATGATGCGCCGGTGCTGGGACGGCCGCTTCCGAACATCGATGTGATGGTGCTGGACGCGGAGTTGACGCCGGCGCCCCTTGGCGTGCCAGGCGAGATCGTCATCGGAGGCCCGGGTGTGGCTCGTGGCTATCTCGGCGACCCGGCTGCCACCGCGGCGGCGTTTGTGCCAAGTCCCTTTCCCTCCGTGTCTGCCGGGCGCGTCTATCGCACAGGAGACCGCGGACGGATCCGGCACGACGGTCGCATCGAATTTCTCGGCCGCGTCGACGATCAGGTCAAGGTCCGCGGCCACCGAGTTGAACTCGGCGAGATCGAACAGGCGTTGACGCGCCACGACGCTGTGCGGGCCGCGTGTGCGCTGGTCACCGAAGACCAGCGCCTGGTGGCCGCCGTCGCGGTTGATCCCTTGATGAGTCGCGTGATTGATGGACGAGAGCGGTACACGCTCAAAAACGGCCTGTCGATCCTTCAGCTCAACCCGAACGAAACGGACTTCCTGTTTTCGGAGATGTTCGAGCGGAACGCGTACCTCCGCCATGGCGTGCACCTGCACGAGGGCGCGGTCGTCGTGGACGTCGGGTCGAACATCGGCATGTTCGCGATGTGTGCGCATGTGTCTCACGCCGACCTGCAGCTCGTGTGTATCGAGCCAAATCCGCACGTGCGTGCGCTGCTGGATGCCAATCTGCGCCTGCTCGGTGCAAACGCCCGTGTGTTTGACTGCGGTATCTCGGCGGCGGAAGGCCGCGCCGACTTCACGTTCTACCCAGGCTTCTCCATCCTCTCGGGTCTCCACGCTGACATCGCCGACGAAAAAGAAGTCGTGCGCTCGTACATCCGCCAGCAACGCGACATGGCCGGCAGTGATGACGACGCCGTTGAGGAGGTCCTGGCCGCAAAGCTGCGGCCGGTGACCATTCCCGTGCGGCTCCGACCGCTCGGCGATGTGATTGCCGAGAGTGGTGTCACGCGGATCGACCTGCTCAAGATCAACGTCGAGAAGGCTGAGCTGGAAGTGCTGCTGGGCCTGCGCGACGACCAGTGGGCGCTGATTCAGCAGATCGCGCTTGAGTTGCACGACGTGGATGGCCGGCTCGACATTACGCTGACGATGCTGAAGTCGCGCGGCTTCGAGGTCGTGGTCGAAGAGGACTGGTCGCTCGAGCATACCGCGGGCACCAACTACTACCTCTACGCCGTTCGGCCGGGCACCGGGCGTGCGGAGGGCCCCATCGGAACCGAGAGGCTCGCGCACTTCACGCGTGCGCCGCTGACCGACGAAGACCTGCGGGCCCATGCGGTCGCCAACCTGCCCGAGTACATGGTGCCGGAAGTGGTACGGGTGGTGGACCGGTTGCCCGTGACCTCCCACGGGAAAGTGGACCGGCGCACAATCGCCCGGTGGTCGTGGACACGTGCCGGGCAGGCGACCGCAGACACACGTGCCCTGACGTCGATCGAAGCCCGCCTCGCCGAGCTCTGGTCCGCTGTCCTGGACCTTGAACGGGTCGGCGCGTCCGAACACTTCTTCAACAGCGGCGGTCATTCGTTGTCGGCCGCGCGCCTGTCGGGTCGTGTGCGCGAGGCATTTGGCGTTGCGTTTTCAGTCGGCGCCGTATTCGACAAGCCCGTGTTGTCCGACATGGCGGCGCACATCGCATCGTTGTCCGCCACTGCCGCGCACTTGGCGCTGGTCGCCCATGGGTGGGACGGGCCGCTGCCCGTGTCGTTCGCGCAGGAACGCTTGCTGTTTCTCGAGCAGCTCGATGGTGAAGGATCGGCCTACGTCATCTCCGGTGCGATGACGCTGGAAGGGCGTCTCGACATCGACGCGCTTCGCCGAGCCCTGGAGGATGTCGTTGAGCGGCATCCCGTTCTGCGGTCGGTCTTCCCACGCGAGGGTGGACGTGCCGTGGCGAGGATTCTTGGTCAGCGCGTCGAGTTGATCATCGAGGCGGGTGCAGCCTCGGTCGAGGACTGGGTGGCGGCGAAGGCGGCCGCCTCGTTTAATCTCGCCCAGGAGTTGCCCCTCCGCGTCACGCTGCTGAAGGTCGCGGCCGACCATCACGTGTTGGCGGTGGCGTGCCATCACCTGGTTGCCGATGGCTGGTCGGTCGCGTTGTTCCTGCGCGACCTGTCCTCGCGGTATCGCGAGCACGTCGGCGTACCCGGCGACGATCTGCCGGCGCTGAGGGTGGGTTATTACGACTACGCACGCTGGCAGCGCGCGTGGCTCTCCGGCGATCGACTGGCTGCGGATCTCGACTTCTGGCGACAGACGCTTGATGGCGCCGCACCCTCGCTTGAGTTGCCGACCGACCACCCGCGTCCGCCGGTCACGACCTACGAGGGCAGCTCGCTCAGTTGGCGAATCCCGCCAGACATCCGGTCCAAGGTCGAACAGGTCGCCCGGCACGCCGACGCGACGCCCTACATGGTGCTCCTCTCCGCATTTGCGGCGTTGCTCCATCGTTGGAGTGGCCAGCACGACATTGTCATCGGCTCTCCGGTTGCGGGCCGCACGGTGCCTGGCGCCGATGACCTGATTGGGCTGTTTGTGAACACCCTGGTGATGCGCCTGGATCTGGAAGGCGTCTCATCCTACGGCGAGTTGCTGCAGCGTTCGCGCACGGCGACCAGGGACGCGCTGGACCATCAGGAAGTCCCGTTTGAACTCGTGGTGGATGCCGTGCGCCCGCCACGACGCCTCGACCGTCACCCGGTGTTCCAGGTGTTGTTCGCGCTGCAGAACCTTCCGGTCTCCGTGCTTGACCTGCCTGGAGTGCGGTGGGCACCGTACTCGGTGGAATCGACGGTGGCGAAATTTGACCTGTCCCTGATTCTGGACGAGGTCGACGGAGGCTACCGCGGCACATTTGAATACGCGACCGCACTGTTCGAGACCTCGACAATTGAGCGCCTCATCACGCAGTTCGACCTGTTGTTGTCGGCGGTGCTCGAGTCCGTCGACACGCGTGTGGCGACCGTTCGGTTGACCACCGGCGACGACATGCTGCGGTTGCGAGAGTGGAACGCGACCGGACGAGACTACGGTGCGTTCAGTGCGGTCCACCACATCGTGGCCGATCAGGCGCGGCGGACACCCAACTCCATTGCATTGGCCTATCAGGGCACGACCCTGACCTATGCCGAGATGATGCGCCGGAGCCACCACGTCGCCGCCGAAATCCGTCGTCGCGGGATTGCGCCCGGATCGGTGATCGCGTTTTACACAGACCGGTCGTCCGCATGGATCGTGTCGCTGCTGGGCATCCTTGATGCCGGTGCCGTGTTCCTGCCAATTGATCCCGACTTTCCCTCGGAGCGGGTGCGATGGATGCTGGAAGACTCCGCGGCCGCCCTCGTCATCTCGCAGCGTCACATCTGGCCCGGACTGGCGTCGAGCTCGCCGGAGTTCATTCCGACGCCCGTGACATTCCTGGAAGATGTTCCGTTTGCCGGCGAGCCGCCATTTGTCACTCCTGCATCACCGACCGAAGACGATCCCGCCTACGTGATCTACACGTCGGGATCGACCGGTCGCCCGAAAGGCGCGGTCAATGCGCACCGGGGGTTCTTCAATCTCGTCAGGAACTTCGTCGAGTTCTTCGAGACCACACCCGCGTCGCAGGCGCTGCACTTTTCGTCGATCAGTTTTGACTCGTCGTTGTGCGAAGTATTCATGGCCCTGGCCATCGGCGGCACTGCCGTGTTGGCCGAGCGCGAGGAAATTCTTCCAGGCGAACCGCTGGAAGGGGTCCTGCGCGATCAGCGCATTACGCACGCGACCATTCCACCAAGTGCGCTTGGTGGCATGTCCGATCCCGACTTGCCGGACCTGCAGGTGCTCATCTCGGCCGGTGAAGTCTGTACGCCTGAAGTGGTCCAGCGGTGGGGCGGTCCTCGACGGTTCTACAACGCCTACGGTCCGACCGAAAGTTCCGTCTGTTCGATCGTCACGCGGGTGCAGCCCGGTGAGGCGAAGGTGCCGATCGGCCGGCCGCTTCGCAATGTGCAGGTCTACATCGTGGACCCCGCCCGTGTCTCCGTACCGGTCGGGATGCCAGGCGAGTTGGCGATTGGCGGCGTGGGCGTGGCGATCGGATACTGGCGCCGGCCAGAGCTGACGGCCGACCGGTTTATTGAGATCGACCCGTACGGAGATGGGCACCAGGAGCGCGTGTACCTCACGGGTGATCAGGGTCGCTACCTGCCCGACGGCAAAATCGAGTTCCTCGGCCGACAAGATACGCAGATCAAACTGCGGGGGTACCGCATCGAACTCGGCGAAATTGAAACGGCCTTCCGCGCACATGCCAGCGTGCGTGACTGTGCCGTTGTCGTTCAGGAGGCACCGGGCGGGCAGAAGCGCCTGGTCGCGTTTGTCGTCAGTGAAGGCGAACCGGCAACACCGAGGGTGCTCAAGGAGCACCTGCGGATGCGTCTGCCCGAATACATGGTCCCACCGATCATCGTCGCGCTTGAGCGCATTCCTCAGACGACCGCAGGCAAACGCAATACGCGGGAACTGCAGCGCTGGGATGTGTCTGCGGCGCTCGGTGTGCACGACGAGGAGTCGGCACAGGAGCCGACGACGCCTGCGGGTCAAGTTGTAGCCGATATTTTTGCGGAAGTGTTGGGACGCCCTTCGTTTGGACCGCGCGACGACTTCTTTGAGCATGGCGGCCATTCGTTGCTGGCGGCGCGAGTCATCGGCCGCATTCGCGAACGACTCGGTGCCGACCTGACGCTCCGGGCGCTGTTTGAAGCACCGACGCCGGAGCGCCTGGGTGCGATCGCGTCGGCCTCGGCCGCCGCTGGTTGGCCGCCAGTGGTCGGAAGCGCTGCGGTAGCGGATCGGTTGTCCATGTCTGCGGCGCAACGGCGGCTGTGGTTTATCGACCAGCTGGCACCGTCCGGGGCGTACACCATCGTCGCAGCGGTGCGGCTGAAGGGCCGCGTGAAGCTCCCGGAATTCCGTTCAGCTGTGCAGTCACTCTCCGCCCGGCATGAAGTGCTGCGAAGTGTGTACCCCGCGACCAACGGCGAGCCGCGCATGGAGATCGCCGCAGCGGGCGCCCCCCTCAGGATCGTGCGCGTGCACGGCGAGGACCTCTGGCGGTCTGCCCTGACCATGGCGGAGGCTGACGTCCGGACGCCGTTTGACCTGGCGCACGGTCCGCTGTTCCGCCCGACCCTGTATCACATGACGGCCGACGACCATCTTTTCGTCGCCTCCATGCACCACATCGTCTCTGATGGCTGGTCCATTGGTGTGCTGGTGAAGGATTTGGTCGACGCGTACAACGGTGGGTCCTCGGGTGCCCCGCTGCAATACGGTGACTACGCACGCTGGTGGTCGCAGGCGTTTGAAGGCCAGGGGCAGTTGCGCCTGTCGAGTCAGCTCGACTTCTGGCGCCGACGTCTGAGCGGCGCATTGACGCGACTGGATCTGCCGACAGACCACCCACGTCCCGCTGTGCAGTCGTCACGTGGAGCCACCGAGACGTTCGAGATCCCGGCCGATGTCGTGGTCGCGCTTGATGAACTCGGCCGGAGTCAGCACGCCAGCCGGTTTGTGGTGTTGCTCTCCGCCTATATGGCCTGGCTCTCCAGGTTCAGCGGGCAGGCGTCATTTATCGTCGGCACGCCGGTGGCAAACCGGCGGGATCCCGCGCTTGAGTCCGTCGTGGGCCTGTTTGCGAATACGTTGCCCCTGCGTGCTGATGTGCCTGCGGACCGCTCATTCGTGGATGTGCTGACGGCCACCCGGAGCGGCGTGGTCGATGATTTGAGTCATCCGGACGTGCCGTTTGACCTGATCGTGCAGGCCATGCAGCCCGAACGCGATTTGTCGCGATCACCGCTGTTCCAGGTGATGTTCGCGATGTCATCGGATCTGGTTCCGCCGCTCGAGCTCCCGGGACTGTCGATTGAACCCGTCACCATCGGCATTCCCGCAGCGAAGTTTGACCTGACGCTGTTTGTCGACGACGCCGATGCGGGTGGTAACGTCGGCGCGACGCTCGAATACAACGCAGACCTTTTTGATCCCGCCACGGCTCGTCGCATGGTTGGCAGCTTCACCACCATGCTTCGTGATCTGGTGGCCGCACCAGATCGCGCAGTCGGTGACTTGCGTGTGGTGTCTGACGAGGACTTCGCGCTGGTGGAGTCGTGGCACCACGCCACTCCCGTCGCGTCGTGGGCGGCCCCGGACCTGTTCGAGGCGCAGGTGGACCGGCATCCTGGTCACATCGCCCTTGAGTGGCGTGGCGGACAGATGACGTACGGGGAGCTGGATGCCCGCGCCAATCAATTGGGCCGGTCGCTAGCGGCACGCGGCGTGACCACCGACGCGCTTGTGGCGGTCTGCCTCACGCGGTCGCCGGACATGGTCATCGCCCTTCTGGCGATTTGGAAAGCCGGCGGAGCGTACGTGCCCCTGGACCCGCAGTATCCAGCCGACCGCCTCGCCTTCATGCTGCGCGACTCCGGCGCTTCGGTGGTCATCACCACGTCTGTCCTGGCGTCGCGACTCCCCGATGACGCTCGTCGCGCTGCGAATATCATCGCGCTCGATCTGGAGTCGGCCTCGTTGGCGCGTTTGTCACAGACACGGCGCGCGCGGTCAACCCGGGGCGAAGACCTCGCGTACGTGATCTACACGTCCGGATCGACAGGCACGCCAAAGGGCGTGTTGATCGAACACCATGGCCTCACGAACTACCTGACGTGGGCGGTTCAGGCGTACGACATGGGGGCGGGCAGCGGCGCTCCGGTCGCCGGGTCAATCGGCTTTGACGCCACCATCACGAGTGTCTTTGGTCCGCTTGTCGCAGGACAGCGCATCATTCTTGTCCCCGAAGGCGACGAAATCGACGCCCTGAGCGTTCGCTTCCCGTCGTCGCAGGATCACACGTTGTGGAAGATCACGCCGTCACATCTGGATGGCGTGAATGCCGCGCTCGGCGGCGCGTCGCTCGCGGGTCGAGTCCGGCATCTGGTGATTGGCGGCGAGGCGCTTGGTGCCTCGACGCTGCGTCCGTGGGCCGAGACCGCGCCGGCCACGCTGGTGACCAACGAATACGGTCCGACCGAGACGGTCGTCGGCTGTGTCGTGTATACGCGACGCGCCGAGGACATGCCGACCGGTGTCATTCCGATTGGTCGCCCGATCGCAAATACACGCATTCACCTCGTGAATGACCGACGCCAGCCAGTGCCGCTGGGTGCAATCGGCGAGATATACGTCGGTGGAGCCGGGGTCGCCCGTGGGTATCACGCGCGACCGGACCTGACCGCCGAACGTTTTGTGGAAATCGACTCGGTGCGCTCCTATCGCACAGGTGATCTGGCGCGCTGGAACTCCGACGGGCAACTCGAATATCTGGGCCGCATCGACACGCAGGTCAAACTGCGCGGTCACCGCATCGAACTGGGCGAGATCGAGTCGGTCGCCATGGCTGAACCAGCGGTCTGGCAGGCTGCGGCCGTGTTGCAGGTCACCAGCACCGGGGATTCGCGGCTTGCGTTGTTCCTGGTGGCAGCGCCTGGCCGCACGATCCATACAGCGACACTACTGGGTCGCCTGAAGGCGACGCTCCCTGCGGTGATGGTGCCGACGTCGGTCCAGGTCGTCGCCGCGCTTCCACTCACACCCAACGGCAAACTCGACCGGGCGACACTTGCGGCCACCGATCAGTCGGACGTGACGGCTGATGTCACAACGCCGCTGGCGACTGACGCGCTCAGCGCACGTGTGACGCAAGCCTGGACGGCGGTCCTTGGTGTGCCGCCTTCATCAGGCGCTGCCGACTTCTTCCAGTCGGGCGGCCATTCACTGCTCGCCGTACAACTTGTGGCGCGGCTGCGCACGCTCTGCGATGTCGACTTGCCCGTCCGGGTGATTTTTGACCACCCGACGTGGCAATCACTCGCCGCCGCCGTCGCGTCCGCGCGACGAGGTGTCGCCCAACTCCCCGCCATCACGGCGTCGGGCGAACAGGCGCTGTCGTTTGGGCAGCAGCGCCTCTGGGCGCTGGAACAATTCGACGAGACCGGCGCCGCGTACCACATCCCGGCGGTCTTCCAGATCCGTGGCGCCCTGAACGTCGAGGCCCTGAAGGCGGCGTGGCACGACGTCGTGATGCGACATGAAGTGTTGCGGTCCTACATGCCGTCCGTCGACGGCCGACCGACCGTTGCGCTGTTGGATGAAGTGCCCGCGCTCACACGTGTGGCGCCTGCAGAGGTCGAGTCAGTGCTGAGCCGGCCGTTCTCCTTTGAGACCGGACCGCTGGTTCGTGCCGTGCTGGCCGAACGTGCACCAGACGAGTGGACATTCGGCGTGGTGCAACACCACGCAGTATCCGACGGCTGGTCATCGGGCGTGCTGGTGCGGGACCTTCGGACGGCCTACGAACGACATCTGGGCGGCTCCACGAACACTCAGGCCCCGCTTGCAATCCAGTACGCCGACTTCGCCGCGTGGCAGCGACGTGTGTTGCAGGGCGAGATGCTCGCCACACTATCGGACTTCTGGCGCACCAATCTGGACGGTGCACCGGCTACGCTGGCGCTGCCGCTCGATCATCCCCGTGGCGCCCGCCAGCGTTACGACGGCGCCGTCGTCGAAGTCCACCTCGACCGGGAACTGCGTGCACGTGTGCACCAGTTCGCTCGCGAGCAGCACGCCACGCCCTACATGGTTCTGCTCTCGGCGTTTGCTGCGCTGCTATCACAGTGGAGCCAGCAGCAGGATCTCGTCATCGGCACCACCGTCGCAAATCGGTCCCAGGCGGAAACCGAGGACCTGATCGGCTTCTTCGTGAACACCCTGCCGATCCGTCTGAAGGTGGGACAGGCGACATCGGTGGCCGACCTGGTGCACATGGCGCGTGAGGCCACCCTGCGTGCCATCGACCATCAGGCACTGCCATTTGAGCAATTGGTGGATGTGATTGGCCACGAACGCAATCCTGCGGTGAGTCCAATCGTGCAGGTGCTGTTCACGTATCAGCAGGCCGGCGCGTCCGACTTGTCGCTGCCAGGTGTGACTGTCACGCCGGTTCCCCTCTCGCACGGTTCGTCGAAGTTCGACCTGACGCTTGCGGTCGACGACCGCGACGACGGCGTCTCGCTGTTCTTCGAGTATCGATCAGACCTCTTTGAGGAGGCCACCATTCGACTGGCCGCCGACAGACTGGTATCCGGTCTTCAGGCCATCGTTGGGAATGAGGCGATGGCGGTATGGGAGATTCCGTTTGTCACCACCCCAGAGCGAGCGCTGTTGCGGATGTGGAATCAGACGGAGCACGACTTCAACGAGCCGCGTCTGATCCATCAATTGTTCGAGTCGCAGGCCGAAGAATCGCCTGATGCGACTGCGCTGGTCTTTGAGGGAGAAGTGCTGTCGTACGGCGACCTTAATCGCCGTGCCGACGCCATGGCCGCCCGACTGCGCGCCGAGGGAGTGCGACGCGACACACTCGTCGGCATCTGCCTTGAGCGCTCAGTCGAGCTCTTTGTCGCCGTGTTCGGCATTCTGAAAGCCGGCGGTGCGTACGTCCCTCTCGATCCCGAGTATCCGCAGCAGCGACTGGCCGGCATGGTCGAAGACGCCGATCTCTCCGTCATTGTCACCACCGGCGCGATCGGGGAACGTGGAGTATTGCCGGAGGCAATGACGCCCGTGACCCGGGTGCTCGTTGAGTCGGTGGCCCTGTGGGATCTTCCGGGTGGATCTGATTCTCAGATTGCCCCAGACGATCTTGCGTATTGCATCTTCACGTCAGGTTCGACCGGTCGTCCCAAAGGGGCCGCGGTTTCACATCGCGCGATTCAGAACCGATTGTTATGGATGCAGGACGCGCATCCACTCGACGGGTCGGACGTGGTCCTGCATAAAACGCCGGTCAGCTTCGACGTTTCGGTCTGGGAGTTGTTCTGGCCGCTGATGTTCGGGGCCTCGATCGTCATTGCCAGACCCGGCGGGCATCGTGATGCAGCGTACCTGACCGACCTCATCTCGCGGGAACGCGTCACGACGATTCATTTTGTGCCGTCGATGTTGCAGGTATTCCTGGAGGAGCCGGCGGCAGCAGGCCTGCCGTCTTTGCGGCGAGTGTTCGCCAGTGGCGAGGCGTTGTCGTGGGAGACCGCCCGACGGTGTGCGGAGCGCCTTGCCTGTCCGCTGCACAATCTGTACGGCCCGACCGAAGCCGCGGTTGACGTCACCCAGTGGACAGTGGAACTGGGGCCGGAACCGCACGCAATTCCGATCGGGCGACCGATTGCCAACACCAGGATTCACATTCTCGACGAGCGAATGTCTGTGGCGCCCATTGGCGTGCCGGGTGAGTTGTACATCGGTGGCGTGAACCTCGCCCGCGAGTACGTGAATCGACCGGAGCTCACCGCCGAGCGGTTCGTGAAGAATCCCTTCACCGACGAACCAGGCGAAAGCGCAAGGTTGTACCGCACAGGCGATCTCGCGCGGTGGCGCGCCGATGGACAGATCGAATATCTCGGACGCCTCGATACGCAGGTCAAGCTGCGGGGATTCCGTATCGAACTTGGCGAGATCGAAACCGCACTCCTCCAGCACGCAGCGGTGGCCGATGCCGCCGTGGCGGTGGTGGGTGGAAGCAGGCTCGTCGCCTACATCGTGCCCGTCCGTGGCGGGACGATGGACGAACGGACACTTCGGGACGACCTCAGAGGTCGACTGCCGGAGTACATGGTGCCGTCCGCGTTTGTCGCGATGGACGTGTTGCCCCTTGGCCCAAGCGGAAAGCTTGATCGACGAGCACTGCCCGAACCGGCCGCAGTGATGGCTGTGGCGGAGACGACGCAGTCACCGAGGACGCCGGCCGAAATGTCCATGGCGACGATCTGGTCGGATGTGATCGGCATACCCTCGGTCGGTCGTGATCAGAACTTCTTCGAACTCGGCGGCGACTCGATCCGTGCGATTCAGGTCGCCGCACGCGCAAAGAAGAATGGATTTGCCGTGACTCCGGCGCTGTTGCTGGAGCATCAGACCGTGGCGACGCTGGTGGCGGCCTCCGATCGTGCCGCGAGCGCGCCGACACACACCGGACCGCCCGTTGAAACCGGACTCCTGTCGGGCGAGGTCACGCCGTCTCCGATCGTGCATTGGTTCATCGATCTGCAGTTCGCCGCGGCGAACCACTTCAACCAGTCGGTGATCCTTCAGACGCCGGCCGGCCTCTCGGCAGACCTGGTCGAACGTGCGCTGCGCCGACTCTCCGATCACCACGATGCGTTGCGCCTGCGCTCGTCGCTGACGCCCGATCGCCTCATGCTGTGGTACGGAGGGGCGGACGATGCACGGGTGTTCCGGCATGAGTCACTGCTTGGAGTGCCGAAAAGTGAGCGGGCTGCCAGACTCACGGCCATCGCGTCCGACCTGCAGTCGTCGCTTGATCCGATCAACGGCCCGTTGTGGAGGGCCGTGTATGTGACGTGTGGTGCCGGTGAGCCAGGACGACTGATCTGGGTCGTGCACCATCTTGGTGTGGACGGCGTGTCTTGGGGTGTGTTGGTTGATGACCTCACGCAGGTCTGCCACGATCTTCTCCATGGACGATCGCCGGCGTTGGCACCCAAGACCCACTCGTGGCGTCAGTGGAGTGACAGTTGGGCGAAGGCGGCGGCTTCGGGTGCGCTCGACGATCAGAAATCGTTCTGGCTGTCGCAGCCCCATCACGCGGTGCTGCCGGCACCGCGCAAAACGTACGCCGATGCGGTCTCACACCACGACCAGGTCGACGTGCCTCGTCAGTTGTCGCAGGAACATATCCTGGCTGCTTTGTGGATGGCATGGACGGAAGTCACGGGTCAAGTGGCTGTCGCCGTGGATGTGGAAAGTCACGGCCGGACGTCGCCGAACGCCGGTCTCGACATCAGTCGCACGGTGGGTTGGTTCACGGCGGTGTACCCGCTGGTGTGTGCGCCGTCTGCTGACGCCACCCCCACTGAGGTGGTGCGTCGGCTCGTCTCGGAGGTGCCGCAGTGTGGTGCAGGGTTCGGCGCCCTGAAGTATCTCGCGAAGGATCCCGAGATCGCGCGACTGCCCAGGCCCGCAGTGCTCTTCAACTTCCTGGGGCATGTCGACGACGTCGTGGAGAGCCGACACGGTTTCGCGACGGCTGATGAAGACACGGGCAAGTCGAGCAGTGCCCGCAATCGATCGCCGTATGCACTTGAATTGGTGGTCGGTGTGTCCGGGGGGCAACTCGAACTGCATTGGCACTCTCCAGAGGGTGGTCTGGGCGCCGAGATCGTTGCCAGGTTGTCCGCCGCCACCGCGCGCCGACTGGCTCCCAACAGCGCTGGTCCCACTACGCCATCCGGCGGCCAGTCGCTGGTCCGTCTGAGTGCCGGCAAGGGGCACGGGGATTCCGTTCCCCTGTTTTTGATCCATCCGGCCGGCGGTACCGTCGCCTGCTACGGCGTGCTCGCGCAGAGGCTTGCCATGCCCGTGTTCGGTCTCCAGGCTCCTGGACTGGTTGCTGGTGAGTTGCCGGAGCGCACGGTCAGCGCGCTCTCAAAGCGGTATTTCGATGCGATCGTCCGCGAGTGTCCAAACGGGCCGTATCGGATTGGTGGCTGGTCGTATGGTGGGATTGTGGCGTTTGATCTCGCGCGTCGGCTGACTGAGTCTGGTCGGGCGGTGGATCTGCTCGTCATCTTCGACACGCTGGCCCCAGGCGCGATGCCGCCGGCCGAGTGGCGCAAGGACTCCGCGACACTTCTGGCCGATATCTTTGGTGCCGATGCCGGGCTGGAGATCGCGGAACTGCGCGGCCATGCACTCGACGCGCAACTCACTCGCGTCACCGATCGCGCCATTGCCGCTGGTGTGCTGCCCGAGGACTACTCGCTGGCCGATGCACAACGCGCGTGGACGGTGTTCCAGGCACACCGCCACGCCGAGGAACGCTACGCGGCGTTGCGCGTTGAGGGCGGACACGCGCTCGTGTTTTCGTCAGACCTGCGCCGAGACGATGCCGACCCCACGTTGGGGTGGGGTCGCTGGCTGTCTCAGGTGGACATCGTTGAAGTCCCAGGCAACCACCTGCAGGTGCTCCGGCCACCGACGGTGTCGACCGTCGCCGCCGAGATCACCCGCCGCGTCGGCGCACGACTGACACGTCCGTAGTCCGGTCCACACGCGCATACGATGGATCCATGCGCGGGATGTCCCCCTCCGTCTTTGCCTGTGTGCTGCTGCTGTCGGCCTGCGCCAGCGTGCCGTCGGTCGGCTCGTTTCCCGCGC